>ONYQ01000069.1 GCA_900322145.1 uncultured Eubacteriales bacterium
ACGTTTCCTGCCTCCCCTTCAGGGGAGGTGCCGAGCGTTAGCGAGGCGGAGGGGTTCTTGTTTTTGTGCAATTTTCAAATTTGCTCATTTATAGATAATAGTATAAAAACATTTTTTCCTGCTGTCAATAATTATTTTTGAAAATCTTATTCTTTCCGGCGGAAATTGTCCATTTTTTGTTTGTGCTTTCCTGTGGGATTCCTTACTGAAATAGCTTGTAATCCGGTGATTTTTGGATTATAATACTATCAGGTGATAAATATGACCGAAAGGGAGGAACAGCATGATTGCCGTAGTATGTATTGATGACAACAAGGGGATGACCTTCAATCATCGCCGTCAGAGCCGAGACCGCCTGCTGATAGCGGATCTGATGGCGCTGTGCGGTGACAGAACGATTTACATGAATGAATATTCTCAGGCGCTGTTTACCGATTACAGCGACCGCATCACCGTTTCAGAGGATTATCTTGAGCAGGCAGGGGACGAGGATATCTGTTTTGTAGAACGGGAAGACATTGTCCCCTATGCAGACCGTCTGAAAGGATTGATTCTGTACCGCTGGAACAGAGTGTATCCGTATTCGACCACCTTTGATGTGGATTTGTCCGGCTTTACCCTGCAAAGTACCGCAGAATTTGCGGGCAGTTCACACGATACTATTACCAGAGAGGAATATACCAGATGAAAATGACTAAAAAAATTCTTGCATCCTTATTTACCCTTTTGCTGATCGTGACGGCTCCGGCCTGTTCCGTACTGGAACAGGTGACTCAGACTGCTTCTTCGTCTGTATCGGCACCGCCGGTTTCTACCGTAGAAGGCGGTTATACCATCTATACGGTACCGGATTTTACCGATAAGCCCTATGTGGAAATCAACAAGAACATTCCTTATTTCACCAGTGCGGATTATACGACAAAGGCTTTTGAGGAATACAGTCCGCTGGATAGTCTTGGCCGCTGTGGTGTGACCTATGCCTGTGTGTGTAAAGAAACAATGCCGACCGAAAAGCGAGGCAATATCAGTCAGGTAAAGCCGACCGGATGGCAGAGCATCAGCTATGATTTTGTCAACGGCAAGTCGCTGTATAATCGCTGTCACCTGATTGGTTTTCAGCTCACGGCGGAAAATGCCAATGAACGGAATCTGATTACCGGCACACGCTATATGAATACGGATGGTATGCTGCCTTTTGAGAATATGGTGGCCGACTATGTCAAGGAAACCAACCATCATGTACTCTATCGTGTTACGCCGATTTTTGACGGGGATAACTTAGTCGCCAGAGGCGTAGAAATGGAAGCGTATTCGGTAGAAGATAACGGTGACGGTGTCAGCTTCAATGTGTATGTCTATAATAACCAGCCCGGTGTTATTATTAACTATGCCGATGGTACCAGTCATCTGCCGGGAGAAGAACCGTCAGACAATGTAAGCGGCGGTAAACAATCCCCGTCCGGTGCGTCTGTAACACAGTATGTTATCAATACCAACAACAAAAAGGTACATCTGCCGTCCTGCGGTTCCGTCAAGAATATCAAGGCGGAGAATAAAAAGACCGTGAAGGATTCCCTGAATCATCTGATGGAAGAAGGCTATACGCCTTGCGGTACTTGTCTGCCGCAGGCATCCTGATGACGCTATCACAAAGACCCGTCTGTTTCAAGCAGGCGGGTCTTTTGTCGGGGTTGGCGGCAGTATATTATCTGTTCGGGCGGTTGTCTGGGTAATGTATGCCTGACATAGTGCGGCGGCTTCCTCAGCGAAGGCCAGAATATCCGGTACGGCGGATACATCCTGTTCCGCAAAAAGAGTGCGTATTTCCTGCAAAAGTTCCTTTGTCCGTTCCTCTGCAGGACGCTGCTGCCGTAACTGATACCATATTTCGTCATCTTCTACGATTAACTGGTTGATATTGATGCCGAAGCAGTCGGCTAATTTTTGCAGGGTATCCCGTTTGCGGGGAAATTTTTCGCCCTGTTCATAGTATAGGTACGTTCTTTTGCTGATACCGGTGAGGGTTGCCACCTGCGCTTGTGTCAGATTCAAGGCGGTTCGGTAATGTCGGCATTTTTCTGCGAAGGTCATGATAATCCTCCTGTTCTGTAGGATACGGCACATCGAAAACTGGCTGCCGCTTGAAAGTTCCGGCGAAATGATTTATAATCAGGGTATAACGATAAAGGGAGGGGATATTCTTGCAAATCAGAGTAGGACATGGCTATGACGTACACCGGCTGACAGAAAACCGCCGGCTGATTATCGGCGGCGTAACGATTCCTTACGAGAAAGGCTTGCTGGGTCATTCGGATGCCGATGTACTGGTACACGCTATTATGGATGCCCTGTTAGGAGCGGCCGCCTTAGGCGATATCGGCCAGCATTTTCCGGATAATGATCCGGCCTATAGTGGGGCAGACAGTGTCGGATTATTGCGGCAGGTATGCGCCTTGCTGCAGGAAAAAGGCTATACGGTATCGAATATAGATGCTACCGTCATCGCACAGCAGCCAAAACTGAAACCGCATATTGACACGATGCGGGAAGTATTATCAGAAGCCATGCGGCTGGATAAGGACTGTATCAGCATCAAAGCGACTACCGAGGAAAAATTAGGGTTTACCGGTCGTCAGGAAGGCATTGCTGCGCATTGTGTCGCATTGATTTTCAAAGCATGACGGTATAATAGGCAGGAAACGCCTGAGAGCAGAAACAAGCACTGTTCTCAGGCGTTTGTATGTTCAGGGATTATTGAAACTTTCTGACAGGGATATTTTTTTCTTCGAGGTACTGTTTTAATTCCCTGATAGAAATTTCTCCGAAATGGAACAGAGAAGCCGCTAAAACGGCATCGGCCTTGCCTTCGGTGAAAGCGTCATAGAAATGCTCTAATTTACCGGCGCCGCCGGAAGCGATGACAGGAATACCGACATTTTCCGAAACGGCTCTTGCCAGAGCGAGGTCATAGCCGTTTTTCACACCGTCACAATCCATACTGGTGAGGAGAATTTCACCGGCACCACGCTTTTCGGCTTCCATCGCCCATGCCAGTACATCCTTTCCGGTATTGATACGGCCACCGTTGATATAAACGTCCCAGCCCTGACCGTTATCACGGCGCTTGGCATCAATAGCGGTGACGACACACTGACTGCCGAATTTATAGGCGGCTTCGTTGATAATTTCCGGCCGGTGTACCGCCGCCGAATTGACCGAAACTTTATCGGCACCGGCACGAAGAATAGCGGTGAAATCCTCTACGGTACGGATACCGCCGCCCACGGTAAAGGGGATGAATACGCTGTCGGCTACCGCCCGTACAATATCGACGATAATATTACGGGCATCACTGGAAGCGGTAATATCGAGCAGTACCAATTCATCAGCGCCTTCTTTATCATACAGCTTAGCACATTCTACCGGATCACCGGCATCCCGCAGATTGACAAAGCTGGTTCCTTTTACAACCCGTCCGTCCTTGACATCCAGACAGGGTATAATTCTTTTGGCGTACATAATTTTTTACCTCCCTGTCATCTCCACAAAATTCCGGAGCATTTGCAAGCCGACCTTGCCGCTCTTTTCGGGATGAAACTGTGTGGCAATCACGTTACGGCACTGTACGGCCGCATCAATCGCCACACCGTAATGGGTTCTGGCGGCAACAATGGCATCATCCTCAGCTTTCAGAAAATAGGAGTGAACGAAATAAACATAGGCATCCTCGGGAATTCCCTTGAAAATGCCGTCATGCTGACAAATCTCCAGAGAGTTCCAGCCCATGTGAGGGATTTTCAGAGCGCCGTTCTGAGAGGGGATTTTCGTAATACTGCCCTTGAGGATACCCAGACCTTTGGCGCCGGGACTTTCCTCACTGCCATCGAATAATAACTGCAGTCCCAGACAGATACCGAGCAGAGGTTTTCCGCTGTCGATAAAGGAACGGACAGCCTCTGTAGCACCGGAACGGTTCATACAGTCCATGGCATCGGCGAAGGAACCCACACCGGGCAAAATAGCACCGTCCGCCTGTAATAATTCTTCCTTGCGGCTGGTAATGGTACAGTCACAGCCGATAAAATGCAGCGCTTTGACAACGCTTTGAAGATTACCGGCACCATAGTCAATCACAGCAATCATATTTTTCCACCCTTTTCCTTATGTGATACGATTATTTTATCATATCCGGGCAGAATTATCAAGTTTTGCCGTACAAATTTTGACAGGAAGAAAATAGTTGCTTTTACGGTGATATTTTGACCGGAAAAACAAATACTAACAGCGGGAGATGAGTGACATGAAGAAATATATCTACTTACTGCTGGCAACAGGAATGGTACTGGCGGTTATTTTAATGTCAGGTTCGATGCTGACGGGACATCCTGTACAGGCGGATGTGCTGATTTTGAAGGCGCAAAGCATGAATAACACCATCAGCGCTTCGGGCAAACTGCAGTATAGGGAAGGAATAGCGGTCAAGGCACCCGGCACGGGCATCATCGAAAGTGTAGCGGTTAAAAACGGTGACCAGGTGCAGAAAGGTGACCTTCTGTTTTCCTGCTATAAAATAGAGGAAGTCTATACTGCCATGCTGTCACAATATACAGGGGTTCATGACACCAAGGCGCTGATAGGACTGCTGTCACAGTATGGCAGTCCGGCGGATTTATTGCAGGAAGTGAAGCAATACGGTACGCTTGAAAATGTTTGTGCTTCGCATAACGGCAAAATCACTTCGCTGAAATACGAACAGGGAGATATCATCGAAAAGGATGCAGTAGTTTTGAAAATTGCCGAACAACAGCAGGCAGAGGTGCCGGTGAATATCAATGAAAGCCAGATACAGCAGGTGCGTATCGGACAGAAGGCGGATATCGTATTCAATGCCCTGCCTGACCGGCATTACAGCGGGACGGTGACAAAAATTGCCAATGAAGCGGATGTTACCAACGGACTCAGCGGACGGGAAACGACTGTAGAAGTCACACTGATGCTGGACGAAGAGGATAAAGATTTGCGTGTCGGCTATAGTGCGGTGTGTTCAATTATCACTTCAACGGATGAAGCGGTGCTGATGGTACCCTATGATGCTATCCGTACAGATGAGGAAGGCGATTATGTGCTGGTATATGAACAGGGTTTTGCCCGTAAAAGACCCGTGACGGTGGGAACGGAATACAAAGACGGTGCCGCCGTGACAGAAGGATTGTCGGAAAATGAAATCCTTCTTCTGAATGCGGAGATGATAGAACCTGACCAGAAAATCATTCTGCCGGATGGGAGGGAATCTTCGGATGCTTGATGTGCTGTACCATTCGCTGAAGGTGCTTTTCCGTCAGAAAACACGGACACTGCTCACACTGCTGGGATAGATGAACTGGGAATGGGCGGTTTATCGGTGATGCTTAAAAATTCCTCTGCTTCTTTGGCGCATAAGGAATTGCAGGAGATACAATCTCTTTCCTATGTGGAAAATGCCATGCCGCTGATGTTTGAATCGACCGATGTTTATATTCATGAGGAAAGATCGCCGATTTATCTGTGGGGCATTGATAAAAGCGCAAAGGATGTGATTCATCTGGAATTGATGGACGGGCGTTTCTTCAATACAGGGGATGTGTCCTCCTATGCAAAGACCTGTCTGATTGACCAGAAATTAGCCGTGAGTGCTTATGGAACAGATAAAGTGGTAGGCAAAAAGCTGACCATTAACAGCGGCGGTATTAACGAGCGTTACCAGATTATCGGTGTGGTGAAAACCGGCAGCGGTCTGCTGGAAAATATGATGGGGGATTACATCCCGACTTTTATGTATATTCCCTATACGACTCTGCAGGATAATCTGAATACCGGCAATTTTTCTCAGATTGCGGTAAGGCTCAAACCGGATTATGACAGCGAGGAAGCCAGTGACAAGCTTTTGCATACGATGGAGCGCCATACAGTGACCGGTGCTTATACGGTAACGAATTTAGCCAAGCAGAAGGAAAACCTCGGCAATATCATCGGCATTTTCACGTTGGTGCTGACCTGTGTAGGGATTATTTCGCTGTTTGTAGCCGGATTGAGTATCATGAATGTCATGTTAGCGGCCGTTACCGAAAGAACACGGGAAATCGGCATCAAAAAAGCGCTGGGCGCTCCCAAACGAATGATCGTGGGAGAATTTCTGTGGGAAGCGGTTCTGATAACGCTGATCGGTTCTACTGTCGGCATTATTTCCGGAACCCTCCTATCATGGATCGGTGCCGGCCTGTTAGGCTTGACGTTGGTGCCTCGTATAGATATAATGATAGGAGTCATACTGTTTTCGTTAGGTATCGGCGTTATTTTCGGCATTTATCCTGCCATGAAAGCCGCCCGCCTGCGTCCGGTAGAAGCCCTGAGAACCTATTGAAATGCCGGTGAATGTCATGTCAGAGCGATTTCTTTCTATTCCTCATCTTCCTTCACGGCCTGTCAGCTGTGTTATCATGTCCGATGGTAAACCGCCGTTAACAGCGGCTCTGCAAAGCTGTCACATTCAGGTGATACCCTCAGAGCCGCTGCCGTTTGTCAGCGGCAGTGAACGCTTTCATGCGGATATGTCGGTGTGTCATGCAGGCGGTGAACAACTGTTTATAGCCCATGAACTGTCCCCGTCTATGAAAGCATTACTATCCGATGAAGGCTTTACGCTGACGGAAACCCGGCAGAGTGTGACGGCAGAACGTCCTTCACTGAATATATGTGTACTCCATCAGAAAGTGCTGTGCCATACACCAACGGCGGATCCGTCTTTACTGTCCTTTCTTCAGTCAACAGGCAAGCAAATTTTATATACCCGACAGCGCTACAGCAAATGTTCTGCGGCTGTCGTTTATGACAATGCGCTCATTACGTCTGACCCGTCTATTGAAAAAATCAGCCGTCAGAACGGCATAGATGTTCTGAAAATCCGTTCCGGTTTTATTGAACTGGACGGTTATACATACGGTTTTATCGGCGGATGCTGCGGTCTGCTGTCCCGTGATATACTGGCGTTCAGCGGCTGTATTGAACAGCATCCCGATTATCAGGCCATCAAGGCCTTTGCCCGTAATTACGGGGTATCGCTGCTGTCTTTATCCGGTGAAAAGCTCTACGATATAGGCGGTATCCTTCCCCTCAAAGAATATACTGAAACATGAAGCAGCCGTTTCCTTCCTGTATTTTCGGGAAAGAAACGGCTGCTGCTGGTTATGGCTGTTTGATAATGAAAATAGTGGTGCCCTGATTCATGCCCAGAATTTTACGGGCAATTTTCGGATGCTTGTAACGGCGCACCATATCACGGAGAGCCGTTCCCTGATGATAACCGTGTACCACTTCCACCTCATGCACCTCTGCGGATAAGGTTTTGAGGGCGGTGTCCAGTGCCTTTTTAGCGCTTTCTGTCGTGTGACCATGCAGGTCGATGGTAAGAAAATAGCCCATGCGGATGCTCCTGTTCTGTATGTACGGATAGATTCATTATACAGCGATTCTGTCACAAAATCAATTACCTGCGTGGGAAGGGGACGCTTTATTTTTTACTTTACGAAAGGCAGGATGTATGCTATAATGGGGATATCAATTGCGTGGATGGAGTGACAATGGAATGATAAGGGAAGGGGAACACATCGAACCGTTGGGCAACGGGGTACAGGTCATTGTTTCGCCGCACCATGCATTCGGAACCGATACCGTATTGCTGGCGCATTTTTCCTTACCGGGACAGCGGGATAAAGCGTGTGAACTGGGAACAGGCTGTGGAGCGATACCGCTGATATGGAGCCGTGAAAACAGACCGGCTTCGGTAACGGCGGTAGATATTCAGGCGGAAGCCTGTGATTTGCTGCAGCGGAGTATTGCCTTGAATCACCTTGAAAACAGGATACAGGTACTGCATTCGGATTTATTGGATCTGCAGGGAAAGGTAAACTGGGCGACCTATGATGTAGTGGTGTGCAATCCGCCGTATAAGGCGGCGGGGACGGGGATTATCAATCCGGAACAGGCGCACCGGATAGCCCGGCATGAAATGGCCTGTACATTGGAGGATATTGTCAGAACGGCGGCGAAGCTGCTGCGGTTTTCAGGAAAATTTTGCCTGTGTCAGCGGCCGGAACGGCTCAGTGATATCATTTGCGCCATGCGGCAGTATGATATTGAACCGAAGCGCCTGCGCTTTGTACAGCAGCGCTATACAAAAGCACCCAAATTATTTCTGATAGAAGGCAGAAGGGGCGGCCGTCCCAACGGATTAGTCGTGGAACCGGCATTGATGATGGAAAACGATAGCGGCGGTCTTTCGGAGGAAATGATCGCCATTTATGGCGCATACAAGGAGGCTTATTTGACATAATGGCAGGAAAATTATTTGTTGTAGGGACACCGATCGGCAACTTGTCGGATTTTTCACCGAGAGCGATAGAAACGCTTTCCGCCGTTGACTTTATTGCGGCAGAAGATACCCGTGTTACGATCAAACTGTTGAACAGATTTGAAATCAATACGCCGATGGTAAGTTATCATAAATTCAACAGTCGGGACAGGGGAGAGGAAATTTGTCAGCGCATCGAGAACGGGGAGAACTGCGCCATCGTGACCGATGCCGGTATGCCTTGTGTATCGGACCCCGGTGAATTGCTGGTACAACAGTGCTATGAAAGAGGGATTACGGTATGTGTGGTACCCGGTCCGACGGCGCTGGCCTCTGCTTTGGCTATTTCCGGTCTTTCGACCAGCCGTTTTACCTTTGAGGGATTTCTGAGTGTCAATAAGCCCAGCCGTCGGGAACACCTTTCCTCGCTGCTGCAGGAAACACGCACGATGGTTTTTTATGAAGCGCCGCATAAGCTGCCCGCTACATTGAAAGATATGTATCGTTTCTTTGGGGATAGACGCATTTCCATCGTCAAGGAACTGACAAAGGTACATGAGGAAGTCATCCGGACGACACTGAAAGAAGCCGCAGAAAAATATACCGATGAAAAGAGTATCAAGGGTGAAATCGTGCTGATCGTAGAAGGGACGGCGGATGTCAGAAAAGAAAACAGCACCTTAGAGGAAGCCGTTGCCATTGCCGAAGAATTATTGGAAACCGGTTTGTCGGCAGCGGAAGCCGCTAAAGAAAGTGCTAAATTGACGGGGTTGAAAAAGGGAGATATTTACAAAAGTCTCCTGAATAAAAAATAGAAAGAAGGACATTTTTTATGGATGTTATTTTAGCGTCGGCTTCTCCTCGGCGGAAAAAACTATTTTCTTTTTTATATGATGAATTCCGAGTTTTGCCGGCGGATATACGGGAAATCGTACCACGTTCTTTGCCGGTCGAGAAATGTCCGGAATATCTTGCGTATATGAAGGCGGAAAGCGTAGCGAAGGGTTACGCAAAATCACTGGTCATAGGCTGTGATACCACCGTTATCATTGACGGTAAAATTCTGAATAAGCCCAGAAGTACAGCAGATGCCAGAATGATGATGCAGCTTTTGTCGGGCAAGACGCATAAAGTCATTACGGGCTGCTGCCTGTTTTATCTGAACAGGAGTTTCTGCTTTTCGGAAATAACGGAAGTGGAATTCTATCCGCTGACGGAAGAGGAAATCGAGGAATATGTCATTACCAAAGAGCCGTATGACAAGGCCGGCGGTTATGGCATCCAGAATAAAGGCGCTTTGTTCGTCAAGGGAATTCACGGCGATTATTATAATGTGGTAGGCTTGCCGGTCGCCCGTTTGAAAAGAGAAATTGCATCCTTTTTGTCGCAGGATTTTTCCGCAGAACCGACCGTAAAGGAAAGCAAAAAGAAAGTACGCCTTAAGAAATAATATATACCGCACCTTCAAGCATATAGTTAGACAGAACGCTTGGGAGGTGCGGTATGAATTTTTTGAAGATACTTTCGCTGATGCTGTCGGTTGTGTTTGTGATGGTCACTTTGCCTGTAAGACCGGTTGGCGCTATTGCGCCGGAGGAACTTTCTGCGCCTGCGGCTGTCCTGATGGATGCGGAAACAGGTACGGTACTGTTTGAGAAGAATTCCCATGAAGTAAGAGCCTGCGCTTCTATCACCAAGGTGATGACGCTGATTTTAGTCATGGAAGCGCTGGACAGCGGAAAAATACAATGGGAGGATACGGTGACGGCTTCAGCCCATGCGGCATCCATGGGCGGTTCTGATATCTGGCTGGAACCGGGGGAAACCATGAGTGTAGAAGAAATGGTGAAAGCAACGATTGTTGCCAGCGCCAATGATGCCGCCGTAGCGCTGGCGGAACTGGTCAGCGGAACGGAAGAGGATTTTGTACGGGCAATGAACGAGAAGGCAAAGGAACTGCACATGAAGGAAACGGTTTTTAAAAACTGTAACGGTCTGGACGAGGAAGGTCATGTAACAAGTGCCTATGATGTGGCGGTGATGTCGGCGGAATTGCTCAGACACCCCAAAATATTACAGTACAGCGGTATCTGGATGGATGAACTGCGGGGCGGGAAAACGCAGTTAGTGAATACGAATAAGCTGTTGAAAAGTTATCCGGGTATTACCGGATTAAAAACGGGTACGACATCCAAAGCAGGAAGCTGTATCAGCGCTACGGCTGACAGGGATGGTCTGCGCCTGATTGCGGTAGTATTAGGCAGCAGCACCGGCAAGGAACGTTTCAGCGATGCCGCAAAATTGCTCGACTACGGTTATGCGAATTATACGATGTTACTGCCGGAAGTACCGCCGGAGGTATTTCGGGATATTCCTGTGAAAAACGGGATGACATCCTCCGTTGCGACCACCTGTCAGATTACGGATAAGCTGTTAGCCGGAAAAGGACGGGGCAAGAGCATGGAACCGGAGATATATCTTCCCGAAACGGTAGAAGCTCCCATAGAGAAGGGGGAAATCATCGGCAAGCTGATTTATAAAAGCGGCGGCAAGCAGATAGCAGAGTATCCGATTGCCGCCGAAGCTTCTGTCGAAGCGATCAATTTTAACGATGTAATGGGGCTGTTTCTCCGGAGTATGGCAGGATAATCAGCCGTAGGTGTAATTCAGGTCATATAGTTCAAAGCCTTTCTTGAAAAGCAGATTGCAGTCCTCATACTTTGTATAAAGTGTCTGACCGTCCATCACGACTGCGATCAAGGTATGACCTTTCATGGTAGCCGAAGCCACGACGGAGGTGCCGGCCTGATCGGTAAAGCCTGTTTTCAGACCATCGCAATATTCCGAATAGAATCCGGAATCCCATTGGACTAACTTGTTGGAATTGCTCCAGGCAATGCTGCCGCCCTTGACGAGATCCCATTCCACATAGGCTTTGCTGCAGGATTTATTAATAAGGGGAATGGTTTTGGCATAGTCACCGATTTTTACCAGATCTTCTGCGCTGGTATAATGGTCATCGTCATGTATACCGTCCGGTGTGACATAATGGGTATGTTCAGCGCCGATTTGTTCGGCGGCTACATTGACCTGTTCCATGAAGGCCTTGACAGCTTTTTCATTGGAAAGCTTGGGATTATTTTTATAAATTCTGCCGCAGTTGACGGCGATTGTGTAGGCCGCATCATTACCGGAGGGCAGCAGCAGAGCATCTATCAGCATTTCAAAGGTGAGCTGCATACCTTCCTGTAAGTAAGCGATACTCGATTCGGGGTCAATCATGGTGATTTCATCGCCGACGGTAATCACCTTGTTGGGGTCGGTAATAATACGGCAGGCGGTGATAGCGGTGAGCAGTTTGGTAGTACTTGCCGGAAAGCATTTTTTGCTGTAATTATGGGAAAAGATAATTTCATCCCGTGTTACATCATACAGAGCCACATAGCCGGAAGTGATATTTTGCTCCAATTCACTCATGGTATCCGGTGAAAAACGGTTATAATTGATGCTGTATTGATGTGGATTGTCATACGTCAGCATTTCTTCTTCGGACTGGGAGGATTCCTCTTTGCTGCTTTCTTCGGAGGAATCCTGCTGGCTGCTTTCCTGAGAGGAATTTTCCTTATCCGAATGCTGAGCAGTTTCTGATGATGTACTGGATGTTGTTTCGGGAACAGAATTTTCCGTTGCTGACGTACTGCCTGAGGCTTGCACAGGCTCTGCCTGTTCTTTCTTCGAGCAGGAATGAAGACATACAATTAAAATGATAACCAGCAGGATCGGTACACCGGCGAGCAAAGAGAAACGAATCATTTTTCTTCTGGTGCGCTGCCTTTTTTTATACATTTTGTAGCTTTGCTGCATTCTGTCCGGCTTTCGGGGCTGTTTGTACGGAGAAGCGGCCGGCCTTTGCGGCTTGGCATAACCGTCAGATGCCATAGCCTGTCGTTGAGTGGGGCGTTGCTGAGGGGATGGCTGCGGTCTTTGCGGCTGAGGCCGTGCGGCCGTTGATCTTTGCGGCTGAGGACGTGCCGCTGTTGGCCTCTGCGCCTGAGGGTGTACAGATGTCTGAGAAGAGTCAGCCGGCGGATTTTGCGGTTGGGGACGAGGAGAGGGCTGCGGACGATGAGGCGGCTGCCTTCCGTTAGTATTCCGGTTATCAAGAGGTATCATTATAGGGACTTCCTTTCTTCAATCCACACACGGTAATGGGACGGAGTCATGGCGATATGTTACATTACGTTGGGCGGAAAGATCCGTTTGGTATTTTCAGGTATCGGTTGCCTTTTTGTCAGCAGGGCATATCGCTGCACTCCATATCTGCTGCCGCTTTTATAATAACAAAATAATGTTTTGTTTGTCAACGGAAAATACATAAAGCGATATTTTTATCAGGGGTTTCAGACCGATGAATGACCGGCGGCCGCAGATTCGATCTCTTTTTCTGACGAAAAACCTAAAGCAGCTCCGTTAAAGCCGATTTTGATGCCGGCAAAAATAACGGCATATTGCAGGGCGGCGGTAGGGTCATAGCCTTTGAGATAGAAATGCAGGAAAGCGGAAAACAGTGCATCACCGGCGCCAACGGTATTGACAATCGTTTCCGTATGATAAGCCGGCACCATCACTATATGATCGTCAGCGCCTTCCAACAGCAGGGCACCTTTGGCACCCATGCCGATGACGATAATTTTATTGTGGTAACAGGCATATAAATTACGGATAAATTGTTCCGGCTCACAGGGCAGACGCTCATCACTCAAAAAAAGAATATCGGCATTTTCCATGAAATCCCGGTTATATTCGTCATGGATATCATGCAGTACATGAACATCCGTAGCGGTCAGTACACCGGCCGCATGAGCCGCCTTTATCAGGTCACGATTGAAATTGATGTTGCACAATACAGCGATATCTGTACGGGAGAGTATATTGCTGTACTGCGAGGGTATCAGGCGCTGTTCCTGAATATCCTTCAGATCACAATAAACCTGCCGCTGCCCGTCAGAATCGTGCAGTACAACGGAAACAGGTGTATTTTTGAGTGCGGCAGTGATGTTTTCAGTGCCGATGCCGTCTTTTTGAAGATCCCGCAGGATGCGCTGTGCTTCTTCATCCTGTCCCAGAAAAGACAGGAGCGTTACCTTGTCACCAAGAGCGGTCAGTGCTTTGGCAATATTACAGCCCACACCGGACACGTTGGAAGTTACTCCGAAAAAGGGATAATCTATCGGATAATAAGGAATCGGAAAGCCCTTGACGGCTACATTCGTTTCCACGTTCAATAAACCGGATACGAGGATTTCTCTTTGCATACTTGTGACCTTCTTTCGATTTATAGATACTGCACTGTAAAATATTCTTTGGGAACATATTCTGCCTGCCAGACACCGTTAGAAGAACGATAGAGTTTATGACCGTCTGCAACAAAATCCTGTGCCCGTATCACTAATATGACGGGTTTGCCGTGACGGCGGCCGGTTTTTACAGCCGTTTCAAAATCAGGAGAAATATGCACATACTGTCGGGACATGGGTTTCAGACCATCCTGCATAATAGACGACAGAAAACGGGTTGCCGTTCCGTGATACAGCAGTTCCGGCGGATCGGGCTGTTCCATTTCGATGACAACGCCGGGAATGGAATGGCCTTGATTGGCACGAATTTTAGTGCCGTCAGGATGGAAGGAATAACGGCCCTTTTCATCCTCTGCCACGATTTGTTCCAGAATAGAGCGTGTCATTTCCGGGAAGTCTTTTTTCAGGACGGAAAGAATAACCGTTACCGGTGCCCAGCCGCCGTTTAAGTCAATGTATTGTGGATTCTTACAGTGTCTGAGAAGAAAAGACATTTTTTTGCTGATGCTTGTCAGGTTCATGAGAATAACCTCCTTTTATGGTTATGATAGGTGTATATTTTTTACAACAG
>ONYQ01000086.1 GCA_900322145.1 uncultured Eubacteriales bacterium
TTCAGAAACGGGAGACTCTTCTTCAGTCGCATAAAAAATAAGTACATTCAAACTACAAAAAATAAGTACATCTAAACATATTGTATTCTGGCAAACTCTTATTTAACCGCCCACAAATTTTTCTCAGATACCTCTCTGTTTCATCTCTTCTTTAATCTGCCGGATAGCTTATTACACGTTCTCACAATAAAGAAAATAACTTAAAATATATCAACAATATAAGATAATCGGCATTTTGCAATAATTTTCCATTTGAAAAACAACAATCTGCACAAAAAAATACCGTCCAAATTAGACGGACGGTAGAAGAATGTGGCGAGGTCTTGACAAATTCAAGTAATCATAGTATAGTATCTGTAAAAAGTATCGAAGCCGATACGTTAGTGCAAATAACGTACCGGCTGCGTATCATTCTGAACTGGCCTTCAGAACGACAAATTGATACCTTGTAGGGAATTATACCCCACAATGCTTCAATTGTCAAGAAAAAATTTCTGAGGCGATGTTCAGTTTGGAACAATCGACTCTTTTTTTATTGACCTCAACATTGCACATCCGATTTCTAAAAATCCGAACAAGCAACATTGCCAATGCAGGTATCGACTGCACAGGATTGAAGCGGAAAGGTGCGGTGGTGAGCGTCACGCTCTTTGACAACCGAATAAAGGGGCTACCAAACACATCCCCCTGATGAGCCGTCATAAAAAGGCGGAAAGCTGGTCGGAGGACTGCCGAATCCAAAAGCGGTTCTTGTACGACCACATCACTTAGTCAATGATGGACATTGTATCTAAACAATGTTGGGCGATAATCCATCAGGTACATAATGGTACTTCCGCTCAGTCACAGCCACAAGCAATGAGGGCGGTGCGGCATTAGAATGCGGCAGTGTCGAGAGACACATGATTTGATAGACTGCAAATATTTGGTCGCCCGTAAAAAACATACTCATTTCCTGCCTATATTCTAACAAATTACGGCAAGAGTGAGTAAGGTGATACCCCTTCTCTTTTCCCGGGGGGGGGGGTATTGCCTTTAGATTGTATCATAACTCTATATTTTGCTTTATGATACAATCTAAGGGCAATTGGATATAATCCAATCACCCAAGCTGACCCGGACGAGAATCGAACTCGTGTTACCGCCGTGAAAGGGCGGTGTCTTAACCGCTTGACCACCGGGCCATATAAGCCGCCTTGATGACGGCTGTTTGTTCAGTAGCGGCAGTGGGATTCGAACCTACGACACTCCGGGTATGAACCGAATGCTCTAGCCAACTGAGCTATGCCGCCATACACAATGCTTTCCGTAACAGTCAGCTTATACATTATAACTCACTCATAACTATTTGTCAAGACAATTTCAGAATTTCAGGGAACAATTTTTATACACGCAGTATATTTATTGTTTGCTATACATTTTGTTTTCTTTATCTGCGTTGCACATATTACAAATGGTAGTAAAACAGCGCTTTCAAAGCAGTCGGGGGAAAACATTCAAGTTTTCAACATTCTCCTGTTGAGAGTGTTGAAAACTTCTCAACAGGGCTGTTGAAGCACATCTATGGTTTTCATGTCGTTTTTTAGCGAATCCGGCACAATATATAGAGTTTTTGCAAAAGTCAAGCCATATTTTCCTGTAATATTCCGCCCGTATTTTACACTTCGTATTATAACATTAAACACTCTCAACATTCAGATGTTGAAAACTTGTTTTTTCCGCTTTACAAAGTGTATAATATTCCTCGTCGAGGATGGATAAACGGTCCAGATCATAATAAACACCGTCTTTATACAGGTCTTCCCGCAGGGTTCCTTCATACCGCATCCCTATTTTTTCCATCACCCGACGGGAAGCGCCGTTTTTATGCATACAAACCCCATTGATTTTATGAAATCCCAGCGTCAGAAAGCCATACTGCAGCATTGCCGCCGCCGCTTCTGTAGCATATCCCCGCCCCGTCACCGCATGATCCATGTAATAAGAAATATCCGCATGATGATGCGCATGATCCATGTTAATCAGACCGACATTCCCGATATAACGTCCGCTGTCCCTGAGAAATACCGCATATTCATAGGCCATGTGATGATGCCTGTTATAACGGATGACCTTGAACCACCATTTGCCTCGTGCTTTGGAATAGGACAGAGGAATGCCATAGGTGGTAGCATACACCTGCGGCTGACGTATTACGGACAGAAAATCGTCCAGATCACGCTTGTGATATTCCCGTATAATCAGCCGTTCCGTAATAAATTGTTTTTGATACATGACCGAAACCTCCGTCTGACAAAAAGGGACCGTTTCTGAAATGCTTCAAAAACGATCCCGTATCATTCATTATCCGTTGTAGGAATAGTTAGGTGCTTCCTTCGTGATCTGGATATCATGCGGATGACTTTCCTTCAGACCTGCGCCGGTAATTCTCACGAACTTTGCCTTATCATGCAGTTCCTGAATATTAGCGCAGCCGGTATAACCCATGCCGGCTCTCAGGCCGCCCATCAGCTGATAGATGGTATCCGACAGCGGTCCCTTATACGGTACACGTCCTTCAACGCCTTCAGGTACTAATTTCTTATTGCCCGACTGGAAGTAACGATCTGCACTGCCTCTGCCCATAGCGCCCAGACTGCCCATGCCACGATAAACCTTGAACTGTCTGCCCTGATAAATTTCGCTCTCACCGGGAGATTCCTCACAGCCTGCTACCAGAGAACCGATCATGACGACACTGCCGCCGGCGGCCAGCGCCTTGACGATATCGCCCGAATATTTCACACCGCCGTCAGCAATGACGGGGATATTGTGCTTGGAGGCTTCACAAGCCGCATCATAAATGGCGGTGATCTGCGGTACACCGATACCGGCAACGATTCTGGTGGTACAGATGGAGCCGGGACCGATACCGACCTTCACACAGTCTGCACCGGCATCAATCAGCGCTTTGGCGGCTTCGGCCGTTGCGATATTACCGGCCACTAACTGTACATCGGGGAAAGCCTTTTTAACTCTGCTGACAGAATTGATGATATTATTATTATGGCCGTGAGCGGAATCCAGTACCAGCACGTCAACGCCGACCTTAACGAGTTCTTCCACACGATCCAATACATCAGCGGTTCCGCCGATAGCCGCACCGCACAACAGACGGCCATTATCATCTCTCGCACTGTTCGGATACTGTACGGATTTTTCGATATCCTTAATGGTAATCAGACCGCTTAACATACCGTTGGCATCCACCAAAGGCAGCTTTTCGATCTTGTGCTTCTTGAGAATCTGCTGTGCTTCGAGAAGGGTCGTGCCAACCGGTGCGGTAATCAGATTCTGATTGGTCATAACATTGGCGATTTTCTGGCTGTAGTCGCTCTCATCCATGAAACGAAGGTCACGGTTGGTGATAATGCCGACCAGACGGCCATCCTCACAAATCGGCACACCGGAAATTTTATACTTTGCCATGAGCTTATTGGCATCGTAAACATAATGGTTCGGTGTCAGCGAGAAGGGATTCACAATAACGCCGTTTTCGGAACGCTTTACACGGTCAACGGCATCGGCCTGCTGCTCGATGGTCATATTCTTGTGGATAATACCGATACCGCCCTCACGAGCAATGGCAATAGCCATACGGGTTTCGGTAACGGTATCCATAGCAGCGGTCATCAGAGGTGTGTTGAGCTTAATCTTCTTCGTCAGATAGGTACTCACATCTACGTCCTTCGGCTGTACATTCGATTCACCGGGAATCAGAAGCACATCATCAAAAGTCAGCCCTTCTTTTCCGAATTTAGCGTTATAGTCTGCGGTAATCATCCTATAATCTCCTCCGTTTCTTCAATTTTTCTTTTTATTAGTATTTCATTATACCACAAAGGAGACATTTATAATTCTTTTAAGGAATATTATTCTTTTCCTTATGCTAAGATTTTCTTCAACATTTAACCCGAAAAATAGGCATAATTTCTATATTCTGAACGGTTTTTTTACCGTTTTTTTCCATTCTCCCAAAAGAAGGATATTGTTTCTGTACACGAAATCCGCCTCATTCCTTCATCCGCTTGAGCAAACCTCTTTTCTAAAAAATGGTGACAGATACCAAACCTTTGACAAAAAAGCCTGCCTATCTGCCGCCGTCTTGTTCCAAGAAAACAGCCGGATACCTTTTCGGGTATCCGGCTGGCGGATTTCTGTCTGACAACGGACAGAATTACTTTTTGATAACGTCAATGCCCATATACGGACGCAGTACCTCCGGCACCGTTACCGAGCCGTCCTCGTTCTGGTACTGTTCGACAATAGCGGGAATGACACGGCTGGTAGCCAGACCGGATGCATTCAATGTGTGTGCAAAGTGCATCTTCTTATCCTCGCCTCTGTAACGGATATTGCCGCGTCTTGCCTGATAGTCACGGGCATTGGAAGCGGAGCTGACTTCCTTGTAAATCTCCATGCTGGGAATCCATACTTCGATATCATAGGTTCTTGCCATAGAGAAGGAGCAGTCACCGGCGGCCAGCTTGCTCAGACGATAGTGCAGACCGAGTTCCTGTACCAGTCTTTCCGCCTTCTCCACCAATTCCTTGAAAGCGATATCCGACTTATCATCTTCGGTATACTGTACCATTTCTACCTTATTGAACTGATGGCCACGAATCATGCCTCTTTCCTCGCTGCGATAGCTGCCGGCTTCACGGCGATAGCAAGGCGTATAGGCAATATACTTCTTCGGCAGTTCTTCTATCGGGATAATTTCATCTCTGTGCAGATTGACAAGAGCGGTTTCGGCGGTCGGCAGCATGAAGCGCTCCTCGTTGCTGGTAGGATTCTTGATCCAATATACTTCGTCAGTGAATTTCGGGAACTGACCGGCTACATAACCGCACTGATACCCCAGCATATGCGGCGGCAGAATAAACTCGAAACCATCTTTGATATGTTCATTGATAAAGAAGTTAAGCAGCGCCCATTCCATTCTGGCACCCCAGCCTCTATAAACCCAGCTGCCGGCACCGCCTAATTTAGCGCCTCTCTGATAGTCGATCATGCCAAGACTTTCGCAGAGTTCCACATGATTCTTCATCGGGAAATCAAATACCGGCTTTTCACCGAAGGCATGAAGGGCTTCATTCTGTTCCTTGCCGCCGGTGGCAACGTCCTCATCCGGCAGGTTCGGTAAAGACAGCAGCAGAGAAGTCTGTTTCTCGTCCAAAGCAGCGATCTGTGCATCGCCTTCCTTAATAGCGGCTACCAGTTCCTTCATTCTTGCCATAATTTCCGATGCATCGCCGCCGGCCTTTTTGATTTGCGGAATCTGCTTGCTCGCAGCATTCTGCTCGGCCTTCATCGCTTCGACTTTACCCATCTGCTCACGCTTCTGGGCATCAACGGACAGCACTTCGTCCACAATGCTGTCAAGGTCCATTTCTCTTTTCTTAATTCTTGCCTTTACTTCCTCGGGCTTTTCTCTGAGGTATTTAATGTCAATCATTTCTATTACTCCTTTTCTTCTGCTATATACGAATCCGGCTGAATCTGCCGGATATCTGACAGGTTCCTATGCCGTACTTCAGTCACGCTCAAACAGCTTCGCCAAGTCACTAAGATCCTCTTCACTATAGAATTCGATTTGCAGTACACCGCCGTTATCTTTGCCGTTAATAACCTTGACTTTGCGGCTGAGATGTTCATGCAAAGCCAGCTCTACTTCATCGAAAAAGGAATTCCGTTGATGCACCGTTACCGGCTGATCTTCCTTTGCATCGGGCGCATTGATGCTCTTAGCCGCCCGTTCAATATCTCTGACGGTCAGATCATTCTTTTCAATCAGTTCTGCAATCCGGAGCTGTTCTTCCGGATCATTAATGGCTAATAACGCTCGGGCATGACCGGTAGTAATCCTGCCTTCCCGCAGCATGGTCAGAATGGGTTCACTCAGACTCAGCAGACGCAGGGCATTGGCTACCACCGGACGGCTTTTGCCGACATATTTGGCGATTTCCTCTTGTGTCAATTGATATTCGTCCTGCAGCATCTTATAGCCCAGCGCTTCTTCTACCGGATTCAGATTTTCACGCTGTAAATTCTCCACCAAAGAGATTTCCATCATCTCAGCATCGGACATTTCACGGATAATCACCGGTACTTCAAACAATCCTGCCATACGGCTGGCACGCCAGCGTCTTTCACCGGCCACTAACTGATAGCCGCCTTCCGGCAAGGGTCTTACCAGTAATGGCTGCAATACGCCATGCATCGCAATCGAATCGGCCAATTCCCGCAGGCTTTCCTCGTTAAAGTCCCGTCGTGGCTGGGAACGGTTCGGCTCGATTTCCGACAGTTTCAGCGTAACCGTTGAATCGGAATCCTCGGTATCGTTTTCCATAAAGATGGCATCCAGACCTTTGCCAAGCCCCCCTTTTTTTATGGCCATACGCATCCCTCCTTATTGGTTATTTTTTATGATTTCCTCGCACAGTTCCATATAGGAAATACTGCCCTTGCAGGATTTATCAAAATACATGATCGGCATACCAAAGCTCGGTGCTTCGGATAAACGTACCCCTCTCGGGATAACAGACCGGAATACCTTTCTCGGAAAGAAATGCTTCACTTCCTCTACGACCTGTTGTGTCAGGTTCAGACGGCCGTCATACATGGTCAGCAAAACGCCTTCGATATCGAGATACTGATTATAGCGCCGCTTGATCTTCCTCACGGTACTGATAAGCTGTGAAAGACCTTCCAGCGCATAGTATTCCGGCTGTATCGGGACTAACAGCGTATCCGCTGCGCAAAAGGCATTGGTGGTAATCAAGCCCAGTGACGGCGGACAGTCAATAAAGATAAAGTCATAGTCCGCCTTGACCATGGCCAGTGCATTTTTGAGCTTTGCCTCTCGTTTTTCCGCTTCGACCAGCTCAATTTCCGCCGCCGCTAATTCTATACCGGAAGGAATGATATCGAGATTGTCAAACTGTGTATGTACAATCACCTGTTCAGCCGGCACATCATCCACCATAATACTATAGGACGAATATTTCACGGAACGCTTATCCACACCGACACCGCTTGTCGCATTGCCCTGCGGATCAATATCCACCAATAAAACTTTCTTGCCCAATTTAGCAATACCGGCCGCCGTATTGACCGCCGTTGTCGTCTTGCCGACACCGCCCTTTTGATTTGTCACTGCAATAATCTTTCCCAAAAGGATTCCCTCCCCAAGTCATTTCTTTCCTTTTTCTGAATACCCTATCATTATAGCACGTTCTCTTGTAAAGTGCAACTTCTATTTACAGAAAGCCGTTTTGTTTTCCACC
>ONYQ01000073.1 GCA_900322145.1 uncultured Eubacteriales bacterium
GACCCTGCAATGTGACAAATGTTATCACTATGCAAGGTCTCTTATTTTGGAGGTTAAGACGATGAGAAAAATGCCCTGAGAGAGGATGAGAGGGTGTGCCTCGGGACATTCGCCATTATTCCCACTCGACAGTTGCTGGTGGCTTAGAGGTAATATCATAGACAACACGGTTAATATCTCCAACCTCATTGACAATGCGGTTAGAAATCTTCTCCAGAACATCATACGGTACTCTTGCCCAATCAGCTGTCATGAAATCATCCGTTGTCACAGCCCGCAAAGCAATCGTATTCTCATAAGTGCGGCCATCTCCCATGACACCGACACTTTTAACCCCTGTCAGCACAGCAAAATATTGATTGACACATTTATCCAATCCATTATTGATAAATTCTTCTCTCATAATAGCATCGGCAGCCTGAAGAGTTGCAATTTTTTCGGCGGTAATATCGCCCATAATACGAATGGCTAGTCCAGGGCCGGGAAAGGGCTGACGATATACCAGAAAATCCGGTATTCCCAATGCCAAACCAGCCTGCCGCACTTCATCCTTAAATAAGTCACGCAGCGGTTCGATGATTCCCTCAAAACCAACGTCCTTAGGCAACCCCCCCACATTATGGTGACTTTTGATAACAGCCGCCTCCCCCATGCCGCTTTCTACAACATCGGGATAAATGGTACCCTGACAAAGGAATTCTATTTTGCCAAGCTTCTTTGCTTCCTCTTCAAAGACACGGATAAATTCCTCACCGATTATCTTACGCTTTTGTTCCGGTTCAGAAACACCTGCTAATTTAGTCAAAAAACGTTCCTGTGCATTCACACGGATCAGATTCATATCAAACTGTTTTCTGAAAACGCTTTCGACCTGATCGCCCTCATCCTTTCGCAGCATACCGTGATCCACAAAAATGCAAGTCAACTGCTGACCGACCGCTTTATGCACAAGCAATGCAGCTACTGAGGAATCTACACCACCCGATAATGCACACAGAACTTTTTTCTTACCTATTTTCTTTTTCAGTTGCTGAATAGTATCCGTAACAAAGGAAGACATCTGCCACTCTGCCGTACAGCCACAGGCATTATAAAGGAAATTCTGCAAATAGAGCATCCCCTGCTGGGTATGCTGCACTTCCGGATGAAACTGTACTGCAAAGAAGCGGCGCTTAATATCCTCCATAGCTACAACGGGGCATCCCGCAGAAATTGCAGTAATTTTAAACCCATGAGGAATGGAGGAAATATAATCGGTATGACTCATCCAGCAAACGGATTTAGCTTTAGCCGCATGGAACATCAGAGACGAGGTATTGCACTCGATCTCTGTTTTTCCATATTCTTTATTATCACTGCTGTTCACCTTACCGCCGAGCATCTGCGCCATTAATTGAGCGCCATAACATATACCCAACACCGGAATATCCAATGTGAACAGTGCGGGATCACATTTCGGTGCATTATCGTCATAGGTACTATTGGGACCACCCGTAAAAATAATACCGCAATAGCCGCCGGCTTTAATTTCATCCGCTGTCATTGTATAGGGCTTCAGTTCACAGTACACATGACATTCCCGTACTCTTCTGGCAATCAGCTGACTATACTGACCGCCAAAATCCAAAATCAGAATTGACTCTTTTTTAATATCCATCTCTACATCTACACCCTTCTCTGAATGGGAAACACCGTTTGGCCGTTTTATCAACAGCAAACCACACTGTCCGTTTTTTCACACTGCTTTTACTCCACTGTAACGGATTTAGCCAGGTTGCGGGGTTTATCAATATCGCAGCCTTTGAGAGCCGCCACATAGTAAGCAAAAAGCTGTAAAGGAATCACCGCCAATGACGGCAGCATCATATCGCAGGTTTGCGGCAGGAAAATGGTACTCTGTGCCACGCTTTTCAAATCCTGATGTTTTTCTGTCGTCAGGCACAGAATATAGGCACCTCTCGAATGCACCTCTACCATATTGCTGCGTGTCTTGCTGATCAATTCCTCATGGGTCGCCAAAGCAATAACCAACGTACCCTTTTCAATCAGAGAAATAGTACCATGCTTCAGTTCGCCGGCCGCATAGGCTTCGGAATGAATGTAAGAAATTTCCTTCAGCTTCAACGAACCTTCCAGTGATAAGGCATAGTCAATGTTGCGGCCGATAAAGAAAATATCCTCTGCATTGAACAGTCTTGACGCCAGATATTGTACTTGCTCACGGTTATCCAGAATCTGCTGAATCTTATCAGGAATTGTCTGCAATTCCTGAAGATAAATCTGATATTCTTCAGGGCTGATTTTACCGAGCAAATCACCGAAGTAAAGTGCCATGAGATAAATCACTGCCAACTGTGTACTATATGCCTTGGTGGTAGCAACGGCAATTTCCGGTCCTGCCATAGTATAAATGACATCATCGGATTCTTTGGCAATGGCACTGCCAAGAACATTAACGATAGCAATAACATGAGAGCCTCTGCGCTGAGCTTCCTTCATCGCTTCCTTTGTATCAGCCGTTTCACCGGACTGACTGATCACGATAGTCAGCGTTTTGTCATCCACGATGGGGTCACGATAACGGAACTCCGAAGCCAGATCGGCTTCGACCGGAATCCGCAGTATTTTTTCAAAAACATACTTTGCCACCACACCGACATGATAGGCCGACCCACAGGCTAAAATATTGATTTTGCGGAAAGAACGGATTTCTTCCGCACTCAGATGAATCTCATCCAGTACCACACGGCCATTTTTCAAATGCGGATGAATCGTATTGAGAAAAGCTTTCGGCTGTTCCATGATTTCCTTGAACATAAAATGCTCATAACCGTCTTTTTCTGCCGCATGGATATCCCAGTCAATCTTTTCGGTTTCCTTTTTGACCGGCATTTTATCTGTATTGAAAATCTGTACACTGTCCCGTTTGATCACGGCAATTTCATTATTTTCCAGACGATAGATATTTCTCGTCTTGTCGAGGATAGCCGGTATATCAGAGGCTATATAGTTTTCTTTTTCACCCAGACCGATAATCAACGGACTTTCCTTTCTGACGGCAATGATCTCATCCGGATTATCACGGCAGAGGATTCCCAACGCATAGGAACCGTCCAGTTTGGACATCACACGGATGACGGTGTCCATGATGTCACCCTTATAATAGTATTCAAACAGCTGGGCGATCACTTCTGTATCCGTATTGGAACGGAAGGACAATCCTCTGCTCATCAGCATTTCACGCAGAAAAATATAGTTTTCGATGATACCATTATGCACCACGGCAAAGCGTCCGGATTCACTCAGATGCGGATGGGCATTGACATCAGAAGGCTCTCCATGTGTTGCCCATCTTGTGTGGCCGATTCCGACCGTACCATGCAGTATTTTTCCGTCATCGGTCAGGTTTTTTAAGACTTCCAGCTTACCTTTGGATTTCTTCACTACCAATGCTCCATTATCGTTCAAACATAAACCGGCAGAATCATAACCACGATATTCCAGCTTTTCCAGACCCGTCAGCAGCAATGGCGCCGCTTGTTCTTCACCGATATATCCGACTATACCACACATATTATCGCCTCCGGTTTATCTATAGATAATGTCCTCTCTCTTAGGACCGTTAGAAATCATAGTAAAGGGTACGCCCACCGCTTTTTCCGCAAATTCAATATAGCGGCGGCAGTTTTCAGGCAGTTCCTCATACTTTTTAATGCCACGGATATCACATTTCCAGCCGGGCAATACTTCCAGAATCGGCTTGGCTCTTTTCAGCTTCGTTGTGGACGGGAAATAGTCAATCCGCTTGCCATCCAGTTCATACGCTACACACACCGGAATTTCATCCAGATAACCCAGCGCATCCAATACGGTAAACGCTACCTGTGTAGCGCCCTGTACCTTACAGCCATAACGGGTCGCTACTAAATCCAGCCAGCCCATTCTTCTCGGACGGCCTGTGGTAGCACCATATTCACCGCCGTCGCCGCCTCTCCTTCTCAGTTCATCCGCTTCATCGCCAAAAATTTCGCTGACAAATTCACCGGCACCTACGGAACTGGAATAGGCCTTGACAACGGTAATAATATCCTTAATGGCATAAGGCGGAATGCCGCCGGCACCAACCGCACCATAACCGGCAATCGTATTGGACGAGGTAACCATCGGATAAATACCGAAATCGGTATCTTTCAGAGAACCCAGCTGACCTTCGAGGAGAATTTCCTTCTCCTGCTCCACCGCATCATGCACAATATCAAATGTATTGTCTACATAAGGTGCCAGCGCTTCCTTATACTCCATCAGCTTGGCAAACATTTCATCTACGCTGATCGGCTCCTTGTGGTATACATTGCGGACAATCGCATTTTTCACCTCAAGGATGCGCTCCAGCTTTTCTTTCAGGCCTGCTTCATCATCATACAGTTCATTGACCTGAAAACCGATCTTGGAAAACTTATCGGAATAGAACGGCGCAATACCGGATTTTGTTGAACCAAAGCTCTTGCCGCCGAGTCTTTCTTCCTCATAGCAGTCAAACAGCTTGTGATACGGCATAACGATCTGTGCTCTGTCCGAAACCAGAATATTCGGCTTCGGCACACCCTTATCCAGCAATTCCTGAATCTCCTTGACTAAGTTTTCAACACTCAGTGCCACACCGTTGCCGATAATGTTGGTGATCTCCGTATTAAAAACGCCGGAAGGCAGCTGATGCAGGGCAAATTTTCCATAATGATTGATAATGGTATGACCGGCATTACTGCCGCCCTGAAAACGGATGACCATATCTGACTTCTGCGCCAGCACATCCGTGATCTTACCCTTGCCTTCATCGCCCCAGTTGGCGCCTACAATCGCTCTTACCATATTCTTACCTACCTTTCAATCAATGTACAATGTACAATGTGCAATGTACAATGTGCATTGCTCTACTTTTTTGCTAAAAGAAATCATGATGCATGATGCATTATTATGTTACCGGCGCTACCAGAACACGGCCGGTACCACGATAGACATTGACGAGGCCTTCGCCGGAAGCTGCCGAACCGATCAGTGTCTTGGAGGAACGTTCTACGGTAAACTGCAGGGTATTAGACCATGCAATCGCCATATTGCCGTCAATCTTGAGCGTATCGTTGATAATGTCGAATACCAGCAATTCTTCTGCCGGAACAGGGCTTTCCAGACAAACAATGCCCGAGCCGCTCAGACAGGTATTGAACAGGCCTTCACCGCCGGCAATTGCGGAAGAAAAGCTGGAACGGCCGACAACCTTCATTTCTACGTTATCCTGACACGCCAGGAACATACCGTCTTCAATAACAATGGAGCCGTTCCATTTGGCAATATCCTCTAAAAGAATATATTTGTAGGTCGGCTCTAAAATAACCTGACCGGTACCAAAATATCTCGGTTTGATAGCGGTTTCTTTTGTCACCTTGCTGCCAACCCATTTTTTCATGAAGTCACCGGCGCCCTTGACGTTGGTATTCATTTCTACGGCACCCACGATCATCTGCATAGCACCGGCCTGCAAAATGATGCCCTGCTGATTCAGCGAGGCAATAACCTGTCTTTTATGTACGCCCATCTTAGACATAAAATAGGCTGTCTGCGCTGAAGTCGGGCTTACAGAGATGTCCTTCATATATTCAACAACCGTAAAACAGCCCAACTGATTGGCAATGGTTCTTGCAGAGGTACTATTAAATACATTATGGTTGATCATAGTGATTTCCTCCTTTGTACAGCTTATTATCATAATAAGCGTTTTTTATTTGGCGAAAATGACAAAACTTTTACCTGTCACACCAATGTACATTGTACATTGTTTTATACGTTAATTTCAGCTTTGGCGGTTTCTACAGATTCATAGGGTGCCAATGCTGCAGCAACCACTTCATTCAGGAAATCCGTTGTCTGCTGCGGCGCACGTCCTACATATTTTTCCGGACGGCAGATTTCCTGCAGTTCCGGCAGCGTTTTACCAAAGGCGGGATCCTCTGCGATCCGCTCCAGCAGATCATTCCGGCCGCCGCTGCTCTTGATAATCTGCGAAGCCGCACGAATTTTCTCATGCAGTTCCTGACGATTGCCGCCGGCTTTGACGGCATCCATCATGATATTCTCCGTCATCATAAAGGGCAGTTCATTCATCAGATGCGCCGTAATGACGTTTTCATAAACGACCAGACCATCACTGACATTCAGATACAGGTTCAGAATCGCATCTACCGCCAAGAAAGCTTCCGGAATACTCAGGCGCTTGTTGGCGGAATCATCCAGCGTTCTCTCAAACCACTGTGTAGCAGCCGTGATATACGGATTCAGCACGTCGATCATGACATAACGTGACAGCGAGGTCATACGCTCGGAACGCATGGGATTGCGCTTGTATGCCATCGCGCTGGAACCGATCTGATTTTTCTCAAACGGCTCTTCAATTTCCTTGAGGTGCTGCAGCAGACGGATATCATTCGAGAACTTTGAGGCACTCTGTGCAATACCGGCCAGAACATTAACAACACGGCTGTCTAACTTTCTGGAATAGGTCTGACCGGATACCGCAAAGCAATCCGTATAGCCCATTTTCTGTGCAATCAGCTTATCAATCTGCTTGCATTTTTCATGGTCGCCGTCAAACAATTCCAAAAAGCTCGCCTGTGTACCGGTCGTACCCTTACAGCCCAACAGCTTCATATTCGACAGTACATAATGCACGTCCTCTAAGTCCATGAGCAGATCCTGCATCCAGAGAGTCGCTCTCTTGCCGACAGTGGTCGGCTGTGCCGGCTGAAAATGCGTAAATGCCAATGTCGGAAGGTCTTTGTACTTATCCGCAAAGACAGCCAGCTGACGAATGACACTGACCAGCTTTTTCTCTACGATTTTCAGTGCCTCAGTCATGATGATAACATCCGTATTATCACCGACATAACAGGAGGTTGCTCCCAGATGGATAATACCGGCGGCTTTCGGACACTGTACACCGTAAGCGTAAACGTGTGACATAACATCATGCCGCACGATTTTTTCCCGTTCCTCTGCCACCTCGTAATTGATATCTTCGGCGTGAGCCTTCAGTTCATCAATCTGCTCCTGTGTAATGTTCAGTCCTAACTCATGTTCCGCTTCCGCTAAAGCAATCCAAAGTTTCCGCCACGTCTTGAACTTCATATCCGGCGAAAAAATATATTTCATTTCCTTATCCGCATATCGTGATGACAGCGGTGATTCGTAGGTATCTCTTGCCATACGGCAACCTCCTTAAAATCAATTCATCATGCATCATGCATCGTGTGCCAACGACTATCCGTAAAAAAACAGGAGTTATTCTTCCTGTTTGCCGACACAAGTACTGTCTTTCGGAGGCAGTGGTTTATCAAAATCCACGCCGCCCCTTTCCTTGCCTTCGAGCATCTTGTCGGGAATAACGGTCGGATAGTTACCGGAGAAACAAGCGTCACAAATACCGGCGTGTTCCTTGCCGAGCATCTCGCACAAACATTGCGGCGGCAGAAAACCGAGTGTATCCGCTCCCGTCAGCGCACAAATTTCCGGAATCGTATGCTGTACAGCAATCAATTCTCCACGGGAAGGAATATCCGTTCCGTAGAAACACGGCCAGATAAACGGCGGTGAACTGATACGCAAGTGTACCTCTTTTGCACCGGCATTCCGCAGCATCCGCACAATACGGTCACACGTCGTACCTCTGACAATAGAATCATCAATGACAACCACACGTTTGCCTTCCAACACTGACCGCAAGGGATTCAATTTCAGTTTGACACTGTTCGCACGTTCCTGCTGGGTAGGCTTGATAAAGGTCCGGCCGATATAGCCGTTTTTCACAATGCCCTTTTCATAGGGAATACCGGATGCCTCACTATAACCAATGGCGGCATCAATGCCGGATTCCGGCACGCCGATGACGACATCCGCTTCCACAGGGAATTCTCTTGCTAAAATACGGCCGGCTTCCTTGCGGGATTCATAAACGCTGATGCCGTCAATCACCGAATCGGTGCGGGCAAAATAAATATATTCAAATACGCAGAGCGCTTTCTGACATTTTTTCGTGTCATTGACATTCATGGAAACAATGCCATTCTTATTGACCACTACGATTTCGCCCGGCTCAATATCACGGACAAACTCCGCACCGCAAGCCGCCAATGCACAGCTTTCTGAGGCGAATACCACGGAATGGCCGAGTTTTCCCATGCACAGCGGACGAAAACCATGCGGATCACGAGCCGCTATCAGTTTTTCGGGACTCATCACCAACAATGAATACGCTCCGTCGATTTGCTGCATGGTCTTGGCGACAGCTGCCTCCACCGATTCCGCCCGAATCCGTTCACGGGCAATCAGATAGGCAATAACCTCCGAGTCAATCGTTGTCTGGAAAATAGCACCCCGATGTTCTAATTCTTTTCTCAGATCATAGGCATTCGTTAAATTACCGTTATGGGCTATGGCCAGCGTACCCTTGACATAACGCATAACAAGCGGCTGTGAGTTTTCACGCACACTGCCGCCTGCCGTTGAGTATCTCACATGGGCAATCGCCATTTGTCCTTTCAGACCGTTAAGCACTTCATGGTTAAAGACCTCACTGACCAGTCCCATGTTCTTATGTCCGGAGATAACCCCCCTGTCATTCACCGAAATGCCGCAGCTTTCCTGACCTCTGTGCTGCAGTGCCAGAAGTCCGTTATAGCAAGCATAGGCCGGAGCGATGGCATCATCTCCGTATATCCCGAATACGCCGCATTCCTCATGCAGCTCTTCGCTCATCCATTTTCCTGCATCAATACCCAAATAATTCACCATCCTGCAACTTGTTGGGGCTTTGCCCTGCAACTTGTTGGGGCTTTGCGTCTCGCCTGTCGGCTCGGTCGGTACTGCTGCTGCGCAGCGATGTCCACCGGACACCCGCACCCCCAAACCCCACTGTGGGAAAATAAACGGTTGTGGAATACGTCGCACAACTCTACATTCTACGCTCTTCAAACAGCTTGTCCGAAACTTTTATGTTATGTGTGGAGAAGGATATCGGAAATTCGTCAGAAACCATCATACATGATGAATGAACTCCACACTCCACTCTCCACACTCCACACTATTACTGTCCCAGTCCGATTCTTCTCATCATCTCGGCATAGGCTTCCTCTACGTTGCCCAGATCACGTCTGAAACGATCCTTATCCAGCTTCTCATGGGTTTTCATCCGCCAGAATGATCTCGCCGTCCTCGGTCTTACCGAATTCCAGTTTGAAGTCGATCAGCTCTACGCCGACACTGGCAAAAAACTCTACCATATATTTATCAATAGCGAGTGCCATGTTGCTGATGGTCTCAATATCCTGCTGAGTAGCGGCACCGATAGCAACGGCATGATAGGCATTAATCAGCGGATCGCCCAGAGCATCATCTTTATAAGAGAATTCCAGAACGGTGCATTTCAGCTCGGTGCCTTCCTCCAGTCCCAGACGCTTTGCCATGGAACCGGCCGCCTTATTACGGATGATAACCTCCAGCGGAACAATCTTGACCTTCTTGACAACGGTCTCTCTGTCACTGATTTCCTCTACAAAATGGGTCTTGATACCCTTACTCTCCAACAGCTTGAACATGAAATTGGACATTCTGTTGTTGACAACACCCTTACCGGTGATGGTACCCTTTTTCAGGCCATTGAAAGCGGTAGCGTCATCCTTATACTCTACCAGACAATAACCCGGCTCCGACATTGCATAAACCTTCTTTGCTTTTCCCTCGTACAAAAGTTCTGCCTTTTCCATTGTGAACTGCTCCTCTCGCAACTTAAAAATTACCAAAAGTCCATTTCAGAAGCTCTGCCGACAGCAAAAGCAGACACGCTGCTTTCCGATCTCACCGGTCGGATCACAACTTTTGCCCCTCTGTCAAAAGAAGCCTTGAAAACACCTTTCATTATACATCTTGTAACGGTTTTTAGCAAGTCGATAGACACGCTATTTTATTTTTTTGACATATAAGCTATTATTTATTGATAAATGTCTCTTTTTTTCTGCTTTTTATACAAAAAGCGTTTTCTTTTCATAACCTTGCATAGAAACCGCCCTTTTCATTTTACACTATTTTACTAAAATGTACAAGATTTCTGCGAAAGCTTTTCGCAGAAATATCATTTTCCGGCCTTTTTTCACGGTGGAAAATTCCTTTTTTGCATTTTTGACCCCGCAATCCTGCAAAAAAATTTCAAAACACACTTGATAATTGCCAAATGATGTGCTAAAATTGTATTCGCAGTTGAAAAACTTGTATTTCGGTCGGAATTTTCCGTCCGATAACTGCACATTAATTTCATTTATATTTTAAGGAGTGGCGAACGATGTCCTATGTTAGCGAACAGCTTGAAAAGCTGGCAGCAAAAAATTCCAATCAGCCTGAGTTCCTTCAGACAGCTACTGAGGTTCTGACCTCTTTGGAGCCTGTTTTTGAGGCGAATCCGCAGTATCAGAAGAATGCTATTATCGAAAGAATCACTGAGCCGGAAAGACAGATCATTTTCAGAGTACCGTGGGTAGATGACAACGGTAAGGTACAGGTTAACCGTGGCTTCCGTGTACAGTTCAACAGCGCTCTTGGCCCGTATAAGGGTGGTCTGCGTTTTGCGCCCAATGTTAATATCAGCATCATCAAGTTCCTCGGCTTTGAGCAGATTTTCAAGAACTCTCTGACAGGTCTTCCCATCGGCGGCGGCAAGGGCGGCGCTGATTTCGATCCTAACGGTAAATCCGACATGGAAATCATGAGATTCTGCCAGTCCTTTGTTACAGAGCTTTACAGACACATCGGCCCGAATACCGACGTTCCTGCCGGTGACCTCGGTGTCGGCGGCCGTGAGATCGGTTACATGATGGGCCAGTACAAGAGAATCAGAGATGCTTATGACGGCACACTCACCGGTAAGGGTGTTGGCTACGGCGGTCTGCTCGGCCGCGCAGAAGCTACCGGCTACGGTATCGTATTCTATGCAAGAGAAATGCTCAAATACTGCGGCGAGACCCTCGAGGGCAAGACTGCTGTTGTATCCGGCTTCGGTAACGTTGCCTGGGGTACCTGCAAGAAGCTCACTGAGCTGGGCGCTAAGGTTATCACCATCTCCGGTCCTGACGGCTATATCCTCGATGAGGACGGCGTTTCCGGTGAGAAGATCGACTATCTCCTTGAACTCAGAAGCTCCGGCAAGAACATCTGCGCTCCCTATGCTGAGAAGTTCCCGGGCGCTAAGTTCTTCAAGGGTGAGAAGCCCTGGGGCGTTAAGGCTGACCTCTACATTCCCTGTGCTACTCAGAATGAAATCTATCTTGAGGATGCTGAGAAGATGGTTGCCAACGGCTGTAAGTTCCTCTGCGAAGGCGCTAATATGCCCACCAGAAACGAAGCTATTGAATATCTCCAGAAGAACGGCGTTGTTGTCGGTCCTTCCAAGGCTGCTAATGCCGGCGGCGTAGCTTGCTCCTGCATTGAGATGGCTCAGAATGCTGAACACCTCGTATTCTCTGAAGAAGAAGTTTATGCAAAGCTTGAGAACATCATGGTTAACATCTTCAAGCAGAGCGTTGCCGCTTGTGAGAAGTACAACCTCGGCAAGAATCTCGTTGCCGGTGCTAACATTGCCGGTTTCGTAAAGGTTGCTGACGCTATGCTCGCTCAGGGTATCGTTTGATAAAGTGTGGAATGTGGAGTGTGGAGTTGTAATCATACGTCTCCTGCGCCGTCTTTTCATGGTCTCTCTATAGATG
>ONYQ01000076.1 GCA_900322145.1 uncultured Eubacteriales bacterium
TTCTGATCTTTCGTCAACTTATACAGCCATGTTACGAGCAAGTCGGTTTCACCGGCACCGTTGGCGTAAATTTCCGGTTTTTCCGGACCGCCTCGGGTAAGGAAGAAGATAACGTTAAAGTTGTTGATATTACCAACGAAGCTGGTAATCAGGTAAGGAGTGAGTACGAAGAAGATGTACGGGAAGGTGATCTTGGTGAACTGCTGAACAGCGTTGGCACCGTCGATACGGGCACTCTCATACAGGTCATCCGGAATGTTCATCAACAGACCGGAGGAGATCAGCATGGTATAGGGAACGCCGATCCAGATATTAACCACGATGATGGTGACACGAGCCCAGTCGGTCAGGAACGGGAACTGTGTACCCAAAGCCTGGTTGATAGCACCGCTCTTGTCGTCGAGGAGTAATCTCATAACGAGGAGGGTGATGAACTGCGGGATAGCGGCGGTCAATACGAACATGGTTCTCCAGAAGCCCTTGAACTTGATGTCCTTCTTATTGATCATCAGCGCTACGATAATACCGAGGATGAAGTTGGAGAAGGTAGCAAAGAAAGCCCAGATCAGCGTCCAGATAAGAATCAGGCCGAAGGTCTGCGATTTCTTGGCATCGGCATAGAATACATCCGCAAAGTTTTTAAGGCCTACCCATTGGTATAGCTTCATCGGTACCAGATGTTCTTCATCATAGTTGGTGAACGCCATCAGAATGGTGAAGAGAATCGGCAGGATGTTGAAGATAACGAGCAGGAGAATCGGGAGGGACAAAAGAGTGATGTGGAATCTGTCATCGAGGAAGGTTTTCATTTCATCGATGAAGCCGATGGGTTTTTTGCCTTCTGCACGCAGCTGCTGTGTATAATAAGCAGACTTTGTGTTGGCGATATAGATAGCGAAGAATACAACGGTAACGATCATGGTCAATACGAAGAAGAGGATAATTTCGTTGGAGTTATCCATGGTCTTCTTATTGGTGATCGCCGTACCGGTCAGGGTCTGCTGTACGTTAGCCACAACACGGCCGACAGCGCCGGTACCCTTTTTGTAATAACCGGTGGTAGCATCCGGCAGAGAATCGAGGAATACCATTTTGCTGGTATAGATTTTGGAAATATACTTGGCGCCGAAGGAGATCATAAAGAATATGTAACCCACCTCTGTGGCGAGGAAAATAAAGCCCTTCATGATCTGGCCGTGCATGATACTGCCGGCGCCCATGATAATATAAGACAGCTTTGTACCGGCATCGCCTTTGGCAAAACGGCTGCCATAGCCTTTGAAAAAGTTGCCGATACCCACGAAAAACTTCTTGATAAAATACACGATGGCTTTGAAGAAATTACCGATAGCCCTCGGAATACCCGTGAAGAAGGATTTCAAATTGTAGATAAAGCGCTGTCCTTTGGTCATCTGGACATAGTCAAGATAATCCATCCATATACAACTCCTTTTTGTCTACTTTGATGGTCCTTGCAAGAAACGCAAACGATCGGAGAAACTCCGACCGTTTGCCTGCAAAAGTCGGTCTGACGGTGATAGACCGTCTGTTTCAGCGTTGGTTATCAGACGTGCATATTATCCTGAACAGCCTTGAGCTTATTCTGGAGGTCTGTATCACTGATAGCACCCTTTGCTGTTACGATGTCGCCGCCGATGGAAGCAACACCCGAGCTCCAGTAAACGCCGCCAACAGAGGAACCCTGCGGATGAGCAAATGCTTTCTGATCTTCAATAGCCTTGAAAGCAGGATCGGTCTTGATGGTATCCTTCTGAGCTGCGACGCTGTTGGTCGGGATCAGACCTCTGGTCTCATATCTCTTGACCTGGCTCGCTTCGCTGCCGAGGAAGTAAGCGAGAGTCTGTGCGCTGAAGGAGAACTCGGAGAATACGTTAACGCCGAGGAGCTTATAGCCGCCGAAGGAGTGGAGCTGTACCTGCTTGCCGTCCATGAGAACGGTGGGGAGCTTGGCAGCGCCGACATTTTCTGCACCGATAGCCTTCTTGATAGCCGGACCCATCCAGGTACCGATAACGGCTGCGGCAAGAGAACCTTCGTCAAAGCCCTGTGCTACATAAGCGTTGTCACCGATCTGTCCGGGTGAACCGGAGAAGCCCTTGCCTTCGCTCTCAGCAATATGGCACATAGCCTTTGCTGCGTTCAGGCCTTCAGGCGTACCCAATGTAGCGGTCTGTGTACCGTTTTCATACTTAATGGTGCAGCCGGCAGCAAAGAAGAAGCCGGTCTCATACCATGCATTACCCATGTTGAAGTATACGCTCTTGCCCTTTTCGGCAGCCTTCTTCACCATGGTGTCCATATCGGCTACATCTGCATCACTGAAGATTCTCTTGTCATAATACAGGAAGTAACCGTTATCGGAGGTCTTCGGGAACGCATAGAGTTTATTGTTGCTGGAACTGACGGTGATAGCATCGTCACCGTTCTCAGCCTTAACGTTGTTGGCATAGTAGGGAGCTACCTCTGCGATAGCGCCTGCCTTCAGCAGGGAAGACAGCTGGTCATCCGCAAAGCTGAATACGTCAGCAGCCTTTTTCGGAGCTTCGATAACAGCGCCGCCGGCATCGGCTTCGCCCTTGGTGATGGTCTTGATGTTGATGGTGTATCTGCTGTCAGAAAACTTTGTTTTGAAATCCTCAGCCAGACCTTTTTCAAAGTCTCTGTCATCTGAGGAGCACCACATTTTCAGTTCGATCGTACCGCCGGCCTTGCTGGCTTCCTGCGCCATCTGATCCTTGATGAACTTCAAGGTCTCTTCATTGGAAAGATCAACCTTTTCGCTGGTGGAACCGGAAGCAACCGGAGTAGGAATGGGTTCTTCCTCATCGCCGCCGCCGCTGCAGCCTGCCAGAGCTGTCGTTGCCATCATTGCTGTCAGAACCAATGCAACAATTCTCTTTGATTTACTTGCCATAATAATGACCCTCTTTCTATAAAATTTATTTTTTCGCACACATAACCCGTGTGCCGGAAGGCGTTTACTGTCGGAACTCCGTACTTTTTGGCTATTTTAGACAGTATAGAACACGCAACAGACTCCGCCGCTGTTATAATGATAACACAAAGACAGCATGATTTCAACGGGATATTGTCATTTTTATCATGATTCATAAATACGAGCAATAATTTTTGGCTGTTTTACCTTCCGATTTTTCGTGAATTATTTACAATGAATAGTTTGTTGAAATATTTTCATGCAATATGAACAAATTGTTTTTGTGCATAATCACGAATTAGCCTTGAAAGAAGGTTAAAATTTATTTCCGAATTATGAACAGTCCCCTTTAATTATTCCCTGAAAGAACAAAGAGTATCAACTTGTAACTTTTTCTGTCAAAATACACAAAGTGTATTTTGACAGAAAATTCATTTTATTGTACAGCATTTCACAGATTATTTTGTGCAATATCCAAAAAACTTTACCCCTCTTGCCGCCTGCTTATCTGACGCAAAAAACACCTTTTCGACGGTTTGTATACATCGTCCGTTTATTATACGCATAGTATATTTTCAGCAAAAGCACCGTACTACGGCCATGATAATCAACAGTATTCCTGCACCGGCACCGAGCCATTCATGTCTGAAATGGCGCATCCGCCGCAGCCGTCCTGCCAAAAAACCGCCGCACCATAAAAACAGCATCTGAAAGATACCGCACAGCAGCGGAATCATCAGCACGGATAATCCTGCCCCTACGCCCATGCTCAGACCGCAGGCAACGGAATCCCCCGACAAGGCAAAACCAATGGCCGCCGCTTCCCGTCCTTCAATACAATGGGACGCATCCGCATCACAACACGCCGGTTCACTGATAATGGCAGCCGTTTCACGCAGCAAACCCTTTTCCTTTCCGGCATGGGGCAGGACGGCAGAAGGATTCTGACGGGTAAGCAATTTTCTGACAGCGCCTATCGTCATATACAATCCCAGCGCCGACAGCATGACCGCTCCTATGATCTGACTGACCATCTCCGGCAATAATCCCTGCAATCCATAACCGACCGCTACCGCCGCCGCTGTCGTGACCATTGTCACCGCCGCCATCAGCAAACGGGATGTCCACGCCATCCGGATATTCTCACAGCCGCAGATGATACCGATATTCAAGGCATCTATACTCAATGCCGCCGCTAACAGCAGCATTCCCCCATCCATCATATACCTTTCCCCCTTTGTTATACTGTTACAGTATATGCCATCGGACATTTTTAGCGCCATTCCGACAGGAACGGTATCGCATACTTTGCGCCTGACGGCGATATAAATGGTAACAGATCCATAAGGAGCGTGAAAGAATGGAATGGTATCATACAACCACCCGAAAATGTGCCGATCTGCTGCATACGGACAGTCAGAAGGGACTCAGTACGCAGGAAGCCCGTCAGCGTCTGAATACCTATGGACGCAATGTACTGCAACAGAAGAAAAAAGCCGGTATCCTCAGGAAATTTCTTTCGCAGTTCGCTGATTTCATGGTATTGATTCTCTTAGCCGCCGCAGGCATTTCCTTTGTCACGGCATGGTTCAGCGAAGGAGATTTCACCGACCCGATTATGATTCTGCTGATTGTGATACTGAATGCCGTTGTCGGAACGGTACAGGAATGTCGGGCGGAAAATGCAATTGCCGCTCTGCAAAAGCTGTCAGCGCCCCATGCCAAAGTCATCCGCAACGGACGACTGCAAACAATTCCCTCGGAGGAGTTAGTACCGGGAGACCTTCTTCAAGTGGAAACCGGTGACCTTGTGTGTGCCGATGCCCGTATCATCGAAAGTACGGCGCTCAGTGCCGAAGAAGCCGCCCTGACCGGTGAATCCGTTCCTGCTGATAAACAGGAAGCCCTGCTGCCGCCGGATACGCCTTTAGCGGAACAGGCCAATATGCTGTTTTCCTCTACGATTATTACCTCAGGGCATGGTCGTGCCATTGTCACAGCCACCGGTATGCAGACGAAAGTCGGCGGTATTGCGGCCATGATTGCACAGGAGGAAACTCCGCCGACACCTTTGCAGAAAAGTCTTGCCAAAACCGGCAAATGGCTCGGTATCGCCGCTTTAGGTATCTGCGCCGTCATCTTTGTGTTAGGGATGTTACAGCATATTCCGCCGCTGGAAATGTTCCTGATTGCCATCAGTCTGGCGGTTGCCGCCATTCCCGAAGGCTTACCGGCGGTTGTCACGATTGTTTTAGCGCTCGGTGTGCGTAAAATGGCATTACACAGAGCCATTGTCCGACATTTGCCGGCCGTGGAAACCCTCGGCAGTACCACAGTCATTTGTTCGGATAAAACCGGCACCCTGACACAGAACCGCATGACCGTGAAAGCCCTGACAGCCGGTGCCGATACCGTGAGCGCTCATTCCTCAGCCGGTCAGAAACTGCTGACACTGGCCGCCCTTTGCTGTAACAGCACCCTGACAAAAACATCGGACGGTTATACCGCCGCCGGTAATCCTACGGAAAAAGCTATTCTGTTAGCCGCCGCCGAACAGTCCCTCGAAAAAGCGAGCCTTGACAGCCGTTATCCCCGTATCTCAGAAACGCCGTTTGATTCCCTGCGCAAACGTATGGCAACGGTGCATACTCTGCCGACCGGCGGTTATCGTGTCATCCTCAAAGGCGCACCGGATATTCTGCTGTCATTGTGTACGCATGAACAGCGTGAAACCGGACAGTTACCCCTGAACAGCCGCACCCGTACAGCGATTTTAGCCGCCAATGACCGTTTAGCCGCCCAGGCGATGCGTGTCATCGGTGTGGCGTATAAAGACTGCGCCGCCCGTCCTGCACCGGATACACAGGAAAAAGGACTGATTTTCTGCGGATTGATCGGCATGATTGATCCGCCCCGTCCGCAGGCGAAAGCCGCTGTGCAGCGCTGTCAGAAAGCCGGTATCCGTCCGGTGATGATTACAGGGGACAGTCCTGTAACGGCAGGAGCGATTGCCGCCGCCCTCGGTATAGATAAAGGCTGTAACAAAGTGATGACGGGTTCCGAACTGGACAGCCTTTCACAAGAAGAACTGATACGCCGGCTGGATAGCTGTACAGTATTTGCCCGTGTAACGCCGGAGCATAAAGTGCGCATTGTCAAGGCATTTCAGCATAAAGGGGCTGTCGTGGCGATGACGGGGGACGGCGTGAACGATGCGCCTGCCCTGCGCTGTGCGGATATCGGCTGTGCAATGGGCTTATCCGGTACAGAAGCCGCCAAAGGTGCCGCCGACATGGTACTGACCGATGATAACTTTGCCACCATTGTGGAAGCCGTCGAACAGGGACGGGGCATTTTCCGGAACATCCGGCGCACCATTCATTTTCTGCTGTCCTGTAATATCGGTGAAATTCTGACGGTGCTGTGCGCCTTCCTGCTGAAACTGCCGACACCGCTGTTAGCCATGCAGTTATTGTGGATCAATCTGATTACGGATTCCATGCCGGCGTTAGCCTTAGGCATTGAACCGGTCGAGGACGGTATCATGGAACAGCCGCCCATCCGTACCGATCACGGTATCTTCAGCAAAACGATGGTGCGCAATATGATATTAGAGGGCTGTTTTATCGGCGCTGTCGCCTTTTTAGCCTTCACCATCGGCCGCATTTTCTTTGACGGCACCGGTGAACCTGTCATTGCCCGCACTATGACCTTAGCGGTACTCAGTACCAGCCAGCTGTTCCATGCTTTCAACCTGCGGAGCCGTCAGTCCCATTCCGCCGGTCATAGAGGCTTTTCCCTGCATCCGCCCCTGTTAGCCGCCCTGCTGATTGGTCTGTTCCTGCAGGCCGCCGTCATTTCTCTTCCCTTCCTGAGCGGCTTCTTTCATACCGTACCGCTGTCCCCTCTCCAATGGCTTCTCGTCACGCTTCTTTCGCTTTCCGTCCTTCTGCTGTTTCCGCTTACCGCTGAAGTCCCCCGTCAAAGACCTTTACCATTAACCTCATGAGATAGCGTCAGTGTGTGTCGGTCGGTCGTAAAAGTTCTGTGTCACCACATATTATGCGTCCGGACAGGACGAGGCGATGCCGCACACACACTCTCTTCTTCTCTCCTCTTTTCTTTTCTTCTCTTTTCTTCTCTTCTCTTCTCTGTGGGATATGACATACAAAAACAGGGGTTTCTGTAACAGAAACGGGGTTTTCTGCAACAGAAACCCTCATTTCTGCCGCCATAATTATTTCTGCATACCGCAAAGACCGCCGGTATCCGATATCCGGCAAACGCTCTATCTGCACGATACCGAAATACGGATGACGCAGGGTTCTTTTCACCTATCCCTCTGAAACAACAGCCATTCGACCTCTGAAGGTCGAATTCTGCAAAAATAATTTCGTGATTTTTCCAAACACTCCTGAACAAGAAAAAAGCTGTCCGTTTATCCAACGAACAGCTTTTAACCTATGGGATGTCACTTACTGCGCACTGACAGATTCCTCTGTCCTTTCGAGATCGGTCATCTGCGTTTCTGACGCATCAGACAGCGCTTTCTTTTCTTTGAGATTCTTTTCAATGACATAAACTATGCCAACGCCAATCAGCATGACAGCGGAAACAATCCGCAGAATCCAGCCGTAAATGCCGCTGAGCATATCTGCCTCTGCCAATTGGTCAGCAAGCCACCATACACCTGCAAAGGCAAAATATCCGGAAAGAATATAAACTACCGCACTCTCTTTTCTGAAACGAATCAGGAGTACCGCTGCTACAATAAACCAAAGTGCAGAATAAAGATAGCCCATTTGTCTTCTCCTTTATTTTTTACTATAAATGAGCAAATTTGAAAATTGCACAAAAACAAGAACCCCTCCGCCTCGCTAACGCTCGGCACCTCCCCTGAAGGGGAGGCAGGAAACGTTACGAAAGCATTAGAAATTTGCTCATTTATAGTTTTTTATTCACTTTTCTTTTTCGCCTTGATTTTATCTTTGATTTTGTCGTTGGATTCAAAAAGAATCCGCAGGATAAAGTAAATGCCGTAAATAATCAGGCCGACATAATGCAGGATCATTGTCACAGTGCTGTCCGGTGCAATCTGCTGTACGATATAATCTATCAGCAGCCATATTCCTTCAAACAGAAAAATCAGCGCCACCGGCCGATAAAAGCGAAACGTTCGCATTTTTGGCGTATACATCAGCGTAGCTACCGCCAGACAGGCCACAGCAGCAATAATGGCAAGCAACATGACAACGCACCCCTCTCATAATATCAGATACCTCTTTTTATTATACTTTGCCTGACGGCAAAATGCAAGTGTATGCAGCAAACTTTTTCCGTTTGCTGCCAAAGAAGTCCTGACGGTCATCAAGGCAATGCCTGCCAACAAGAATAACGGACATCCGAAGATGTCCGTTATGTAGTAACTAACGATACCTCAACCGGCCATCGTATGTTATTGTGTCATTACCATGCAGTGGCAATGTCGAGCTGCCAGGGATCGTTGTAAGCAAATCCGCCGGTATCAACAACAATACCCATGCCCAGAGAAGTCTGTACGAGAGAACCTCTCGGTCTGACATCCAGACCGGCTGCTACCATGATGTAATCACCGAACATTTTGCAGCCATCCTCACGGATCCAATAACCGCTGGTATCCAGAATGTGGTCGATCAAGTCCTGGTTGACACACTGGTTATACATCCAGCCGCCACGCTGTAAGCTGCTGACGATACCGGACATATCCATGTTGTAATAGGTTTCCTGACCGGAAGGACCGTTCAGATTTCTGCCCATGGTAGGTGTCAGATACGGATAGATATAACCGTCTGTGTAGTTTGTGTAGTTCTGATAAACCGGTGTTTCTACAACCGGTGCAGGCTTTTCCTTCGTACCGTTGAGAATGATCTCGTTGACCGGCTCTTTGGTTACCTCGTTTTTAACAACCTCTTTGGACTCCAGTACACCGTTAACATAAGTTTCCTTTGTAGTAATCGTACGCTCACCCTCGATACCGGAAACAGCTACAGTGGTTTCACCCTCATACAGGGAATCGCTGTTCTGATAGGTGGTCTGATAGTCGATAGAGGAAACGGCCTTTACTTCCTTGACCTCAATGTGCTTGATCTCAATCAGCATACCTTCCTGAACGTTCTTGTTGATGTCAACATTGATCTGATCGTTCTCGCCGATGATGATTTCGAGATAATCCAGCGCATTCTTGACGGTGCCGGCAGGTACATACTTCGTGATCTTCTCGCCTCTTACGTCTGCTGTAATTTCATAACGGGCCAGCTTCACTTCTGCTTCCGGACCGGAAGTTTCCAGAGCGGCGGCCAGAGAACGGGATTCATTGTTGCTCAGTGTCATACCGGCAGACAGCAGAGAATCGGCAACGGAAGTTTCATTGAAAACGGTTTTCTTGTCGGTGTCGGGGGTATCCACATCAATGGCTCTGATGATGGAGATATCCACACCGTTCTTACCGTCATCGGTACGAACCAGCTTATCATTTTCTCCGAGTTCCTTGCCTGTCTTGGACAGGATTGCTTCTGTATCGGGATTGATTGTATCAATTGTTACGGTTTCATTACCGTCTGTTACAGTAACCTTCTTGGATAAAGAGCCAACGGAAACTGCTGCTGTCAAGCATACGGCACCCATCAAAGCAATGGCTACTGCCTTTTTAACGCCTGCGCTCAAAGTTTTCTTCTGACTTTCCATAATAGTTAATCTCCTTCGACAAGCCCGTTGTAAATGGTTTGTAACCTTTTTGAATCGGGCGGTGTTTAGTTGATGATGCTATTATAACCCATTCCTTCGTGATTGTCAAAAAAAAACATTCTGAAAAACTGTGCAGTATGCACAACACATCTGCCGCAAAACGACACGAAGCGCCCTTTTGTTGCAATTAAATTGCACTTTCAGAGCCTTTTTCCCTTCCTTTACCAATTTTTTTATGTGCAAATCGTAAAAAGATGATTACAAACTTATTACAAAACAGTAATTTTTTTCATTTTTCTGCTGCGGTTCCGTTTCCATTCTCACGCACTTCAAAAAAGCCGCTTGTTATCAGTGTTTCCGGACTTTTTCACCTCTGCCGCCGTTCCTTCCGTTTCCGCTGTAAGGACGCTCCCGTTACGTCATTTTCGTCACAAACCATAGTTTTCAACGAGTGTTTTCATCACATTATCAGCCAAAAATCACCCGTCACGCTGTTTTTATCGAAGTTTCTCCTTTTTTATCGAAAACCTTTCATAACCGCCGCCGTCCCTTATCAGACTTCTTACAAAGAAAAACAAAAGGTTACAGCCTTGAAAACAATTTATGAATTCCTGTCATACTTCTCACCCTCCGCCACAAAGATATAGGCAAACCGCACAACAGGCATTTTCTTTCGGGTTATCACGCAAAAAAACGCCGCACGGTTGATATTCCCATGCGGCGGAAAGGCCGTGTATTATTCTTCCCGAATGGCTCGCTTGAAACATTCCATGACATATTCTGCTTCATCATCCGTCATTTTAGAATACAACGGCAGGGTGATTTCATTTTTATACATCTCATAGGCATTGGGGAAATGCTCGATATCATAGCCCATATTGCGATAGGCCGTCATCATCGGCAACGGCTTATAGTGGACATTCGCCGCTACTCCCATTTCCGCCAGACGGCGGATGACTTCATTACGGTAATCTTCCTCCTGCCACATCAGCTTCACCAGATACAAATGACCGCTCGACGTAAAGTTATCGGCATAATGCTGTAAAACCGACACGCTCTGATCAGCCAGTTCCCGATTATAATATTCAATCAGCCTGCGGCGGCGTTTGAGCATGGCCGGAAACCGCTTGAGCTGTGCCAGTCCGATGGATGCCATAATATCCGTCATATTACATTTATAATAAGGCCCTGCAATATCGTATTCCCACGCACCCAACTGCATTTTGGAAAAAGCATCCTTATTCTGTCCATGCAGTGACAACAACATAAACTGCCGGTATAATTCATCGCTGTCAATATCCGGATGTTTCACCCATGTAACAGCGCCGCCTTCACCTGTTGTCAGATTTTTAACGGCATGGAAGGAAAAGGCGGTAAAATCCGCCAGCGCACCGCTTCTCTGCATATTTCTCCTTGCGCCGAGGGAATGTGCCGCATCCGCCAGCACGACCACACGGCCAAAGATTTCCTGCAGAGGACTGGCCGGAATAAACTGTGACTGCTTGCTCCTGACGGCCTCATAGATTCTGTCATAATCACAAGGCACACCGCCCACATCCACCGGAATAATCACTTTGGTACGGGTATTGATGAGATAGGGCAGTCTGTCATAATCCATCTGAATACTATGCGGCGCACAATCAATCATCACCGGTGTTGCGCCCACATGACATACTGCACTGGCGGTTGCCGTATAAGTATAGGCCGGCACAATGACCTCATCCCCTTTGGTAACGCCCAATACACGGAGTGTCATTTCGAGCGCCGATGTACAGGAATCCAGACAAGCGGTTTTGTCGCTCATGCAATAGTTTGTCAGCTGACTTTCAAAGCGTTTTGTTTTGGGTCCGGTGGTAATCCAGCCGCTTCTCAGCGTATCCGCCACCTCATTGATTTCTTCCTCACCGATATCCGGCGGAGAAAACGGTATTTTCATCTTTTCCATAGTATGCCTCCTTCCAGCGCTTCTTCTATGGCAAGACGCACAGAGGAAACCCCTTTTTTCCAATCAAACAAAGGTCATCTTTTCTTGCCTGTCCCTTCGGATTGTTTTCTGTACAGAACAACTCCTCACTCCACACTATTTACAGGTTGTTCTGGAGTTTAGCGGCTTTGAGGGTGTTTTTCATGAGCATGGCAATGGTCATGGGACCGACCCCGCCCGGCACAGGCGTAATAAAGGATGCTTTCGGCGCTACTTCGTCAAAATCAACGTCGCCGCAAAGCTTGCCGTTCTCGTCACGGTTGATGCCGACATCCAATACCACAGCGCCTTCCTTGACCATATCGGCCTTGACGAATTTCGGCTTGCCGACAGCCGCTACCAGTATATCCGCCGCCGCACAGATTTCTTTCAGGTTTTTGGTACGGCTATGACAAATCGTTACGGTACCGTTCTCATGCAGTAACAGCATGGCCATCGGCTTGCCGACAATATTGCTTCTGCCAATGACAACGCAATTCTTACCGCTGACCTCAATACCGGCGGAATGAATCAGTTCCATGACACCGGCCGGTGTGCAGGGCAGGAAATCGTAATCTCCGATCATGATTTTGCCTACATTGGACGGATGAAAGGCATCTACATCCTTGGTCGGGTCAATTGCATTGATAACGGCTTTTTCATCGAGATGTTTCGGCAGAGGCAATTGACAGAGAATACCGTCAATATCCGGCTTGCCGTTAAGACGGTGAATCAGCGCCAGCAGTTCTTCCTGTGTCGTTTCAGCCGGCAGGGCGTATTCCTCCGACACAAAGCCCACTTCCTCACACGCCTTTTTCTTATTGTTGACATACACACGGGAAGCCGGGTCATCGCCTACGATAATCACCGCCAGACCGGGGGTGATTCCCATTTCATCCAGTGCTTCACAGTCCTTTTTGATTTCTGCCCGTACTTTAGCGGCGACTTCCTTGCCACTGATAATCGTTGCCATTGTATACACTCCTTTTATATAGAATTTGATAGGATTTATGATTCATCCGCCGGTGTATCATCCGTTACATCGGCGGCGGATACTTCGTTTGCATCGGGATTACTCTGTGCCGGTGCGGTACGGTCTGCCGCCTTCACACGGCGCTTGCGGAATACAATCAGCAGGACAATACCTGCCAGCATCGTGACCGCCGCCAATATCTGCGAAACTCTCAGTCCGAACAGCGGTGTATACAGGCTGTCTGTCCGCAAGCCTTCGACAATCATGCGTTCCATGCCGTACCATACTAAATATAACAGGAATATCTGTCCGTCATACTGCCGCCATTTACGGCTGAACCAATACAGCAGAACGAATCCCAGCAGGCACCACAGGGATTCATACAGGAAACACGGATGTACGCCCACACCTTCGGTATTTTCGCTCACCATGCGCCACGGAAGATCGGTCGGCGTACCAAAGGCTTCCTGATTGAAGAAATTACCCCAGCGCCCTAAGCCCTGACCGATCAGGAATCCCATCACCGCTATATCAAGAATCGCCGGAATCGGCAGTTTCTTGATTTTCGCCACGATACAGCCGCCCAGCAATCCGCCGATCACGCCGCCGTAAATGGCTAATCCGCCGTTATGAATGGCGAACAGTTCGTCTAAATGCTGTGCGTAATAGTCCCACTTGAAAAATACATAATACAGACGTGCCCCTAAAATACCGGCTATCAGTCCGACCAGTACACAATCTATAAAGCCGTTTTTGTCGATGCCAAAATATTTCAGGTTCCGCAAAGCGAAGATCAGTGCCAGCAAAAAGCCCATGCCGATAATGATTCCGTACCAATACACCTGAAAATCCCCGATGGCAAAGGCAACCGGATTGATATCCAGGGCCAGCCCTATTCCGGGAAAAGTCACATGATACATTTTTTCTTCCTCCGCTCAGGTTTCTATCAGGCCTTCAATTTCCTTGATGACGGACAGGGTACAGTTATCGGGATCCAACTGCTGTTTCAGACGTTCATTGACATCCGCTGCCGTCACCGTTTGCAGCATGACCGATGCGGCAAACGGGTCACGCCCTAAAAAGGCCCCGTTAATCATATTTGTAGCAACCGATGACGGAATGTCACGGCTTCTTGCCATACGGCCATACAGACAGCGTCTGGCATTATCAAAAGCTTCCTCTGAAATGCCGTCTTTATGCAGTCGGCGGACGGCTTCTTTGAGAACTTCCGCTAATTTTTCCGGATCGGTGGTTTCTCCTTCAAAAATTACCGCACGATAGCCAAGACCTTCCATATATTCCGTACCGAAGGTAGAGTTGATCAGCTTGCTGTCCAGCAATTCACGATACAGCGGTGACGCACTGCCGGCAAAAGCTTCTAACAGTATACTGGTACACACCAAATCCTTATCCGAAGCATATTCTTTTCCGGCCTGCTCCTTAAAGCCCAGCGCCATCATGGGCATAGACACCGGCAACGCCTGTTCAATATACGTCTGTCCGACCTCATAAGGCTCTTCCGGAAAAAGGCTTTCCGTCTGTACGGGTTCATTCGGCTTGAGTTTCTGATCGGCTATCGCCAGCACTTCCTCAGGGTCTGCCTTGCCTGCTACACACAACACCATATTGTGCAGATTATAATAGCTGTTATAGCACTCATACAGTATTTCCGGTGTAATCTCCGCAATGGTTTCAACCGTACCGGCGATATCCTTATTGATCGGATGATTCTGATACATGGCCTGCAATAAATTCATGGTCACACGCCAATCCGGACTGTCATCATACATTTTGATTTCCTGCCCGATAATGCCCTGCTCTTTGGCCACAGTTTCCGGTGTAAAATAGGGCGACTGAATCAGGTCAAACAGAATCCCCAGTGATTCATCAAAGCGTTCCGTACACGAAAACAGATAGCAGGTCGTATCAAAGGACGTATAGGCATTCGCCGCCGCACCCGTTCTGGCATACTGCGTAAAGGCATCGCCTTCTTCACTCTCAAACAGCTTATGCTCGAGATAATGCGCCGTTCCGTCCGGCACCGTCACCTTCTGACCGTTATGGATAAAGGAAGCATTCACGGAGCCGAATTTCGTACCGATCACCGCATAAGTGGAGCGAAACCCTTTGAAGGGATAGACATAAATCCGCAGGCCTGATTCATGCTGACAATAATAATAGAGGGTATCAAAGCTTTTATCTTGTAAGGCTGTCATTCTCATCGTATTGCTGCACCTCGCTTTATTCGTTGCCGACCAGAGAGTAAACCGTATCCAGCTGTAAAGAAGCCGCTATTCTGACAATTTCCTCTTTGGTGATCGTTCCGACCATTTCCGCCGCTTCTTCCGGTGAAAGCGGTTCCTCACGGAGAATACTCTGCAAATAAAATGCCTGTACCGACAGCAGACTGTCCAGCGCAGAAATATAGGCGCTCTTCACGGCTAATTGAGCCGCTACCATTTCTTCTTCCGTAATTCTGCCCTTTTGCAGCAGCTCTACCTGTTCAATAATAGCCTCTTCCGCCTTCTGGATATTGCCGGTTTCCACACCGCTGTCAATCATCAGCAGCGCTTTTTCCGAATCAAAACGGCTGGCGCAGTAATAGCAAAGGCTCTGCTTTTCCCGCACATTCGTAAACAGCTTGGAAGTCGGTGTGCCGCCGAGAATGGCCGACATCAGGGTAGCCGCAATCACTTCCCGCTTGGTAGCCGGATAAGCACAGCGATAGCCCATGACTAACTTAGACTGCGTGATCTCATCCGTTTCAACAAAGTGCTGTACTTCCTTCACTTCTGTTACAATTTTGGTGCTGCCGCTGATTTTACGGGGCGTATTGCCGAAAAAGCTCCGGAAACGCTCAAAGACTTTGTCCGGCTCCCCACGTCCCTGCATATAAATCTCTATCTTGGCTTTTTCAAGCAGATTTTTCCAGGCGGCCATCAGCTGTTCATGGGTCAGCGATACCACATCTTCACGGGTACCGTAACGGCCAATGGAAAACAGCTCGTCCCGACACATCTTTTCAATACAGCGATTGACCGCATACACACGCTTTTCATTATACTCTGCATCAATATCTTCCAACAACTGCCGTCTTTCCTGCTCTACGTCCTCATCGTCAAAATGACCGTCCGTCAGCTTCGGTTCAAACAGAATACCGCACAGCAGTTCCGCCAATTCCGAAGAAACCGATTCGCCATTGAGCGCATAACAATCTTCCAGACCGGATGCCGCAATCGTCACCGCCTGAAATTCACCGATACGGCGAACTACCGCATATAATGCCGCCCCATACAATTCATTCAACCGGCGGTTCAACGACGTCATATCGGGATAGGCCTTGCAGGAACGTGTCAGCACACACGACAATAATACATTGGCCGCCGCTGTACTGCGGCTTAACGGTACAAGCAGTGTTACACTTAAACGGCCTATCTTGAAACGGTCATCCACAATACTGTTAAAGGTAACCCCCTCACATATTTCTCTCCGGATTAAACCTTCCATCAAAACATCTCCTTTTCATTCCTTCACATCTCCTGCGAAAACCGGAAGTAAATCATAAAGCTATAAATGAGCAAATTTGAAAATTGCACAAAGACAAGAACCCCTCCGCCTCGCTAACGCTCGGCACCTCCCCTGAAGGGGAGGCAGGAAACGTTTCAACCTTTAAAATGGTTGATTTTTGACGGAAGGGTTTGTGCAGTCTGACGAAAGCATTAGAAATTTGCTCATTTATAGTCATAAAGAATAAAGAATAGCGAATAAATCATCAATATTTGGCTGTTCCGGCATTTTCCGCAAGTGAAAAATTCTGATTGCTTCACTATGCCTGATACTTTATTGACTGCGCTTCGTCATGCTTCAGCAAACACATGACCGCCGGTTCTCACCGGATACTCCCTGTCTGCACAAATCATTCTATTGTATTATACCACAAACAATAGTAAGATAAAAGGAAATTTTACAGAATCCTTGTCGATTCTGCCCCGATATTACAGTTTTTTTATCAACTGTTATACAATATGTATATTACATCCTGTATATACGGAAGGTATTTTTATTGTAACATATACTATCAGTATATGCAAACGCAAATAGTACAGTTGGTATATTTCCGTGTCTATCCTGAATATACAGATAGTATTATTTTGTCATGCTATACGCTTTGTTGTTATACCTCTGGGATACGAATTTTTCCGTAAAGCCTTCTTCACGGGGTTGCGAACCAAC
>ONYQ01000152.1 GCA_900322145.1 uncultured Eubacteriales bacterium
CCACCTCCCCTAAAGGGGAGGCTTTTGAAACGTTTCCTGCCTCCCCTTCAGGGGAGGTGCCGAGCGTTAGCGAGGCGGAGGGGTTCTTGTTTTTGTGCAGTTTTCAAAATAGTATGTAGAAAGAAGCGTAAACAGTGTGGAGCGTAAACAGTGTGGAGTTTGGAGTGTGGAATGTGGAATTGATTTGACCGCCCACATTCGATAGAAAGAGGAGCGTGAACAGTACAAAGTCAGTTTTCTTCCTCCGGTTCCGGCTGATAAACAACAGTAATCATCGTCACACGGTTATCCTCTACCGCATTAACGGTAACCGTCAGCTCTTTATACACAAAATGAGCGCCGCTTTCGGGAATATCTCCCAACTGTTCAATGACCCAGCCGCCCACAGACTTACTTTCCGTTTCAATATACCGGCTGTCCTTGTCCAACAGTTCCAGCATATCATTGATATGCATATCACCGCTGACCTCATATTGATTCTCCGACAGCTTTTTATACTTGCTCTGTATTTCCTCGTCCTCGTCCCAGATATCACCGACCAACTGTTCCAGCAGGTCCTCCATGGTCACAATACCCAGTGTGCCTCCGTAATCATCCGTGACAACCGCAATATGCAGCCGCTTGTATTTGAAATCGGCTAAAATGGCCGACAGCTTCTTGGAACGGTAAATAAAATAGGCCGGCTGGAGCATATCCTCTAAACGGGGCTGATCGTTTGTCAATAAGGCCTCTAAGTAATCTCTGGTATGCAGAATACCGATAATATTATCCACGCTGTCCCGATAAACAGGAATACGGGAATATCGTTCACTGAGAATAACCTCTCTGATCTTATCAACGGAATCATGCTCTTCAATCGCTGTCAGATCGACACGGGGAGTCAGAATATCATAGGCGGTTTTTTCGTCAAACGCTAAGGCCGACTGCACCAGCTCGCTTTCCTGCTCCTCTAATACGCCTTCATCTTCAATGCTTTCCACAATGTATTTCAGTTCATCCTCGGTCACGGTCGGTTCCCGTTCTCCCTCACCGTCAGAAGCCAATTTTTTAGCCATATTGTTCAGCTTCAGCAGGATAAACGTAACAGGGGTGAAAATCACCATCAGAAAGTGCAGAACGCCGGAAGACGCAAGCGCCATTTTTTCGCTGTTTTCCTTTGCGAAATTCTTCGGCATTACCTCGCCGAAAATCAGGATGATTACCGTCAATACAACGGTACTGAGAATGGTGCCGTTCGTCTCGCCGAAAAACGATACAAACAGAATCGTTGCCAAAGAGGAAGCCGCAATATTCACAATATTATTGCCCACCAGTATCGTCGATAGTGCCTTATCGTAATTTTCGGATATTTTATAAGCTCGTTTCGCTTTTTTACTGCCGCTCTCCGCATAGCTTTTCAGCCGGATACGGCTGGCGGAAGAATATGCGGTTTCCGTAGATGAAAAGAACGCCGAAAACATCACCAGCAACAGGATGATCGCTGAGAGTATCCACGGATTCAATTGTTATCACTCCATTTCTTTGATTGACCCATAATAGTTACAAATATATATTATAGGCAAATTCCGCCGCCCTATAATTCTTATAAAGAATTATAGGGCGATTATTTCTATTCTTCGACATGGTGCAGAACGATACATACAACAGGTATTTGTCCCATCAGATAACGATAGGTCTATTATACAAAAAATAAGCATGATTGTGGATTGTACAACAGCAGGTTTTATGTTACACTAAAAACGGAGGTGACGCAATATGAATGTAGCTGCCATTTTTCACAGAAGCAGCGGTAATTTATGCTATGCGGCCGATCAGGATACGGTCGTATTACGTTTGCAGACCGGCAAGGATGTGGAACAGGTCACACTGGTATGCGCTGACCCGTTTATCCATGAACTGACACGCCGTAAACACTGGTACGGTCAGCATTATATTATGCAGTGTCTTTGCGAACTGCCCCATCATATTTTATGGGAATACCGCATAAAACCGCCGTTCAAGCGCTTACAGTATTATTTTGAAGTTTCCGCCGGTGAAGAACGCTATGCCGTGATGGAGGACGGTGTTTTCCCTATCGGTGATACATCGCCGGCACACCGTCAATGCTTCAAATTCGCCTGGCTGAATCCTTCGGATGTGATCGCACCGCCCGCATGGGTCAAGGATACGGTATGGTATCAGATCATGCCGGATCGTTTCTGCCGTGATAAAAATGCCCCCGATGCCCCGAAATTTCTTTCCTGGGGACAGAAAAAATATTTCGGTTTCAACCATACCTACGGCGGTACGCTGAAAGGCATTACCGAACGTCTGCCCTATTTACGGGAATTAGGCATCACCGGATTGTATCTGACACCGATTTTTTCAGCCGGCAGTTATCATAAGTACAATACCTTTGATTACCGTACCGTTGACCCCGATTTCGGTACGGAGGACGATTTGCGGGAATTAGTGCAAAAAGCTCATCAGGCCGGTATCCGCATTATGCTGGACGGTGTTTTCAACCATTGCGGCACACAGTTCTTTGCCTGGCAGGATGTCTGTCAGAAACAGAAGATTATACGTTTTCCTTCTGGGCAGGTATGCCGAAGTTTAACACGAATCATCCGGAAGTCATCGAGTATTTTTCCGAGATATGCGCCTACTGGGTACGGGAATGGGATATTGACGGCATCCGCTTTGACGTAGGCGACGAGGTTTCCCATACCTTCCTCAAAGCCCTGCGCCAACGGCTGAAACCGCTGAAACAGGATTTATTCCTGTTAGGGGAAATGTGGTTCGATGCGCTCAACTGGCTGGACGGTACGGAATACGATTCCGTGATGAACTATCTTATCAGCGGTTGTATCAACAGCTATGAACGCCATCCCGACATGACCGCCCGGGATTTTATGCTGTCGCTGAACCACTGTCTGACGATGTACCCCGAACAGATTACCGATGTACTGTTTAACTTTTTAGATACGCACGATACTACACGGATTGCCGAAGAATGTAACGGCAACCACAGCCTTCTGTATCAGAAACTGAGTTTATTGCTGACCCTGCCGGGTACGCCCTGCTTATATTACGGCACAGAAATTGCTATGCGGGGCAAAGGTCTGGCGGAAAACCGCCTTTGTATGCCCTGGAAAGACATTGAACAGGGAAAATATACGGCGGTCTATCAGGAAGTACAGAAACTCATCCGCCTGCGGAAAACCTATTCCGCCCTCAAAGGTCACGCTATACGGTTTGTGCATGATGAACAGCATCCCCGTCTGTTACATTACCACCGTCTGACAGACACGTCCCATAACAGTGTTGGGGTCATGCTTAACGGTGAAAAATGCGCTGTCGCTGTCACCGTGTCCGGAAAAATTTTGTACGCCGACCGCTTTGACGGTCAGACACTCCTGCCTTACGGTACAATCATCTATGAAATCAACAAATAACGAATCTTCCGCCTCTGCGCCGGCGGAATTACATTTATTCCGTCTGGCATGGCCGATGATGGTCGAAATGCTGCTGTTTATCCTGTTAGGCTTTGTCGATGTCCTTGTTCTCAGCCGCTATGATGATTTAGCGGCATCGGGCATTAACACAGCGAATCAGGCGGTATCCGTCCTGACAATCGTTTTCACGGTATTTTCCAGCGCCGGCGGCATTCTCATCACGCAATATCTTGGTGCCGGTCAGCGACAGGCCGCCTCCCGTATCGCCGCCTTATCCATCGCACTGCACCTGTTCACCGGTCTGGCGGTCAGTATCGTACTGGTGCTGTTCAGTCAGCCTATTCTCTGTTTCATCGGCGCAAAAGGACAGGTACTTTCCTTTTCACAGGATTACTTATCGGTTGTCGGGGGATTCATTTTCCTGCAGGCGGTACTCAATGCCTTGTCGGGTATTTTCCGCAGTCACGGCATGACGAAACTGCCCATGTTCGTCACAGCCGGTATGAATGTGCTGAATACCCTTCTCGATGTACTGTTAGTGCCCGGATGGCTGGGCTTTCCGAAAATGGGCGTAATGGGTGCGGCGGTTGCTACGGTCATCACACGGGCGCTCGGCGTTATCGTGCTGATGGTTCTGCTCTTCCGCAAGGTCGAAAATCCTTCCCTTTTCCGATGGCTCAAGCCGTTTCCGAAACGGGATTTAGCCCTGTTTTTCCGTTTCGGCGTACCGGCCGCCCTTGAAACCTTCCTGTATAACCTGTCGCAGTTAGTGATTACGTCTATCGTACTGAACTGTCTGACTGAACAGGAACTCATCGCCAAGACCTACATACAGAATATCACCATCCTGTTCTATATCTTCTCGGTTTCCATCGGTCAGGCGGCACAAATTATTGTCGGGCACCGTGTCGGCGCAGGTGCTTTTACCGAAGCCCGTCAACAGGGTTTTCATGCCTATAAAACAGCCCTTCTCATCGCCATGATTTCCTCTGTCATTGGTATCCTCCTGCGGGTTCCGCTGATTTCGATTTTCACCGACAATGCCGGTGTCATTCAATTGGCTTCCGGTATTTTTATACTGAATCTGTTTTTAGAATTCGGCCGTACCACGAATCTGGTACTGATTGCCTGCCTGCGGGGCGCCGGTGATGTATTCTATCCAACGGCCTGTGCCGTCTTTTCCAACTGGCTGCTTAGTGTAGGCGGCTCCTATGTATTAGCCGTTGTCTGCGGCTGGGGACTTTACGGCCTATGGATTGCCCTCGCCGCTGATGAATGTTTCCGGGGACTTCTGATGATTCTCCGGTGGTGCGGCACTCGTTGGCGAAATGCAAGGCTTGGTCAAACTGCTCCGTCCGAAGAAGCTTCAGACGAAGCTTTTCCCGAAAACTGATGTTGAGTGTGGAGTTTATACGGCTCCACACTCTTTTTAATTATTCACTGACGATGTGCAGAAGGTGTGCAATACCCGGAATGCTCTCGCCCTGTTGAGAGGATGTCGGTGACATCAGCGCCCCCGTTGCAATCAACAGAATGTTCTTCAGATTCTTACACCGCAGCTTTTGCATAATATACGAGCAAAAAACCGAACCGCAGCAGCCGCAGCCCGAACCGCCGGCATGAACATCCTGTTGTTTGGCATCGAAAATCAGACAGCCGCAATCCTGATGATTCGGCGCAATATTGATACCGTCCCGCTGCATCAATTCATACAGCAGAGTTGAACCAATATGACCTAAATCCCCTGTCAGTATCAGGTCATAGTCAAACACGGTCGTATGGGTATCATTCAGATAATGCCGCAGGGTATCAGCCGCCGCCGGTGCCATCGCCGCCCCCATATTATTGGCATCTTTGATCTGCCAATCGGTAATGCGTCCGACCGTGATATGACGAATCATTACGCCGTGCTGACTGTTCCATCCTTTTTGCAACAATGCTGCGCCGGCACCGGTTACCGTCCATTGTGCCGTAGGGGTTCGCTGTCCGCCATATTCTATCGGCAGACGAAATTGCC
>ONYQ01000074.1 GCA_900322145.1 uncultured Eubacteriales bacterium
TACAGCCACAAGTCAACAAAAAGTCAGCCTTACGGCTGACCGGCAATTCATCCCCGACCTATAGAGGTCGGAGTCTTCTTGCCGATTTAGGATAAAAAAGCCGCAGTGCTTCATTGCCTGCGGCTTTTCAGGTTTATTCCTCTTCCGATACAGACTTTTTCGGAGCAAAGGGAACGGTATCAAAAACTTCCATCACACGGTCACGCATCCAGAGCATGGGTGTAACACGCACAGCGAAACCGTAACCGTTATCCATACGCCAGCGATAGCTTTCCGCCTGCGGCAGTCCGAACATGGCTAAAATCGTCATGATCACGCCGCCATGCGTGATGAGTGCCGCTGACCGGACACCTTTGGCGGATAAATCTTCCACTAAATGTTCAAATCCTCTGCACACTCTCACGGCAAATTCCTTACCGCTTTCTCCGCCGGGCGGCGGTGTCTTATCGGAGTTTTGCAGCCATGCGGCAAAATTCGGATCACCGGCTAAATCCATCGCACTCTTGCCTTCCCATGCGCCGAAATCACATTCACTGAAAGCAGGTACTGTCTGAATTTCCCGTTGGGGATAAATCAGCGCACAGGTTTCCGTACAGCGCTGTAACGGACTGGCATAAATTTCTTCGGCATAGGGATAGCCGAATTGTTCACTGATCTGCAAAAGCGCCTGCTTTCCTTTCTCGGAAAGATGTACGTCAGTACGGCCGATATAACTACCCCGGTTTGTTTCCTCTATCGCACCATGACGAATGAGATAAAGCGTATAGGATTGCATGGATTTTTCCCTCTCTTCCTGAAATGGATAAACACTGGAAAAGCCTGCCAGACCTTTCCCAAAACGGTGTAGAGCCACTGAAAAAAATAATGATTTTAGGCTCAAAAAAAGAAAAAAAGAACTTTACAAATTGTTTTGAATGTTATATAATTTACATACTGTTTAATCTAAGGTCGTTTACCCTTTTTTGTGCTGCCGCACAAACAACTGTAACTACTATAGATGATTTACACGATATTGTCAAGAGGAGGTGTCTTATGAATAACGATTTTCCGCGCATTGTCACACTGCTGCGAAAAGAACGTGGACTGAGTCAGAAACAGGCTGCGCTGGAATTAGGTGTATCACAGGCACTGCTCTCTCATTATGAAAAGGGTATCCGTGAATGCGGACTTGATTTTGTCATCAAGATAGCAGACTATTATCAGGTTTCGTGTGATTATCTGCTGGGACGCAGTCTTGACCGTACCGGTTCAGCTCCGTCTGCCGCACCTGATACCGAACAGCCGTTGAACGCTGCCAAAGATGAAAACCATAAAACCGCTGCCCTGACAGCGATGAATAAAAAACTCATTCTTAATTCCCTGCAAATCATTTTTGACATTCTCGAAGAAATTGACAATAAAGGACTCACCTCTGAGGTATCCTCCTATTTTATGATCTCTGTATATAAAATGCTTCGTTCCGTGTATTCCCTGAATCAAAAAAATCCGCAGGCCATGTTTTCCGTCATCCCCGAATATTACGCCGGTATTGCTTCTGCCCTGCAAAACGTCGTCGAAGCCAATATTAACGGTCTTTCTCTGGGCAAAGCCTCACCGGCTTCATATAATGTCGATAGCAGCGCTGTCCCCTATCTGTCCCCCGATGTCATTTCCAAAAGTCATCCCGATACCGCCCCCGCCCTTTATAATCTCATCCGTGATACAGAAGAAAAAATGAAGCGTCTTCTGTAACGGTATTACAAAAAAAGATAACTGCTCACAGCAGTTTCACGATACTAAAAAATAAGCCTCAGTCGATTCCCTTTTCTGAAGGAAATGGACTGAGGCTTTTTTATGATGCCGTGTGAATGGTGAGTGAACGTTCCAACACTCAGGAGAAGTAAACCGTTTCTTCGGCCGGCGGTTTGGCATTGCTGACATCCTTGACTAAGAACATCGGGCCTAATTCACCGCCGAATAAAGGATCACGCTGGGCACGGACTTCGGCGGTAACCGTGTACCAGCCTTTGTTAGCCAGTGTGGAAGCCTTCGACCAACGGCAGAGGAATCCTACATAACGGATATCCTCCACACAGCAGGTCATGGCAAAACGTCCCCCGACAAAAGTATCCTTCGGCAGTTTCGGATTACGGGCCACTAATGCCTTGAACTTCACGGTCTTGCCGTCATATTGCTGCGGCTTGTCCATTGCATCCAGATACAGCAGACCGAAATCCTCATCTTTTACCTCGATGACCGGCGCATTGATATCAAACGGCAGCGGGTCAACGATATTATCCGGTTCTACGGAACCGTCTTTATATTCATACAGGATATTGGCACGGCGGTTGATGGCTCGTACAATCGTGTGCAGCTTCATCTTGTCAATGCTGTCATCATAGCGATTGAAAAAGACGACCTCTGTTGCACTGATTTTATCATAGACCAACTGGCGCATATTACTATTATACATATCGAAGGTAGCGGCATCCGCTGTCATCATAATCTGGAAAATCTGCCAGTTTTTCGGCAGTGCCTGCCCTAAATCATTCAGCAGCCACATACCGTTATATTCAATCATCACTCGCTCGGCCTTAGCCTTTTTAGCCGCTTCGGACAGGAATTGTTCGGTCAGCTGCTCTTTCTCGCTGACGGTTACAATAGTAACGTTTTTGCCGCCTTTATACTGGGAAGGGTCAAGCTCTTCCTCGCCTTCCTCGCATAATACTACTAATGTTTTTTCGCCGCTCATAAACTCTCTGTCGCAGAGATTTTCCTGCATAAAATGCGTTTTGCCGCTGTCCAGAAAGCCCAAGAACAGATATACCGGAATGGTCTTTTCCATTGGTTCATACCCTCCGTTTCTTTACACACCAAACAGTTCCGCTAAAGCCGTTTCATTCAGCTTAGAACCGATTACGCAGATACGGCCGGTATAATCAGCGCTGCCGCTGCGGACATCACTCTCTCCCGGTACATAGTCAAAATGAATCCATGTGCCGTCCTGTGCCGCAAGAATACCCTTTGCACGCAATACCATGCCATAGCGTTCCTGCTCGGTCAATGCCGCTAACATACGCTGAATATCCTCTTTGGTGTACTTTTTGGCAGTTTCCTTGCCCCAGCTGATAAATACTTCATCCGCATGATGGTGGTGGTGATGATGATGTTCATGGTCGTCATCATGGTCATGATGGTGGTGGTGATGATGTTCATGCTCATGGTCGTCATCGTCATCATGATCGTGATGGTGGTGATGATGTTCATGCTCATGGTCGTCATCGTCATCATGGTCGTGGTGATGGTGATGATGTTCATGCTCATGGTCGTCATCGTCATCATGGTCATGATGGTGGTGATGATGTTCATGCTCGTGGTCGTCATCGTCATCATGATCGTGATGGTGGTGATGATGACACTCACATTCCGGATCGTCACATTCTTCCTCATAGACCACATCATCCACGGTGAGAAGGGCTTTTCCTTCGGTGGCGGCTAAAATCTGATCGCCGGTCAGGGCATCCCACGGCGTAGTAACAATAGCGGCCTTCTGGTTATGCTCTCTCAGCAAATCCAATACCTGTGACAGCTTTTCGTCAGAAACATTCTGTGTTCTGCTGAGAATAATCGTGCTGGCGCTCTCGATCTGATTGTTATAGAACTCACCGAAATTCTTCATATAGATTTTGCACTTGGTCGCATCGGCTACGGTGATAAAGCTGTTCAGCACAACGTCCTCACTGGCAACAGTCTTGACCGCATTGATAACGTCTGACAGCTTGCCGACACCGGACGGCTCAATAATGATTCTGTCGGGATGATATTCATCCAGCACCTTCATGAGCGCCTGTCTGAAATCACCGACCAGTGAACAGCAGATACAGCCGGAATTCATTTCGTTGATCTGAATACCGGCTTCTTTCAGAAAACCGCCGTCAATGCCGATTTCGCCGAATTCGTTTTCAATCAGCACTAACTGTTCGCCGTGATAGCCTTCCTGAATCAGCTTTTTAATGAGTGTGGTTTTACCGGCGCCCAAAAAGCCCGAAAAAATGTCAATCTTTGTCATAGTACCTCTCCCTTTCTTTTCTTGACACCAATCAACTGTCTTTCACCGTCAGCGCTGTTGACGAGCATTGACGGCATTAACCTATATTATATACCATATCTTCGGAAAATTCAAATATTTATGCGTTGTTTTCGGAAAGAGTATCCCATAATGTCTGCGCTGTCAGAGAACGGATGGTCTGCGGTGCTTCGGCATAGTAGGAAAGGATACAGCAGGGACGTTCTTCGGTATGCACATAGACCGCCTGCGGCCATTCATCCGTAATGGTACGGAAAGAACGGGACATTCCTTCGCCGGTCAGCTTCGACAGACATTCCTTGCGTGTCCACATCCGCAGAAAACAGGTTTCCGGATCCTCGCTGACGGATAATTGCCGCTGTTCTTCCGGTGAACAGACCCTTCGGGTAAGGTTATTTTTTATTTTCCGGCGGTCGGTGACATCTATCGCCGTTTCCTGCGGGGCGATAATACAGGCAATCGCCGTTTTGCAATGGCTGAGGTTAAAATAAATATCGGGATAATCCGCCAAAAACGGCTTTTCATGTTCCCCGAAAATAAACGCCGGTGCTGTCCGAATCTGATATTCCCGCCAAAGGCCATACCGCAGGAGCAGATAAGCCGCACAGCCGTTAATTCTGTCCTGTAGGGAACCGTACCGCAAAATTCTGTCACGCCGCTGCCGACTGAGCAGAGGCAATCCCTGCAGAAGGAATGTTTCTGTCAGACCGTCGCTGTTCTCTAATAAATATATCATTTCTGCGCCATCTTCCTGTTTTTTCTTCATTGTAACAGCCCATACTACCGGTGTCAATCAACGGAATTCACAAGGGTTCATCGTTCTGGATTTACAATTTTGTAACGGATACAAGAAAAAAGGATAAAAACTTGCAATTTACCACACGGTTGTGCTATAATCTTAAAGACATATAAGGCGGAGCGTACCGTACACCTTTGCCTTATTTCACTGAAATTCAGTACGGAGAATGGCGGAGTGATGCTTATGGCACAGCTATGTCTTGGCTGTATGCAGAAGAACAACGGCGAAAAGGTTTGTCCTATCTGCGGATTTAATCGTGATACTGTACAGAACGCACCGTTTATGCCGCTCGGCACAGAACTGCAGGACGGCAACTATATTGTAGGCAAAAAGCTCAGCGGTAATGCAGAAAGCGCTAAATATATCGGTTTCAGCAAAACGATGGGTACAAAGGTAATTATCAGCGAATTTATGCCCGCCGGTATCTGCGGCCGTGCGAATGGTAAAAAGAAAGTCGTCATCCGTGGCGGCTATGAGGAACAGTTCCAGAAGCTGAATGAGGAATTCCTGAGTTATTACCGCAGTGTCGCCCGTTTGCGGGAGCTTTCGGCTATTGCGCCGATTTTCGATATTTTCAGCGAAAACGGCGTATCCTATACCGTTGCGGAATACTATGATTCCATTCCCTTTACGGAGTATATCAACCGCAGGAACGGCAGTATTGACTGGAATACCGCCCGCCCGTTGTTCATGCCGCTTATCACGGCGCTTTCGGGACTTCATGCGGCAGGCATCGGTCACTATGCGATTTCTCCGGATAATCTCGTTGTGACCTCTTCGGGTAAACTCCGCCTGACGGATTTTGCCCTGAAGGAACTGCGTCAGACCGGCGGTTTCTTTGAACCGGAACTGATGGACGGCTGTGCGGCACCGGAACAATACAAAGAAATCGGTGTGCTGGATGAAGCCACCGACGTTTACGGCTTCACCGCTACTTTATTCTATGCCCTGACAGGTCGTTTACCGGAAAACAGCAGTGAACGCAAGCCGGACGGTAAACTGTCCATTCCGACAGCCGTATTCAAGCGTCTGCCGCCGCATATCATTTCGGCACTGGCCGATGGTCTGCAGGTACAGAAACTCAGCCGTATTGCGACCTTTGAGGATTTGCGTACACAGCTTTCGTCTGCGCCTACTGTAAAGGCTATCCAGAATGAAGCCAACCGTAACGCTATCCAAAGTGAAGTAGCCGCTAATTATACGCCCCGTAAAAAGGACGGCGTACCCGGTTTTGTATGGGGACTGCTGACCGTACTGGCCAGTCTGCTGATTCTGCTCGGTGCCGGTATTTACTGGATTACCAATAACCCCGATTCCTTCAACAGCTTCATTACCGGTAAATCCGATAATACCGAAGAGGAATCCAACCTTGATGACGGTGACCCCGATATGATCGTCATTCCGAATCTTGTCGATCAGCGCTATAGTGACCTGATTGCCAAATTAGGTGCGAGCAATGACTTTGTGCTGATTAAAACAGAAGATGAGATCAGCGATAAATACGAAGAGGGCGTCATCAAGTCACAGAGTCCCGAACCGGGCATTACCGCAAGAAAAGGCGTAACCATTGTTGTAACGGTCAGCATGGGTTCAGCAGACCGTGAACTGCCGGTCATTGCCGGACAGTCTATTGAAACGGCCGTCAGAGCCTTGAATGCACAGGGCTTTGTTGCTTCGGGCGTATATATGTCCAGTGAAACAGTAGAAGCCGGTAAGGTCATCGGCTACCAGAGCCACAGCGCCGGCGATAAGGAGCGCTATGGTTCCACTGTCGTTATCCAGATCAGCACAGGTCCGGAGCCGTAAGCATCCCTGCGGAGCTAAATGAATACTGAAAACGTAAGTTGATAACCGCCGTTTCAGGCTGTATCGGGTCATCGTTTTTCAGTATGCCATTAGCGAAGCGACTTTTCCATTATCATTTAACGGAGGTTTGAAAATGTCAGAAACAACGGAAATCAAGGAAACCGAAGTCGAAACGACAACAGACGAGAAAGCCCCTGAAACCGCCCCCAAAAAGAAACCGCTTTTATCCCCCCAAAAAATCGAAATACTTGTTGCGATTTTTCTGGGCATTACTGCCCTGCTGACCGCCTGGGCTACCTGGATCGGTTCTCTGCACGGCGGTAACCAGGCCACGAATTACACCAAGAGCAATAACCTTGCTTCGGAAGGCAACTCCGAATACAACGCCGGAATGCAGTTGTATCTGTCCGACCTGATGGCATGGAATACCATGATGGACTATGCTTTTGATAAAGAGTTAGCCAATTTAGAGGGAAAGCAGGCAGAGGTAGCCTTGATTGACGGCAAACTGAATACCTATGCAGAACAGAACTGCAGTGCTGTCATGCTGGAAGCTATTGAAAAAATGACTGAGGAGATGAATTCTCCCTTTGAAGTACCGGATATGATGGACGGATATTTTGTCGAGGCTAACGAACTGTTGGCGCAGTCCCGTGAGGTACTGGAAGAAGGACAGCGTGATAACGCTAACGGCGATGCCTTCAATCTGGTCAACGTCATTTACTCCGTTGTCCTGTTCATGCTGGGTATCGTAGGTATTTTCAAGAGCCTGCCCAATCGTGCCGTTGTATTGCTGATTGCGGTTATCGCCTTACTGCTCGCCACGATCTATATGTTTACCATTCCGATGCCGACCGGCTTCAATATTCTGAGCTTCTTCGGTGCGGGCTGAGATACAGTGTGGAGTTAGGAGTTAGGAGTGTGGAGTTGATATAATTCCGCCGCATTCCTGCACATGATACAGACTTTCATCAGCAACATAAAGCCCCGATGGTTCTTTCCGGAAAGGAAAGTTCCATCGGGGTTATTTTTTTGCGACCACAGATAATCATTATGCATTATGCATTATGAATTATGCATTAAATAAAGCGCTACGCCGTCCTCATAACTGCGGCCGATGACCGCATCCGCCTGCTGACGGACACTTTCCACGGCATCACCGACAGCGATACCGCAATCCGCTATTTTCATCATTTCCAGATCGTTCAGGTTATCGCCAAAGGCTACAATACGGTCAGCGCCGAGCATTTTTTTCAGCTTCAATACCCCTGCCGCTTTCGTGGCGGCACTGCTGAATACTTCTAAAAAGTACATGGACGAATAGTTATCGCTGTATAAAGTAGCTTTCGCACCCGACAGCTTTTGTATTTCCGTATAAATCGGCTGCAGACGTTCATAGGCATCCACCATTGTGAAGTAAATCACCTTATCTTCTTCGGAAACGGTAATTTCCGGTGTCTGCCGGAAACTTTTGTAATCCTGATTCTTGCGGGCTTCAAAAAAATTACGTTCCACTTCATTGGAAAGGCGCTCAAATTCTACATTAATGCCGCAGTCGCTGTCGAATTTATAGACAAATGACATCCGGTCAAAGTCCTTCAGAATACGGATAATTTCCAACGAGGTAGCGATATCCATCGGAACACAATCAATATATTGACGGCGGCTGTAATCATACAGCAATACACCGTTGAGGTGGATACTGGGAATACGGACACCTAACTGCTGTAAATAACCGATAGCCGACTGACTTCTGGCCGTTGCTACGGTAAACAGCATTCCTTCTTCAATACAGCGGCGGATGATCGTTTCCGACTGCACACTCAGCCTTGCCTGCCGGTCTAACAGCGTACCGTCAAGATCACTGACATATAATGTTTTCATATTTTACTGTG
>ONYQ01000025.1:0-12450 GCA_900322145.1 uncultured Eubacteriales bacterium
AAATAATAAATTTGTTGCAATATTCAATCGATAATCATTAATGTATTCAATACACGTTGTTCCCATGTATTTTTTGAAAAAACGCATAAAATAATGCTTGCTGAGATTAACCGTATCAGCCAGTTCATCAATCGTGATATTGTTCATATAGTTTTCGTTGATATAGTCAATAATCGCCTTGATATTTTTGGTGGTAACATCCTTGAGAGCGGAATCCCCGATATCACTGACAAAAACATAGCGGAACAGTTCATAGAACAGCCCATAGACTTCCGCCTTGAGCCTGATTTCAAAGTACTCGCCCTTTTCGTCATAGACAGATATCATGCTTTTCACTCTGGCGCAGATTTTCTCATAATGCGGATGATCCGCCGAGATCACCACCGGACAGATATAATTTTTTTCTACAAAAGGTACGAAATACCGGATGGAGCAGGCATCCATACTGTTGCCGGTCAGCAGATTCATATTGAAAATGACGGAACGGAAAACCGTTCTCTTATTGTCACATAACCGAAAGGAATGCAGTACCGAGGGATTGACAAAGACAATATCCCCTTTTCTGACGTGATATTCCTCAAAATCCACTGACTCAATATATTCGCCGTCCTCCACATAGACGATTTCCATTTCATCATGCCAATGCATGGGAAAGGTTGTATAGTAATCCGGCATTACCGTTTTGTTCACTACATAGGGCAAAAGGAAATCACCCTTCTGACCCGTTTCTTTCAAACTCATCAGCTCGTCCCGCTGCATATTTTCCGACTCCTTAAACAAAAATTCACTGACCGCCTGCCGCACTTTTTTTGCCGGCAGATGGTCTGATTCTTCACCTTGTTACAGTCAAAAAACGTCGTCTGTTCACACAAACCCCGTATGCAATAGTACAATTACGCCTTTAAGTTTCACTATCGTATCATTCCTCCCGTTGTCTGACGACTTATAATTTCCTCTAAGAATATTATAATATGTGTTTCGTAATTTGTCAAATATTACATAAAAAATTTTTTTCTTTTATCGAAAATTTAATGTTTACGGACAGTAATTTCATTTTTATCTTTTATTGGAAATTTTTCGCAACCAATTCTATGGAAAAAATTTCCATAAAAATGGAAAGCGTTTCCGCAAAATGCCATCTTTTCAATCACATGGAAAAACAACGGTATACGGAGGATAAAACCGTGATGTTTCGTATGGCATATTCTTCCGTAAAAATCCATCTGAATGGCACATTGTACATTGCACATTGCACATTGAAAATATCTGTGTTATAATAGGAATCATCCGCTTGTGAGGAAACAGAGGATTCCGACATCACGGCGGCGAGGAAAGGATGAAACGTGAATGTATAAGATAGTCAGAAAGAAAGTGCTGAACCCTACAGTTTCTTTGATGGAGATTGAAGCGCCGCTGATTGCCCGTAAAGCAGAACCGGGACAGTTTATTATTTTCCGAGCGAAGGAGGACAGCGAGCGTGTACCGCTGACCATTGCCGACTTTGACCGTGAAAAGGGAACTGTCACGATTATTTATCAGATTGTCGGCGGTTCTACGATGGAATTGGATAGTCTGCAGGAGGGTGACAGTCTGCAGGACTTTGTCGGTCCGTTAGGCCGTCCCAGTGAAACAGACGGTCTGAAGAAAGTCGCTGTTGTCGGCGGCGGTGTCGGCTGTGCGATTGCCTATCCGTTAGCCAAAAAACTGTCGGCGCTCGGCTGTGAGGTACATAGCATTGTGGGTTTCCGGAATAAGGATCTGGTGATTTTAGAGGATGAATTCCGTGCCGTAAGCAGTGAACTGCGTATCATGACCGATGACGGCAGTTACGGCACAAAAGGACTGGTTACCAATGCCCTTGAAACCTTGATTCAGGAAGGCAATCAGTATGATGAAGTGATTGCCATCGGTCCGGTCATCATGATGAAATTCGTCTGTCTGCTGACTAAGAAATATAACATTAAAACCATTGTCAGCATGAATCCGATTATGATTGACGGTACCGGTATGTGCGGCGGCTGTCGGCTGACCGTGGGCGGTGAAACGAAGTTTGCCTGCGTGGACGGGCCGGATTTTGACGGTCATCTGGTCGATTTTGACGAAGCCATGCACAGAGGTACTATGTATAAAGAGTTTGAGTTACACGCCCGTGAGGCATCCTGCAACCTGCTCAATAAGAAGGAGGACGCATAAACAATGGCTGTTCAGAGAAATATGAATCCTAAACGCTGTCCCATGCCGGTACAGGATCCGGCTGTCCGCCGCCGCAATTTTGATGAGGTGGCTCTCGGCTATACCTATGATATGGCAGTCGAAGAAGCTAAACGCTGTCTGAACTGTCCGACAAAGCCCTGTACCACCGCCTGCCCTGTTTCTATCAATATTCCTGCTTTTATCGAGAAAGTCGCCAACGAAGATATGGAAGGCGCTTATCAGATTATTGCTCAATCCAGCTCCTTACCCGCTGTCTGCGGCCGTGTATGTCCGCAGGAAAAACAATGTGAAAGCCAATGTGTCCGTGGCAAAAAGGGGGAAAGTGTCGGTATCGGCCGACTGGAACGCTTTGTCGCCGACTATCATCGGGAACACTGCACCGAACAGCCTGTTCGTCCGACATTGAATGGTCATAAGGTTGCTATTATCGGTGCCGGTCCCAGCGGTCTGACAGCCGCCGGTGATCTGGCTAAATTAGGTTATGATGTCACAATCTATGAAGCCCTTCATGTGGCCGGCGGTGTATTGGTATACGGTATTCCGGAATTCCGTCTGCCGAAAATCATCGTGCAAAAGGAAATCGACAACCTGAAGGCACTCGGCGTAAAAATCGAAACGAATATGGTCATCGGCAAAATTCTGACGATTGATGAATTGTTTGAAATGGGTAACGAAGCCGTCTATATCGGCAGCGGTGCCGGTCTGCCCCGTTTTATGAATATTCCCGGCGAAAGCCTGAAGGGTGTTTATTCCGCCAATGAGTACCTGACCCGTATCAATCTGATGAAGGCCTACAAAAAGGACAGCAAAACGCCTATCAAGCACAGCAAAAAGGTAGCCGTTGTCGGCGGCGGTAATGTTGCGATGGATGCCGCCCGTTCCGCTATGCGTATGGGAGCGGAGGAAGTGTCCATTGTTTATCGCCGTGGCATGGAGGAACTGCCTGCCCGTAAAGAAGAGGTCGAACACGCACAGGAGGAAGGCATTATCTTCCGTACCCTTTCCAATCCTGTAGAAGTGCTCGGCAATGAACAGGGCGAGGTATGCGGCCTGAAATGTGTGGAAATGGAACTGGGCGAACCGGATGTTAGCGGCCGCCGCAGTCCGATTGTCAAGGAAAACAGCGAATTCGTTCTTGACATTGACACCATGATTATGGCAATCGGTACAAGCCCGAATCCGCTTATCCGTTCCACGACACCGGGACTTACCGTTAACAAGCGTGGCTGTATCGTAACGGACGGTGAAAACGGTCTGACCAGTCGTGAAGGCGTTTATGCCGGCGGTGATGCCGTTACCGGTGCCGCCACCGTCATTCTTGCGATGGGTGCCGGCAAAGCCGCCGCCAAAGCAATAGATGAGTATCTTCAAAAGTAACCCTTGAAATATTGCCGCCCGACAGGATATATAACGACAAACAGTCATCCTGTCAAGACTCAGAAAAGGCTTTATGTTCAATATAATTGCCCGTATATTCTCCCCCAAAGGCAGAATATACGGGCTTTTTCTATCGCACATTGTATATTGTACTATAAATGAGCAAATCTGAAAATTGCACAAAAACGGGAACCCCTCCGCCTCGCTAACGCTCGGCACCTCCCCTGAAGGGGAGGCAAGGAATGCTTCAAAAGCCTCCCCTTTAGGGGAGGTGGCAAAAATCAACCATTTTAATGGTGGATTTTTGACGGAAGGGTTTGTGCCATCTGACGAAAGCATTAGAAATTTGCTCATTTATAGTATTGTACATTGCACATTGCACATTGAAAAAAGCGCCGCTTCATCAGCGACGCTTCATGGGAATGCGATCAAAAAATTATTCGGAAAAACCAGACTGAATCAGCTTTACAAGGCTCTCAACAGCGTTTTCTTCATCTGCACCGTCAGCCATTACCTTAATGGTAGTACCGCCGACAATACCGAGGGAAAGAACACCGAGCAGGCTCTTCGCATTGACTCTTCTCTCTTCCTTCTCGATCCAGATAGAAGACTTGAATTCATTAGCCTTCTGGATGAAAAAGGTAGCCGGACGAGCATGGAGACCAACCTGATTCTGAACCATTACTTCCTTGACGAACATTGAAATTCCTCCTCATCAAAAATATATCCCCTTAACTTTATAACCAAGAACATACGGTTTTCCGACGGTCCGTCTGCCTTTTGTTATATTCCATATTATAGCATAATTTGAGCAATATTCAACTGTTTTAGAAAAGTTTGGATTTCTGTACGATTAAAAAATGGCATGGAAACCCGTATTTTGTGCAACTTGCTGTAAAAGTGGAAAACTATTGTGCTTTATCAAGTATAAATCCGCTTTTCATCCGCCAAAAAATGTATATTTATGAGCGTTTTTTAGCAATTTTATGCAAAGCGTTGTTTTGAATCATTGATTATCCGTATCATTGAGCCGAAATTTGTTCATTGTAGCTAATAGTAATCCATCGCAAAAGAAAATATTCTTTACATTATACAATCTTTTACCCATCCCTGTTTCTATTCATGGAATAAATATACAAATTTGCCATTTTATACGCATAATTATGCTCCCAAAAAGCGATCAGGCGATTTTTATATTTCTTTCAAAGAATATTTTCCGCATGATCTGCACCGGAAGCATCCGTTTTTTCTGCCGGTTATTTGCACTAAAATGACCTTATTAGCTATATGATACCTTTTTTTCGCAAAAACTTCTTATCCTTCTCATCCAATACTAATTTAGCGAACAAATCCGGCCGCCGTCTGGCGGTTTCCAGCAAAGCCTGTTCCCGCCGCCACTGTTCAATATTGGCATGATGACCGCTCAGCAGTACCTCCGGCACCGTCATGCCACGCCATTCCGCCGGTTTGGTATACTGCGGATACTCCAGCAAACCGCTGTAATGGCTTTCTTCCTCAAAGCACAGGTCATCCGACAAGACCCCCGGTATCATACGGCATACACTGTCTGCTAACACCAGTGCCGGTAGTTCTCCGCCCGTCAATACATAGTCACCGATAGAGATTTCCTCATCGACATAGGTATCCAGTACCCGCTGATCGACTCCCTCATAATGGCCGCACAGTAAGGCAAGGTTATCATAAGCCGCCAGCGACCGTACCTTTTCCTGCGTCAGCGTGGCACCCTTAGGGGAAAGATAAATAAAATGCGGACGTGTTTCCAGCGTTTTGCATAAATCCTCAAAGCACAAGGCAATCGGTTCCGCCATCATCAGCATTCCCATACCGCCGCCATAGGTGCTGTCATCCACACGATGATGTTTGTCAAAGGCATAATCCCGCAATTGGTGACACACCAGTTCAACGATGCCTTTTTTTCTGGCTCTGCCGATAATGCTTTCCCCCAGCACCGCCTCGCACATTTCCGGAAACAGCGTGATAATGTCAATCCTCATCGTCAAAGAGTCCTTTCATCGGGCGAATCTTCACCACACCGCCGTCAATATCCTTTTCCAATACAACCTCCGGAATGACGGGAATCAGATAATCCCTGCCGTCCTTGGATACCTGATAGACATCATTGGCACCGGTTTTCAGCACATCGGTAATGGTGCCGTAAACATGGCCGTTATCGGCATCTTCTACGGTCAATCCCAGCAGATCCTGTATAAAATGTGTTCCTTTGGGCAGTTTCACGTCATCACGGTTCAGATAGACAATTCTGCCTCGCAGACGGTCTGCTTCCTCTACCGTGTGTACATCCTTGAACAAGATGATCGCTACATTCTTATGTACCTTTGCGCTTACAATCGCACGTTCCATGCCATCCGCTTCATATAACCGCTTCAGACGGCATAAAAAGGCGGCACTGTCACACCATGGGTCAATGCGCACCTCTCCTTTAAGACCGTGTGTACCCACAATTTTACCGATTTCGAGAAACTGTTTTTTCATATAATCTCACCTCTGTCAATGTTCAACCGTACAAGATACAGCAAAGGAGAAGCCCGACCATGCAGACCTCTCCCCCGATAGGTTGTTAAGTTTATTACGCTCGGCTCCAGAAAAGACGGTTACTCAATTTCTACCTGAACCCTTTCATCCTGTCTGGCGGCGGCGGCTCTCATCACGGTACGGATTGCCTTGGCAATACGTCCCTGCTTGCCGATCACCCTGCCCATATCCTCCTCCGCAACGTGAAGATGATAGACAACAATGCCTTCCTCATTCTTCTCGTCCACAGTAACGGATACGGCATCGGGCTGACCCACAAGATCCTTAACAATTGCGATCAATAATGCTTCCATAGTGTCCTCCGACAACCGTCATCAGATGATATTGTTCTTCTTGAGCAGTGCCTTGACGGTATCAGTGGGCTGAGCGCCGTTAGCAATCCACTGCTTTGCCTTGTCAGCGTCTACTTTGAACTCAGAAGGCTCAACAAGGGGATTGTAGGTGCCGATTTCCTCGATGAATCTGCCGTCACGGGGATATCTGGAATCTGCCACTACTACACGATAGAAAGGAGCTTTCTTTGCACCTACACGGTGAAGTCTGATTTTTACTGCCATTGAATTTACCTCCAGAATTTTGACATGGTGCATCACGCACCGTCATTAGAATATTATATTTTCACCAATAAATACATTGGATGAAAGACTCAGGATTTTTTGCGCTTGCCATCGCCCTGACCGTGGAAGGTCTGTGTCATGGGTACGCCGCCCAGTCCCGGCAGCCGTCTTTTACGGCCGTATTTATCACGGGCGTTCATGCCTCTCATGAATTTCTGCATCTCTTCAAACTGCTTCATCAGGCGGTTGACATCCTCCACTTTCATGCCGCTGCCGGCAGCAATACGCTTTTTGCGGGAAGGATTGATGATCTTCGGATTTTCCCGTTCCGCCTTTGTCATCGACTGAATCATGGCGCCGACTCTGTCCATCTGCTTCTCATCGAAATCCATTTCCCTGACCTGTTTGCCGATACCGGGAATTTTGGAAAGGATACCCTTGATGGAGCCCATTTTCTTGATCTGCTGCATCTGCTCATACAGATCGTTCATATCGAATTTATTCTGCTGGAACTTCTTGGCCATTTCTTCGGCCTTTTTCTGGTCAAGACGGTTTTCCGCATCTTCAATCAGGGTCAGTACGTCACCCATGCCGAGGATTCTCGAAGCCATACGGTCCGGATGGAATACCTCTAAATCATCTAACTTTTCACCGATACCGGCGAATTTGATCGGCTTACCGGTAACGGCTCTGACAGACAATGCCGCACCGCCTCGGGTATCACCGTCCAGCTTGGTCAGGATAACACCGCTGATATCCAGCAGTTCATCAAAACTCTTTGCCACGTTGACGGCATCCTGACCGGTCATGGAGTCAACGACCAGCAGAATTTCATGCGGGTGTACTTCTTCTTTGACGTTCTTCAGCTCGTTCATGAGCTTTTCGTCAATGTGCAAACGGCCGGCGGTATCCAGGATAACCACATCATGACCGTAATCCTTAGCGTGTTTGACGGCCGTTCTGGCAATCGTCACAGGATTTTCCTGCCCCATTTCAAAGACAGGCGCACCCGCCTGACCGCCTACCACCTTCAGCTGTTCGATAGCCGCCGGACGATAAATATCACAGGCTACCAGCAGAGGACGGTGTCCCTGTTTTTTCAGCATTTTAGCCAGCTTGGCGCTGTGGGTCGTTTTACCGGAACCCTGCAGGCCGCACATCATGATAATTGTCGGCGGCTTATTGGCAAAGTTGATGCGGGTTTCTTCCGAACCCATCAACGCTGTCAGTTCCTCGTTCACGATCTTAATGACCATCTGCGCCGGCGTCAGGCTTTCCATTACATCCGCACCAACGGCTCTTTCCGTTACCTTTGCCGTAAAGTCCTTGGCCACTTTATAGTTAACGTCCGCTTCCAGCAGTGCCATGCGCACTTCTCTCATCGCACTCTTAACGTCACTGTCTGTCAGCTTGCCCTTATTGCGCAGCCGTTTGAATGCCGCACTCAGTTTTTCGGACAATCCTTCAAATGCCATATTGCCACCCCTTTACTCGGTTACATTTCTTTGAGCTTTTCCAGCTCCGCAAGGATAATTTTGATACTCTCGTTGATATCATTGGAACGATACCGCCTGATATTCAGGTTGTCGATCACATCAATATACTTTCTGATGGTGTCCAGACGTTCCTGCAGTTCCTTGCTTTTCTGCAGCAGTCCCAATTTTTCTTCGGCTTCAAACAATACGGCTTCCGAGCGCTTGATACTGTCTCTTACCCCCTGTCGGGAAATGCCCGTATTTTCTGCAATTTCCCCCAGCGACAGGTCATCATTATAATAAAACTCCACTGTTTCACGCTGTTTATCGGTCAGCAGTTCGCCGTAATAATCCAGCAGTTCCGAAACCTGAAAATTCTTTGACATACGGCAAGACCCCCTGTCGGAAGCTCTCTGTAAAGTCATCTGCTTTACACTGTCACTGATTATACACCCTTCCCCCTTTTTTGTCAAGCTTTTTCTTTCATCAGACACGGAAATCAACTTTCTTTTCCGCAATATTGGGGCGGCGGTCTGTGCGTGACCACAACTTGTACATTCATTTTCAATTCAATACTCCACATTCCACACTCCAAACTCCACACCATTTCGGGAACTTTCGACAGGATTTTTGGATAAATGACATAAAGTCGGAAAAAATGCTTTTTTCCGTTGACACGGCGGAAAAGAAATGCTATAATCCTACTTGAATCTGAATAAAATGCTTATCCGGAGTGACGGAGGGAACAGGCCCTATGAAGTCCGACAACCTGCTTGTATCAAGTAAGGTGCCAAATCCTGCGGTATGACCGAAAGATGAGTACGCATGACAGTGCCGTCCGGTGATACCGGACGGCTTTTTTACGTCTGCTGCGGAAACATACCACCATATTCACACTGTTATAAAAGAAAGGAACGATCATCATGGCTCATTATCTCTTTACCTCTGAATCCGTTACCGAAGGACATCCCGACAAACTCTGCGACCGCATTTCGGATGCGATCTTAGATGCTTATCTTACCGCTGACAATCATGCCCGTGTAGCCTGCGAAGTGACCGCCGCTACCGGTCTGGTACATATCATGGGTGAAGTTACTTCCGCCGCTGATATCAATATCGACAAGGTAGCCCGTGAAGCTATTCTTTCTGTCGGCTATGACCATCCCGAATGTTATTTTGACGGCAATTCCTGCGCCGTACTTACCTCTATTCATTCACAGTCGCCCGATATTTCTATGGGTGTCAATGCTTCCTATGAATTCCGTGACGACAAGAGCGACGCTCTTGACCGTATCGGTGCCGGCGATCAGGGTATCATGTTCGGCTTTGCGTGTGACGAAACCCCCGAACTCATGCCGCTGCCGATTTCTTTAGCGCATAAATTAGCCAAGCGTCTGGCACAGGTACGCAAGGATAAGACCATCGGTTATCTGCGTCCCGACGGTAAAACACAGGTCACGGTAGAATATGATGAAAATGACCGTCCCGTCCGCATTGATACCATTCTTATCTCCACACAGCATGATGAACAGGTCACACTGGAACAAATCCGCACCGATTTAGTCAGGGAAGTCATCACACCGGTTATCTCTGCGGAGCTGATGGACGAAAATACCCGCATTTTAGTCAACCCGACAGGACGTTTTGTTATCGGCGGCCCTGCCGGTGACAGCGGTCTGACAGGCCGTAAAATTATCGTGGATACCTACGGCGGTTACTCCCGTCACGGCGGCGGCGCTTTCTCCGGCAAAGACCCCACAAAGGTGGACAGAAGTGCCGCTTATGCCGCCCGTTATGTTGCCAAGAATATTGTAGCGGCAAAATTGGCCGCCAAGTGCGAAATTCAGTTGTCCTATGCTATCGGTGTTGCCCGACCGGTATCCGTCATGGTAGAAACCTTCGGTACCGGCAAGGTATCACAGGATATTCTGCAAAAGGCCGTCAATGAAGTATTTGACCTGCGTCCCGCCGCTATTATCCGTGAACTGAATCTGAATGCCCCCATCTATCAGCCCTTGTCGGCTTATGGTCACATGGGACGGGAAGATCTGGGCGTTGCCTGGGAAAACACCGACAAAGCAGAAGCATTGTCAGAGGCTGTCAGACAGTATCAGTAATTTCCCGAAGCATACCATTTGACAAATACAGCAGGATACTGTATCATAAAAGTACAAAACGAGCTATCCGATAAACGGCTGGCTCCAAATGGTGTTAAGAAGTTAACCGCCACGATTGGAGTCCGGGGCGGTTACTTCTTTTTGTTGTCGTGCTGATAAACGCATTTGACAAACGTAACATTGTGCTGTATAATAAAAGTACAAAACGAGCTATCCGATAAACGGTTGGCTCCAAATGCTGTTAAGAAGTTAACCGCCACAATTGGAACCTGGGGCGGTTACTTCTTTTTATTATCATGATGATGAACAATAATAGCAATAATGGCGACCACCACACCTGCCCATGTTGCCATCGCAATCAGCAGATTGATGAGTTCCGACCATGTTATGTAGTTCTCCATCCTATCGCCCCCTCTCTTTGCAGAGTACGGAGCGAATCATAAAGAAGCTGCTCCGTTACAAAGAAGGAGCCAACCGCCTACCGTTAATGATAACTCGTCTTGCAGAACTATTTTATCACACCTTGTGTGGTTTGTCAAAACAGGACAGGCTGAGGAATATAACCTTCCTCAGCCTGTCCTGTTATTTATATATGAAATATGTCTGCGGCATTTTTCCAGAGAATTTTCTCCTGTTCCTCTGCGGTCAAAGGCAACTGCATGAACTGCTCATATTCGCTGACGGGGTGCCACATCGGAAAATCCGACCCGAATAATAACCTGTCCGCCCCATACATCCGGATATACTCCAATACCTTATCCGGCTTGACGAAGGGCATCACACTCGAAATATCCATATAGCACTGTCTGTCCTTCATATAGGGAACGGCTTCTTCAAAAATCGACCAGCCGCCTAAATGCGCCGCTATCATCGTGAGTTTCGGAAAGCTGTCGGCAATATGGGCTATTCTTCTCGGATGCGAAAAATCATAGCGATAATCGCCGCTGTGAATCAGCAAAGGCAATCTGCCCTCGATCATCTCATATAGTTTCATCGCCCTATCATTATCCGCTTCAAACTGCTGTGTATCCGGATGCAGTTTGATACCCTGTAACCCCAGTGAAATAATCCGTTCTATTTCCTCTTTGGGATGCGGCATATCGGGATGAAGCGTACCCAGACCAATCAATTCGGGATGCGCCTGACATTCCGCCGCAATAAAATCATTCAGCTTACTGACGGATTTCACATTCAGCGCCACCACATTCACCACAAACCGCTTGATCGGGCTTGCTTGTGTCATGGATAACAGTTCCCCTACCGTACCGCCGCAAGCCATCGGCACATCATAGAAAGCCCCTACTCCCTTAACGGCTCTCGGCGCTAATTTCGGATGATAAATATGCGCATGACAATCTATTACCTGCATACCGACACTCCTCCCTATTTTTTTGTTGCTGATGAATCTTCCTCTGACGGTGCAGACGGTGCATTACGCCAGCGAGGCAGTTGTACCTCCTGTGATACCGTATCGGCGGATATTGTCTTTGGCTTTTTCCGGCTGACAATCGCCCGTATGATAAATGCCAACAGCATAACACCGATAAATGCCAGACCAGCTATGATAACGATTTCCCACACCTTGTTTTCTTCCCGTATCACGGCGGCAGTTCTTCTGCCGGATGTTTCACTTCTGCCGGATGTTTCATTGGATACCTGTTGCTGAACCGGGCGGCGTTTGGCTTCCGGTACTGTCGGAAGATGCGTGACACTGTCCTCTGTAATATCCTCTGAGGATACTGCAAAAATAAGATTTCCTTCCAACCGCTTTCTGGTACCCTCTTCCATTTGGATACGGTCGAACTCTTCCCTTGTACCAATATAAATTACTTCATATAACTGAGGACATCCTACAAACGCATCCTCTCCGATACGCTGAAGGCTGTGCGGCAATACAACCGTTGCCATTGTCAGACAATCCGCAAACGCATTTTTCCCAACAGATACTGCGCTATCCGGCAAAGTCACGCTTTTAAGCTGATTACAGCCGGCAAATGTATTCTCTCCGATTTCGGTCACCTTGTCAGGAATGGTTACGGCAAACAGCCGTTTACAATGAAAGAAAAGGCTGTTGCCAAGCCGTGTCAATCCATCCGGCAATGTCACGGATACCAGCGTTTCACAATCCGAAAAAGC
>ONYQ01000025.1:12499-36590 GCA_900322145.1 uncultured Eubacteriales bacterium
GTCACGGTATAGTTATCAGGCATCACACCTTTATACTTATAGTAACAATGCCCGATGACCACATTGCCGTCCGGTTGACGGTTATACCATGCCGTATTATCCCATGCACCACTGCCCACTATACGCACACTGTCCGGCAGACTTACCGCTGATAAATTACTGCATCCGGAAAACGCCCAATTCCCGATATTTTGTATATGGTCAGGCAGTTTTACCTCTGTCAGCGCCGTACACCCAAAGAAGGCATAGCCGTCTATCTTTTTCAGCGTTGACGGCCATTGAACGGCGGATAAGCCGCTGCAATACCAGAAGGCATATTCGCCGATTTCCGTTAATCCTTCGGGCAGTGCAAGCCCCGTCAGTTCCTTACAGCCACGAAAGGCATTCGTGCCGATATTCGCCACCGGTTTTCCGCCCAGCTTATCCGGCACTTTCACCTGACCGCCCTTGCCTTTATATTGAAGCAGTACCGCTGTCTTTCCATCCTCCGACAGTTCATAGACAAAATCCCCCTGTACCTGTTCCGCCGATGCTGTAACAGCTGCACACATCATCACATAACCCGTTACCATCATGCACAGCAGTATCCCTATGATTCCTGTCAACCGATACCATTTTTTACGCCGCATATGCAACACTTCCTTTACACGTCAGCTTTATCATTTATTGTATCACACCGTCTTGTTACTGTAAATCAATTTTTCCTTTGCGCCAATTGCCATAAAAACCTCCGTCATGGCTGACCTGTTCCAGACCATAGCGGAGGTTTTTCGTTCTTATCATGCGTGGGGATTGACAAATCCGTTCCCCTGCGTTCTGACGTTCAGAAAACAATCAATGTACATTGCACATTGTACATTGTACATTGATTACAGGAGGGATTTGATGACGGATTCAGCGGCGGCGGCATCAGCCTGACCACGGCTGTTTTTCATAACGAAACCGACAAGGGCTTTGAGGGCTTTTTCTTTGCCGCTGCGATAGTCGGCCACCGCTTTGGCGTTGGCATCAATGGCCTGCTGACAAAGTTCTTTCAGCGCTTCGGGGGATAAACCGGCCATATCGCTTTCTGACAGCAATTCAGAGGGTGCCTGTCCGGTTTCCAGCATCTTGTCAAGGGTGGTTTTCGCTATATTCATGCGAATCTTACCGCTGTCAATCAGCTTGATCAATTCATTGAGATGCTCCGCCGTTACCTTGATGGCGAATTCTTCCTTCTCGGCTTCATTTTCAACGGTACGGAAAATCTGACCGATAATGAAATTGGCGGCGGTTTTCGGCGTTTTCGTGCCTTCGATAGCCTTCTCAAAATACTCGGCTACCTTGCGGTACTTCACGAGCAATTGAGCATCCTTTTCCGGCAAACCTAATTCATCCACATAACGTTCCAGCTTTTCGGCCGGCAGTTCCGGCAGAGTATCGGCAATTTCCGCTACCTTACTGCGTGGCACACTGATTGTTACCAGATCGGGGTCACGGAAATAACGGTAGTCGTTGGCATCCTCTTTGCCTCTCATGCCGGAAGTGGTATTCGTTACATCGTCATAACGCAGAGTTTCCTGCACGACTTTTTCGCCGCTTTCAATCAAATCAATCTGACGGTTATATTCATATTCCATCGCCTTGGTAATAAAGGTGATGGAGTTCATATTCTTGATTTCGGTACGGGTGCCGAGGGTTTCACTGCCCATCGGACGGACAGAGATATTCACGTCACAGCGCATAGAGCCTTCCTGCATACGGCAATCCGAAACACCGATATAGCGCATGATGAGCTGTAACTTCTCGACATATTCACGGGCTTCTTCGGGGGAACGGATATCCGGTTCGGAAACGATTTCGATCAGCGGTACACCGCCACGGTTATAGTCTACCATGGTACTGCCACGACTATGCACTAACTTGCCGGCATCCTCTTCGATATGGATACGCAGAATACGGATTCTCCGGCCATTAGACAACTCAATATAGCCATGCTCACACAAGGGCTTGTCATACTGCGAAATCTGATAAGCCTTCGGCAGATCGGGATAGCAATAGTTCTTTCTGTCCATTTTAGCGATCTCAGCAATCTGACAATGTGTTGCCAGACCGGCACGAATGGCATATTCCACCACACGCTTATTCAGCTTCGGCAGTGTACCCGGCAGACCGATACAAATCGGACAGCAATGGGTATTCGGCTCACCGCCGAACTGCGTTGTACAAGAGCAAAAAATCTTGGTATTGGTGGCAAGCTCCACATGGGTTTCAAAGCCTGCAACTAATTCATATTTCATGATAGGTTCTCCTCCTGTACATTAAAGTTTCACGCCGAAATCGGCCGGACGATAGCTGTCGGCGGCGGCATTTTCATACTGCCAGGCAGCATTGAGTATTGTCGCTTCATCAAAGCTGTTGCCGATAAGCTGCATACCGATGGGCAAACCGTCTTTGCCGAAGCCGCAGGGAACGGATACCGCCGGCAGACCGCAGATATTCACCGGTACAGTGCAGATATCGGTCAGATAAGTTTCAATCGGGTCACTGGTGGCACGTCCGTTTTCAAAAGCCGTCATCGGCACAGTCGGCGCTAAAATGACATCGCAGCTTTCAAAGGCATTGCGGAATGCCTTGACAATCGTACCACGGAGATTCTGCGCTTTCTTGTAGTAAGCATCATAATAACCGGAGCTGAGTACATAAGTACCGAGCAGGATACGCTTTTTGACTTCATCGCCAAAGCCGTTGCTGCGGGTCTTTTTAATCATGTCATTGACATCGGTATAATTATCGGCCTTATAGCCGTAACGGATACCGTCATAGCGTCCTAAATTGGAGGAAGCCTCCGCACACGCTAAAATATAATAAACCGGCAGCGCATACTGGAGCGCCGGCAGTTTGAAGCGAACAATTTCCGCCCCTAAAGAACGGTAAACGTCAGCCGCTTTTTCGACAGCTGCCCGTACATCTTCTCTTACGCCGTCAAGGTATTCATCGGCAATACCGATTTTCATGCCCTTGATATCCTTTTTGAGCGTATCGCACACCGGTGCGCCCTTACGTCCCTGAGAAGTGGAGTCCATCGCATCATATTCGGCAATCGCATCATAAACGATAGCCGTATCTTCCACATTCGCAGTAATGGGGCCGATCTGGTCAAAGCTGGAGGCATAGGCAATCAGACCATAACGGGATACAGCACCATAGGTCGGCTTCAGACCAACGATACCGCAGAAAGCCGCCGGCTGACGGATAGAACCGCCTGTATCCGAGCCAAGACCATAGACGGCGATATGACCGCCGACAGCCGAAGCAACACCGCCTGAACTGCCGCCGGCTACATGACCGATATTATGGGGATTCTTTGCGCCGCCGAAATAAGAAGTTTCGCAGGAAGAACCCATCGCAAATTCGTCCATATTGGTTTTACCCAGCAGAACGGCATTCTGTGCCTTGAGAATCTTCCAGACCGTAGCATCATAAATCGGCACATAGTCCTCTAAGATTTTAGAGCAACAAGTGGTGCGGATATTTTCCGTAGAGATATTGTCTTTCAGCGTCATCGGAATACCTTCGAGCAATCCGATATCCTCTCCGGCGGCAATTTTCTTATCAACGGCCGCCGCACCGGCTAAAGCCGTTTCCGGTGTCAGTGTCACATACGCATTCAGCGCCGCATTATCCCTCTGAGCCGCCTCTATATAAGCTTGTGTCAGTTCCTGACAGGATATCTGCTTTTCGGTCAGCATCCTGTGAAACCGATAAATCATACTTTCACTCATTCTTTCTCACCTCATGTACGGGCTTACCGCATAATGTTCTTGACTAAGAAACAGCCCTCATCACTGTCCTTGGCATTACTGAGAATTCTGTCCCGTTCATAGGACGGAACAACTTCATCTTCCCGAAAGACATTCGACAGGTTGTTGATATTGTCAAATTCGGTGCCTTCTTCTGAGGCCTGATTGATCGTATCGGCAAACGAAATGATCTTCGACATATCCTCTGTCAGCTGTTCGATTTCATCCTCCCCCACAAAGAGTTTGGACAATATCGCTATCTTCATGATTTCTTCCTTATCTACCATAACAAAACCTCCTTCTATACCAAATCAGCAATGCACAATGTACAATTACCGGAAATCCGCCTCTCATGATCAAAGAAAACCGTCATTTCCATCATTGCACATTGTACATTGCACATTGTACATTGTTTAGTCTTTGCGGATGTTCAGACCGGCCAGCGGGTTATTGCCGTCATCATCGTCATCGCTGTCCTCGTATTCTTCATCCAGACCGCCTGCGTCATCCTCGTATTCGTCCCCGTATTCATCGCCGTATTCTTCGTCCTCATCCATTTCCTCGGGCAGTTTATCCTTACCTACCGCAAAGGTATTATCGGGACCTTTACGAATCAGGGCTTCCAGTGCCGCATCACTCTGATAATCATCCGCACTGGCATTGAATACATTATCCGGTCCTTTTTTGATGAGATTTTCCAGCGCATCATGCTCTACAATCTCATAATCCACCAGTTCCGGCGGGGTAGCCGGCTTGACCGGCGGCGCTTTTTCCTTCGGCTGCGGCGGCTGTACCGCCGGTGTCGGCTGGAAAGCATCCGGCTCTTCTGCTTGGCCGGATACCGCATGATTTCTTCTGACGTTTCTGATAATAACGGTAACGGCAAAGATCAGCAGGAGCGCCACCACCAGAGAAATCAGAATGACCACGATGGTAAACCATCCATTACCGCTGTCCTCATGACCTTTGGCTTCTTCCCCTCTGCCGGCACCCTTGAGATAATTCTCATAGTCTTCCGGTGTCATGATCTCCACCGGTTCCGATTTGCTGTTCTTTTTGAATTTGGGAGTCTCCGCAATGGTCGTAACGGTATAATCACCGGCTTCTTCCGGTTGCCACTCACAATAGTATACACCGGCTGCATCCGATTTCATGAGCTTAGTGACCTGTTTGCCGCCTTTGCTGACGATTTTGACATTCATCGTAATGCTGTCCAGCAGACGCTTATCCTGCAAAACGCCGTCAGAATTCTTGATAGTCGTTTCGATTTTCAAAGGTTGGCCGGTCGGTGCCGGTGTGGATACTTTCTGCTCCAGATAAATGCTGTAGTAGTCCATCTGCGTGACAACGCAGTTATCATTATTAGCCTTATCTAAATGCAGCCGCCAGTTACCCTCGTCAGGATAGAAAATTTTAATCATGGTGTAACTGCTGGTAGTGGATACGGATATATCCTTATTATTCTGCAAGGAAACTTCCTTGCCGGACGGGTCGTACAATTTTGGGTTGAGTTCCTCCATCTTCAGGGAACTGCGGACGATAACACTGACGGTAAAAACGGAATTATCCGCTACCGTGATCTGCACATTGCCTTCCACAATTTCCTTCTGTTCACCGTTGAGCTGATAGATATTGCCGAAAACATCCGAGAAAATCTTGACTAATTCTTCAGAAGTGGTCGTTTCATACCAGACACCGTTTGTTTCATTGGCAATACGCTGCATTTCCTCCTGCTTCATACGGCCGTCATAATTCAAACCTATGGCATATACCGGAATATGATAATCATACAGCGCCATGAGAGTGGCATCCATCTCGTCATTGGATTTTTCCAATGTACGGGGGCCATCCTTCGGCAAAGCGGTATTACCGTCGGTCAGAAGGATGATGACCTTTTCACGGTGATCGTTCTTAACCTCCGGTGCCGTCAGCAAATCCTTTGCCTTTGTCAGACCCAGTGCAATATCCGTAAAACCGCCCTTGTCGTATTTGACAGAAGCCATTTTATTTTTAGAATCTGTCAGCGCTGCCTTATCGCTGATATTCACGACCTCACTGCTGCTGAGCAGTTCATGGGTAAAGACAACATAGCCAATGCCGCAGCTGTCGTCCAGCAAATCACAAAACAGCCGATAGGCATCCAGCGCTACTTTATTGGGGTCAGACTTAATCATAGAACCGCTGGCATCCAATACAAACACGACATCCAGATTCATTTGTCCGTTATCAGACGGTGTTTCCTCTGCTGCGGCCGTCTGACTGCTTTGAGAGACCGCCGTATCACTGCCTTCGGCATGAACGCTTACCAACAGACAGCTCATAACCAACAAAAGCACCATCAGCCATGCAGCCGTTTTTCTTCCTGCATTTTTCAACATCATCGTGACCCCCTTGTCTTTGGTTCTTTCTGATATGATTATCGAATCTTGATATGCACTTCACGCAGCTGCTGTTCGGTAACTTCGGTAGGAGAACCCAGCAGTAAATCCTGTGCGTTGCTGTTCATCGGGAAAGCGATGACTTCACGGATATTTTCTTCTTCCGCTAACAGCATCAGCATTCTGTCAACGCCCGGTGCCATACCGGCATGAGGCGGTGCGCCATACTTGAAGGCATTATACAGGGATTTGAATTTATTTTTAAGTTCTTCCTCGCTGTAACCGGCAATTGCAAACGCCTTGACCATGATATCGAGGTCATGGTTACGCACAGCACCGGAAGACAATTCTACACCGTTACATACAATATCATACTGATAGGCCAGTACATCGGTGGGTTCTTTTTCGGTCAGCGCCTGCATACCGCCCTGCGGCATGGAGAAGGGGTTATGGGTGAAAATAACCTTGCCGGTTTCCTCGTCAATTTCATACATCGGGAAATCAGTGATAAAGCACAGTTCAAAGCGGCTGGTGTCGATCAGGTCAAGACGCCTGGCCACTTCGGTGCGAATCTGTCCGGCGAGTTTCGGTGCCATATCTTTGGTATCGGCAATAAAGTAGATCACGTCACCGGCCTTAGCGCCGTTGATGTCGATGAGCTTTTCTCTGTCGCCTTCCTTGAGGAACTTGTCGATCGGGCCGTCAAACGTGAGATCCTCTCTGACTTTGACATAGCCCAAGCCCTTCATGCCGATAGAGAGGGCGAATTCCTCCATATTCTTGAACCATTTCTTGGACTGTGCCGCCGCACCGGGTACGTTAATACTGCGTACCGTTTTCTTGCGGAACGGTGCAAAATCCGTTTCCTCGAACAGCGGACTGATATCCTTGATTAACAGCGGATTTCTGAGGTCAGGCTTATCGGTGCCGTAGGTGAGCATCGCTTCCGCAAACGGAATACGGCGGAACGGCGGTGCCGATACTTCCTTGTTGGAGAATTTCTTGAAAGCAGCATAGAGAATATCCTCTGCGGCTGCAAATACATCCTCCTGCTCGGCAAAAGCCATTTCAAAGTCTAACTGATAGAATTCACCGGGGGAACGGTCGGCTCTGGCATCCTCATCACGGAAACAGGGTGCAATCTGGAAATACTTATCAAAGCCGGACACCATCAGCAATTGCTTGAAAATCTGAGGAGCCTGCGGCAGGGCATAGAACATTCCCTTATGCTTACGGCTGGGAATCAGATAATCTCTGGCACCTTCCGGAGAAGAGCAGGACAGAATCGGTGTCTGAATTTCCAGAAAGCCCATTTCTGTCATTTTCTGACGCAGGAAAGCAATCAGCTGTGAACGCATGACAATGTTATTGTGTACCTTTCTGTTTCTCAGGTCAAGGAAACGATAGCGCAGGCGTACATCCTCCTTGACTTCGGTGGAAGTCTGTACCTCAAAGGGCAGATTCTGCGGTGCTTTGCCGAGAACGGTAATATCCTCGGAATGAATTTCCACGGTACCGGTAGCAATTTTGGGGTTAACGGTATCTTCATCACGCTTCGTAACAGTACCGCTCACGGTAACGGAACATTCCTTGTTAATGCCCTCCAACAGCTTGTCATCATGGACAACCACCTGTACAACGCCGTAATGGTCACGGATATCCAGAAACATAACGCCGCCGTGGTCACGGATATTCTCTACCCAGCCGGCTACACGCACACTCTGGCCGATATCGCTTTCTCTCAGTTCACCGCAGTAATGGGTGCGGTATTTGTTTTCTTTTCGCATACTATCTTCCCTTTCTCAAAGCATTTCATCAAAATAATCGGTTTGCAGGGTTTTCCGCCAATATCTTAACTGTATTATTATACCACTTGTCTGGCTGTCTTTCAATACCTGAAAAGCGGCTGCTTGTCAGACAACAAGCAGCCGCTGCAGGATACCGTCGGAAAGGCATTCACGGGAAATAAACGACCGCTAAGACTGCGGCGGCTGATCCTTCGGAGCCTTCTGCTGCGGGGATTTCGGGGGCTTACGGGATTTTTCCACCTTGTCATATACATCGCCGCTGTAGTCACGCAAATGGCTCAAAAAGGCCGCACCAATGGCCACAACACCCCAGACCAATGCCATCGTTGCCAGTATCACCATACTGCATCCCTCCCCCGACTTTTTTCAGCCGTCTGTCAGCAGACACACAGATCACTTGTTTTTTATTCAGTCATCATAAGGCTTAAAGAACGCCATCAGCTTGGCAAAATCCACTTCTGCCATTTCATCCGTAGAATTATGATACAGCAGCAGAGCGCCATCGTCATCCGGATCACGCAGATTTTCCGGAATGTTGAAATTGACTTTTGCTAAATATTCCTCCCAATGCGCCAGCTTCCACACATCCCTGTCGGAATTGCGGTCGATCATCCGCTGATGACACACTTCCGGATCGGTGACAACCCAGATGACCGTCAGTTTAGCGCCGGCTTCTGCTAACTTTTCTCTCAGCGCATGGATATAGTCATTGTCACGAATTTCTCTGGTAAACGGTGCATTGACCATGACCAGATTAGCATAGCGCAGGGCTTCAAATGCCAGGTCTAAAATAACCTCATATTCGTAATTGCGGATCTCCTTTTCAAAGAATTTGGAGCTGCGGTTATATTCCTCACCAGCCATGGCAAAAATCTGTTTGGACAGCGGAATCAGCGTATCCTTATCCAGATAAACAATGTGTTTGAGTTCCGATGCCAGCTTTTTGGACAGCTTTGTTTTGCCGCAAGCCGGTGGTGATGTTACGAATATCAGTCTTTTTTCCATAGTCTAAAACTCCCTTTTAATAGTCTATGTGATAGCTTCGTCCTGTCGTTTTCAGGACAGTGCCGTAGTTGAACCTCTTATAACCGGATATTTTCCCAAAGATTCTATCTTATCATAACATATCTGTTCCGAAAAATCTATATTTTTTTGCAAATTTATTGGCACAAATTGTAAAATTATCCTCCCCTGTACACCGTATCCGTGTGAAATTGGTCATTTTCCATAAATAAGCCTGTGCCATAGACCATAAAAGCATAGCGTGGCGGATGGAACAAGGCGGATATCTTTTGGCAGGAAGGTACGGCAGACAGGAAATATTGTCAGGAATAGCTCACGAACAGGATATCTGACAGCGGATAAGGTATTGAAAAAGGAAGGGGAAATATGATACAATAGGATTGCACTTATAAAGGAAGGGGAAAAAGTTCATGGCAAAGGATACCAAAACCAATGCAATGCGTAAACTCGACAGTATGAAAATTCCCTATCGGGAACATTACTACACCGATACCGAAGCGCTCAGCGGCGTAGAGGTAGCGGCGGTACTCGGCGAAAATCCCGCACAGGTTTTCAAGACACTGGTCACGGTTGCTAAATCAGGCGCTCACTATGTCTTTTTAGTGCCGGTCGCCGAAGAGCTTGACCTCAAAAAAGCGGCGGCGGCTGTTGGTGAAAAGGCCGTTTCCATGCTCAAGGCCAAAGAGCTTTTACCGCTGACGGGGTACATTCACGGCGGCTGTTCCCCGATCGGCATGAAGAAATTCTTTACCACGACCATTCATCTGTCTGCACAGGCATTTGATACCATCCTGTTCAGCGGCGGCCGTATCGGATTCCAGATAGAAATGTCATTAGCCGAACTGCAGAAGGTTATTCCTTTTCAGCTGAAAGATATTATTGTTGCTGCATCATCGAGGTGAAGTCAATGGATTTAACGTATGTAGAAAAAGCGCATAATGTGCTCAACGAGGTCAACGCCGTTGTTTTGGGCAAAAAGGCCGAGACCGCCGAAATCATGACCGCCTTTTTAGCCAACGGCCATGTATTGTTAGAGGATATTCCCGGTGTCGGCAAGACCACTCTTGCCACCGCCTTCTCCAAAGCCATGGGCATGGACTGTAAACGTGTACAATTCACGCCGGATGTCATGCCCTCTGACCTGACCGGCTTTTCCGTATACCGGCGGGAAGAAGAAAAATTCGTTTATCAGGAGGGCAGCGTGTTCTGTAATATCCTGTTGGCGGATGAAATCAACCGTACTTCTCCGAAAACACAATCCGCTTTGCTGGAAGTCATGGAGGAACGCAAGGTTTCCGTAGACGGCATTACCCGACCGGCACCCGATCCTTTTCTGGTTATCGCTACCCAGAATCCTTCCGGTACGACCGGCACACAGCTGTTGCCCGAAGCACAGATTGACCGTTTTATGATTACCCTCACACTGGGTTATCCCGATTACCAGAGTGAACTTGAAATTGCCCGCACCGCCGGTGCCGGTACCCGTACCGATAAGGTACAGACGGTCATTACACGGGAAGATTTCCTGCTCATGCAGCAGCAGATTCATGAAATCTATGTCAAGGATGTCATCTATGATTATATCATCAAATTGATTACCGCTACCCGTAATCATCCCTATATTGAACGGGGTGCCAGCCCTCGTGCGACGATTGCACTGGTGAAAACCGCCAAAGCCTACGCCTGGCTGCAGGGACGGCATTTTGTCATTCCTACGGATGTCATCGCCCAGCTGCCTTATGTATTATTCCATCGTCTTTCCCTGAATATGGCCGCCAAAACCAGCGGCAGCCAACGGCAGGATATTCTCAACGATATTCTCCGCCGTACACCGCAGCCCTATTTAGGTACTTCCTCATGAAGGGGCTGACATTGCTGCTGGTGATGCTGATGATATGGTATTTTGCCGGTATGTTCCATCAGGTCGGCTTGATGATCTTAGCGGTCTGTTTCCTGTTGTTTCCGCTTGCCATGTTCATCCTGCTGTTCTATCAGAAAAAGCGGCTGAACATCACTCTCGAAAAGCCGAAAATCATTGCCTTCAAGAAAATCGAAAAGGAAATCGGCATTCGTGCCGATAATGACAGCCGTTTGCCGGTCAACCGTTACCGTGTGAAAATGCGTCTGCGCTATACTACCGACAAAAATATTCTCCGTAAAAAACTCGGGGGCTGTGCCGGTCAGCGCAGTATGAATGAAGAAAATCTCTCGTTCTTCTATGTGCAGGCTCCCTATTGCGGGGTGATCGACCTGCAGCTGACACGCTGGATTCTTTACGATCCGCTGTCGATTTTTTCGGTGTCACATAAGCTCACCGAAACGGGACAGATTTTAGTGTTCCCCGTTGAAAAGTCCATGCACATTGAATTGCCGGCTGACGGGCGTTATGATAATCTGCCCGTATCGGAAACACACAGCAATAAACCCGGTGATGACCATTCCGAAGTACGCCTTATCCGTGAATACCGTCCGGGCGATCTCAGCCGCCATATTCACCAGAATTACAGCGCCCGCACCGATACGCTTTGGGTGAAGGAATTCAGCAAGGAAAACGATCATATTATCGACCTGCTGTTGGATACGTCACCGAAAGACCCCGGCACCGATGGTTGGGATGCGTTTTATGAGATTATCTTTTCTCTGCTGCTTTCACTGCTGAAAAAGGATATTTACAGTAATGTTCACTGGTATGATGCGGAGAAAAACAGTCTTGTGACGTTTCAGGTCAGTAACGACACGGATGCCGCCGAAACACTGGCACGGCTTTATCTGACCGATACCCATTGTACGACCGAATCGCTGTATCATCACCTTCCTGCACAACAGGAAGGACTGATGATACTGAATACCGATCTGGAATGGTATTTTGCCGGTCAGCCGATTTACCATTTCCACAAAGAAATCGTTGAAGAGGAATTATCCACTCTTGTTTTCCGGCTATAAGAATACGGCTCGTCAGCCGTATCTTTCCGCTTATTATCATGAAAAGGCAGGTGAATCACGATCAAAAAAATATCTGTCCGCACGGTTAAAACTTATCGTGACAAAAAACAACAGAAGCAGGAGGAACAAAAACGCCGGATGATTAGTACCTCTCCGCTGCTGTTGGTGCTGTATCTTTGCGGCACAACCGGTATCCTGTTGAGCATCGGTGATATGCTCTCGCTGAATATCATGACCTCTCTGCTGTTAGTCGGCTTTACGGCCGTACTCAACATCATTTTCTGGTTTTTATATACCCGTCACGGAAAAATATTCATCTATGTAACCGCCATCATGACAATTGCGGCAGGACTTGCCTTAGTGCCGCAGGTATACCGTGTAACGGTACACGTCAAATTTCTGGTATCTCACGGGCTTCCCCTGACGAATCTGTCACTGGATATGTTTTTCGTGCTGCTGTTTGTCTTTCTCATCACCTTTTTCCTGTTTGCACTGGAATTTGTCATCCGCAATCACGCTATTATGCTCATCGGCGGTTTAGCGCTGCTGCTGCTGGTGCCGATTTTTGACAGCAGCATGAATTTTTTCACCATGCTGTTTCTGGGCATTTATGAAGTAGGTTTCATCGTTGTCAATATGTCCGAGCGGCGCAGCGGGCGTAATGTGATGACCATGCCCCACCGTTCCGGTATCAATGTGGCAAGTGTTGTGTTAGCCCTTGCCATTGTAACAGCCGCCATTCTGCCGTCCTTTCTGCTGGAACAAACCACCGAACGGCAATTATTCGGCGCTTCCTATGCCGCTGACAGTTTGGTAAAAGACATTATCGCTCATGCCACCGGCAGTTCCGCCAACGGCGTGAACAATGGTACGATCAATCGCGGCAACCTGTATCAGACCGGCCGGAATCAGTTGGCAATCACGCTTGACCAGATGCCGACAGATACGCTCTATCTCAAAGGCTATACCGGCAGAGATTACAATGACAGCCAATGGAGCAATGCTTTCACCGTAACAGCGGGCAATCTTTATGGCAATACGGCTTATCAGGAGCCTTTCATGGATAGTGTCATCAATGATGTATATAGCAATCACAAAGGCGACATTCCCTATTCTTTCTATTATCTGATTTATGATTCCTCCGATCCGATAGCGGAAATGTACTATCTGCTGTCCCCTTCGACCAGCTTCAATCCGGATTATTTTGAAGTCGTGGAAATCGGTGATACCCGTTATCTGCAGGTTGATCCCGAACAGGAAGAAAAAGGTTTCCTGCAAAATGACAGTGCCGCCTCCATCTGGTTCAGCAGTCTGACCAACAGCACCGCCGCCAATATCTACTCCCCTTATTTTGCGCAAAACAGTGAATCCCGTATCGTGTCCAAACGCACGAACCGTAGTTCTTATCAAAACCGCTATCTTTCCTCGGCTAAAATGGCGGATGCTTCCGCACAGTGGGACGATAACCCCATCTACAGCCTGCTCGCTGATACCTATCGGCGCTATATCCTGCGGGAATATATCGACTATCCCGCCGCTGCCTTTTCCCGTATGGAAGCCCTCTGCCAAGCGGAACCCCTGACAGATCTGAATGAGATTACGACTTATATTCTGGTCACTCTGCAAAACAAGGCAACCTATACCACTACCCCCGGCAATACGCCGTATAACAAGGATGTTATCGACTATTTCCTGTTTGACAACGGCAAAGGTTATTGTGTTCACTTTGCTTCTGCCGCCGCTCTGATGTACCGGATGTATGGTATTCCGGCTCGTTATGTAACAGGGTATGTGGCTTCGCCGTCTGATTTTTCCCCCAATGAACAGTACCCCGGTTATTTTTCGGCGGTGCTGACGGATAAATCCGCTCATGCGTGGGTGGAGATTTTCCTCAAGGATTACGGCTGGGTACCCGTTGAAGTCACGCCTACAACCGAAGGCGTGATGAACGCTTCCTATCCGGGCTTTAATCAGGCAACCATGCGTTCCATTATGGCACGTCACGGCTGGACCTTCCGGGGTGAAACCATCGACAATACGGCTGACGGCAATAACGGAGGCGGTTTCGCTGCCCTGTCTGCTAACGTATTCAAGAGTACCCTGTTCATCATCCCTGCTGCGCTGATCGGACTGGTTATTTTTCTGATACTGCGCCGCCGGCGTATGCTCTCCGCTTTGTCTGCCATGTCCTGCCGTCAACTGTTTGACCGTATCATCCGGCTTCTGCACTATCGCAGACTGCTGCGGAATTATACCGGTTCAGAGGAAGATTTCGCCGAACAATTAGCCGCCGTATCTTCCCTTTCCATCGAGGATACGTCCCGCATTATCCGCATCATGCTGGAAGTCAACTATGCGCCGGAAGAAGTTTCCGCCGATGACCGCAGCTTTATGGAACAAGCTTACCGTACACTCGCCGCCGACCTCTATGCCCGCACACCGCCCCTCAAAAAGCCCTTCTTCAAATTGGTTCATGCTTTCTTATAGCGTGGGTGCGTTGCTTACTGTCTGTCGGTACCGCTTCGCAGCGGTATTCACCGGACATTTGCACTTCTTTCACTCCGCAAACTTTTGTGTTGAGCCATAACGATAGCTGAACAGACAAAAAACACCTCGCTGCGACCCGTTACAGGGTATAGCAGCGAGGTGTTTTATTGTTCAAAGGATGTTTTCCTGAAAGGGACAGAGAACCGTGAATCAGTCAGCGGAAGAAGTGGAAACCGCTTCGATTTCGATATCGCTGTAACGGTGCATACCGGTACCGGCCGGCACCAGTTTACCGATAATAACGTTCTCTTTCAGACCCTGCAGCGGGTCAGATTTACCTTTCGTAGCGGCATCCGTCAATACACGGTTCGTTTCCTGGAAGGACGCAGCCGACAGGAAGGAATCCGTTGCCAGAGAAGCCTTGGTAATACCGAGCAGCATCGGGATAAAAGTAGCTTCCTTCAGATCGGTTTCACCGTTAGCGATACGCTCACGAATCACCTCATTAGCGGCGTACAATTCGCTCTTGTCTACTACCGACAACGGCAGCAAATCGGTATCGCCGGCATCCTTGACCTTGACCTTACGCATCATCTGACGGACAATAACCTCAATGTGCTTATCGTTGATGGATACACCTTGGTTACGATAGGTCAGCTGTACTTCCTGAATCAGATAGTCCTGTACGGCAGAAGTGCCCTTGATGGCCAGCACATCATGCGGATTAGCGGAACCTTCTGTAATAAAGTCACCCTTTTCAACATGACTGCCGTCAATAACTTTTGCCTTGAAGCCAAAGGGAATGGTTTCCGTCCAGCTTTCACCGTCCTCATTGGTAACGGTGACCCTCTGGCTCTTTTTGCCCTCGTTGCTTTCGAGGGAAACCGTACCGCTGATTTCGCTGAGAATCGCTAAATGCTTGGGCTTTCTGGCCTCAAACAGTTCCTCAACACGGGGAAGACCCTGTGTGATATCCTCACCGCCGGCAACACCGCCGGTATGGAAGGTTCTCATGGTCAGCTGTGTACCCGGCTCACCGATGGACTGAGCATACCCACGGCTTCACCGATGGTGACCGGCATACCGTTAGCGAGGTTGGAACCGTAACATTTTCTGCATACACCGTGTGTCGCACGACACTCGATAATGGAACGAATCTTGATGGAGGTAACACCCTGATTAACGATAATATCCGCATCACGGTCGTCCATCATCTTATCACGGGATACCAGTACCTCACCGGTAGCGGGGTCAATGAAGTCCTCGCAAAGGAAACGGCCGAGCAGTCTTTCATGCATGGACTCGGTAATACGCTTGTTATCCTTCAGGTCATAGACAACGATACCTTCGGTAGTACCGCAGTCCTCCTCACGGATGATAACTTCCTGTGATACGTCTACCAGACGGCGGGTCAGATAACCGGAGTCAGCGGTACGCAGAGCGGTATCGGCCAGACCTTTACGGGCACCACGGGAGGCGATAAAGTATTCGAGAATATTCAGACCTTCACGATAGTTCGCACGAATCGGAATTTCGATGGTTTTACCGGAGGTATTGGCAATCAGACCACGCATACCGGCTAACTGACGAATCTGACTCATACTACCACGGGCACCGGAATCCGCCATCATGAAGATGGGGTTATAACGGCCGAGGTTGGCCTGCAGGGCATTGGAAACATCATTGGTGGCCTTATCCCAGACCTTGAGTACCTTATCGGTACGTTCCTCGGCGGTCATCATACCACGGCGGAACATCTTGGTAATTCTGTCGATCTGTGCTTCGGCATCCTTGATGATATCCTTTTTGGCAGGCGGGATCGTCGCATCACAAACGGCAACCGTAATAGCGCCCTTTGTGGAGTATTTATAGCCCTGTGCCTTGACATTATCCAGTACAACAGAAGTCGCCTGTGTACCGTGTTTCTTGATACATTTGCTGATGATCTTACCGAGCTGGCTCTTGCCAACGAGGAAGTCAATTTCATATTTCATGAAGTTGTCGGGGTCACTTCTGTCAACATAGCCTAAATCCTGCGGAATAGGTCCGTTGAAGATGATACGGCCCACCGTTGTATCGACCAGTGCGGAACGGCGCACACCGTTCCATTCGCCTTCTCTGCGTACCTTGATCTTGGCATGAAGGCTGACAACCTTGGTTTCATAGGCCATGATGGCCTCGTTAGTGTCACGGAATACCTTGCCCTCACCGGGTTCACCGTCCTTGACTAAGGTAAGATAGTAGGAACCGAGTACCATGTCCTGTGTAGGAACGGTAACGGGCTTACCGTCAGAAGGCTTGAGCAGGTTATTGGCGGCCAGCATCAGGAAACGGGCTTCCGCCTGTGCTTCTGCTGACAGCGGAACGTGAACAGCCATCTGGTCGCCGTCAAAGTCAGCGTTAAACGCCGTACAAGCCAGCGGATGCAGTTTCAGTGCCTTACCTTCTACCAGTACCGGCTCAAAGGCCTGAATACCCAGACGGTGCAGGGTCGGCGCACGGTTCAGCATAACGGGGTGTCCCTTGATGACACGTTCCAGAGCATCCCATACTTCGGGCTTCTTGGCACGTTCCACTTCCTTACGGGCGGCCTTGATATTCTGGGAAGTGCCGTTTTCTACGAGAATCTTCATAACGAAGGGCTTGAACAGTTCCAGCGCCATTTCCTTCGGCAGACCGCACTGATACATTTTCAGTTCAGGGCCTACAACGATAACGGAACGGCCGGAGTAGTCAACACGCTTACCCAAAAGGTTCTGACGGAAACGTCCCTGCTTACCTTTCAGCAAAGCGGAAAGGGATTTCAGATCTCTGTTATTGGCACCGGTGACGGCTCTGCCACGACGGCCGTTATCAATCAGCGCATCCACCGCTTCCTGCAGCATACGCTTTTCATTACGGACAATCAGTTCAGGGGCATTGAGTTCAATCATGCGGCGCAGACGGTTATTACGGTTAATGACACGGCGATAGAGGTCATTCAGATCGGAAGTGGCAAAACGTCCGCCGTCGAGCTGTACCATCGGACGGATATCCGGCGGAATCACCGGCAGTACGTTGAGACTGACGGAAGGACTCCACTACTTCCAGACGCTTCATGATACGAGCCTGTTTCTGGCCCTGCTTGGGAGCGCCGTTGAGTGCCTGCTGTTTTTTCTGTGCTTCCAGGGAAAGCAGTTCGCTTTTCAGCTGTTCGGACAGCTTTTCGAGGTCAATGCGCTGGAGCAGCTTCTGAATGGCTTCAGCGCCCATCATCGCCTCAAAGTCATCCTCATACTTTTCCTTCTTATCGGCATATTCCTTTTCGGTAAGGCACTGACCGGGGCTCAGTTCATTGGCGGCCTCACTTTCGGGATTCACATCGGTAATGATGTACATGGTAAAATACAGTACCTTTTCAAGGGTACGGGGGGAAATCTCTAACAGCAGACTCATGCGGGAAGGAGTACCCTTGAAATACCAGATATGGGAAACCGGCGTTGCCAGTTCAATGTGACCCATTCTTTCACGGCGCACCTTGGCTCTTGTCACTTCAACGCCGCAGCGTTCACAGATTTTACCTTTGTAATGGATTTTCTTATATTTGCCGCAATGACATTCCCAGTCCTTCTGAGGACCGAAGATGGCTTCACAGAATAAGCCATCCTTTTCCGGCTTCAAGGTACGGTAATTGATCGTTTCGGGCTTTTTGACCTCACCATAAGACCATGATCTGATCAGTTCCGGAGAAGCCAGGCCTATTTTAATCGAATCAAATTCGTTGAATTCCATAAATTCTTTTCCTCCTCTCAGTCATCATCCGTCATGCCATCTGAAAAAGCGTAGTCATCCTCATCCAGACCAAAACCGTCATCCGAATCCATGCCGAATTCATCCTCCGGATCCATGCCAAAGCCGTCATCGGAATCACTGCTGTCACCTTCATAGGGAAGGCCGCTTTCATCCAGAATCTGTGAGCTTTCGCTGATATCGCCGGTAATGACGTTTTTCTCCTTGAAGGCGCTGTCCTCGCTCTCCACAATGGCATCATCCTCCAGATCCTGCTGAAGATTGATTTCATTGCCCTCTCTGTCGAGTACACGGATATCCAGTGCCAGTGACTGCAGTTCCTTGATGAGAACCTTGAAGGATTCCGGCACGCCGGGCTTCGGGATATTCTGACCCTTGACAATGGCTTCGTATGTTTTAACACGTCCTACCACGTCATCCGACTTCACGGTGAGGATTTCCTGCAGGGTATAAGCGGCGCCGTAAGCTTCGAGCGCCCATACTTCCATTTCACCGAAACGCTGACCGCCGAACTGCGCTTTACCGCCGAGAGGCTGCTGTGTTACCAGTGAATACGGACCGGTGGAACGGGCATGAATCTTATCATCAACGAGATGATGCAGCTTGAGGTAATACATATAACCGACTGTAACGGGGTTATCGAAATATTCACCGGTTCTGCCGTCTTTCAGCCAGATTTTACCGTCCTCGCTGATGCCGGCATCACGGAAGCACTGGAAAATATCCTGCTCGTGAGCGCCGTCAAATACGGGGGTCATAATCTTCCAGCCGAGCGCTTTAGCCGCATAACCGAGATGTACCTCCAGTACCTGTCCGATGTTCATACGGGACGGTACGCCGAGGGGGTTCAATACGATATCGAGGGGACGGCCATCCGGCAGGAAAGGCATATCCTCTTCCGGCAGAATACGGGAAACGACACCCTTATTACCGTGACGGCCTGCCATCTTATCGCCGACCTGAATCTTACGCTTCTGGGCAATATAGCAGTGAACGACCTTATTGACACCGGGTGCCAGTTCATCACTGGTCTTTTCATGGCTGTCCGGGCTGTCCTTGCCTTTTTCCTTGGTAAATACTTTGATATCAACAATAATGCCGTATTCGCCATGCGGCACACGCAGAGAGGTATCACGCACTTCTCTGGACTTTTCACCGAAGATGGCACGCAGCAGTCTTTCTTCGGCGGTCAGTTCGGTTTCGCCCTTGGGGGTTACCTTACCGACCAGAATATCACCGGCGTGTACCTCAGCGCCGATACGGATAATACCGTTTTCATCGAGATCACGGAGCTGATCGTCACCGATATTCGGAATATCACGGGTGATTTCTTCCGGACCGAGCTTGGTATCTCTGGCTTCGATCTCATACTTTTCGATATGAATAGAAGTATAAACGTCGTCACGCACGATTTTCTCGTTAATGAGAACGGCGTCCTCGTAGTTATAGCCTTCCCAGGTCATGAAGCCGATGAGGGCATTCTTGCCGAGGCTGATTTCACCATTGCTGGTAGCAGGGCCGTCAGCTAATACCTCACCCTTCTCGACACGCTGGCCAACGGATACAATCGGCACCTGATTGATACAGGTTCCCTGATTGGAACGGGTAAACTTGGTGACGGTAAAGGTCTGGATACGGCCGGAATCATACTGCACCTTGATACGGTCAGCACTGACATTCTTGACCACACCATCCTCTTCGGACAGGATACATACACCGGAGTCAACACCGGCTTTATATTCCATACCGGTACCGACAATCGGGGATTCGGTCACCAACAGCGGTACGGCCTGCCGCTGCATATTGGAGCCCATGAGCGCACGGTTAGCGTCATCATTTTCGAGGAAGGGAATCATCGCCGTTGCAACGGATACAACCATCTTCGGCGATACGTCCATATAGTCTGCTTTGGAAACTTCCAGTTCTACGAATTCATCCTTATGACGGCCGACAAACTTAGGATTGATGAAGTGGCCATCCTTGTCAAGAGGTGTATTTGCCTGTGCTACGATGTAGTTATCTTCAATATCAGCGGTCATATATTCGACCTGACGGGTAACAATGCCGTTTTCCTTATCGACCTTGCGGAAGGGCGCTTCAATCAGACCGTACTCGTTGATTTTAGCGAAAGTAGCCAGATAGGAAATCAGACCGATGTTCGGGCCTTCAGGTGTCTCAATAGGACACATACGGCCATAGTGGGTATAGTGAACGTCACGCACCTCGAATCCGGCACGGTCACGGGACAGACCGCCGGGGCCAAGAGCGGAAAGACGTCTTTTATGGGTGAGTTCTGCCAGAGGGTTATTCTGATCCATGAACTGTGACAGCGGAGAAGAACCGAAGAATTCCTTGATAGAAGCGGTCACGGGACGGATATTGATCAGGGCATTCGGGGTAAGACTGCTGAGGTCCTGTGCCTGTGTGGTCATTCTCTCACGGATGACACGTTCCAGACGGGCAAAACCGATGCGGAACTGATTCTGGAGCAGTTCACCGACGGAACGGATACGTCTGTTGCCCAGGTGGTCGATATCGTCTGTGGTACCTACACCATGTGCCAGACAGTTCATGTAGTTGATAGAGGACAGGATGTCATCGACAATAATATGTTTGGGAATCAGCGCATCCTTGTTCTTGCGGAGCGCCTTTTTGAGTTCGGCTTCATCATCGCCGTACCGGTCAAGCAGGTCACAAAGTACGGCAAAGCGTACCTTTTCGTTAATGTTGCATTCTGCTTTGGCATCAAAGGAAACATAACCGGCAATATCTACCATGCCGTTGGTGATGATCTTGACAACTGCACCGTCTGAACCTTCGACAAACGCTACATTGATACCCAGATTTTCCAACTCCATCGCTCTTTCCTTGTTGATGAAGGCACCGGCATCCTCTAAGATTTCACCGGTACGGTTATCCACAATCGGTGCTGTAATTTTATGGTTAGCCAGACGATTGGCCAGACCCAGCTTCTTGTTGTACTTATAGCGTCCGACTCTGGACATATCATACCGTCTGGGGTCAAAGAACAGGGCATTCAGATGTGCCTGTGCATTCTCTACTGATGGCGGCTCACTCGGACGGAGCTTGGCATAAACTGCTTTGAGTGCTTCCTCAGGGGTTTTAGCAGTATCCTTTTCAAGGGTAGCGATCATGCGCTCATCCTGACCGAAGTAGTCCAGAATCTGCTCATCGGTTTCGAGGTTATACTGATGGCCGCCGGAGTAGGTCAATGCACGAACAAAGGTCGTGACCGGCAGCTTACGGTTTTTATCAATACGAACATAAAAGACATCGTTAACGTCATTTTCATATTCCAGCCATGCACCACGATTCGGAATGACCGTAGAGCTGAACAGTTCCTTACCGGTCTTATCGTGATCCATTTTATAATAAACACCCGGTGAACGAACCAACTGTGATACAATCACTCGTTCCGCACCGTTAATAACAAAAGTACCGCTGGGTGTCATCAGCGGGAAGTCGCCGAAATAAACAACGGAGTCAATGAAGGCAGCCGCCGCTTCGGGGGCAGTCTGTCCATCCGCCATATCCGCAGAAAGCTCTTTCTTAATCAGTCTTACCGTTACTTTCAGTGGTGCCGAATAGGTAGCGCCTCTTTCTTTACACTCAGCGATAGAGTAGTTGGGCTTATCCTTTTCGAGAACATAGTCCACGAAACTCAATACCAGCTTGCCCGAATAATCGCTGATGCCCGAAACATCGTCAAATACCTCTTTCAAGCCTTCAACCAGGAACCAATCATAGGAATCCTTCTGGATCTCAATAAGGTTGGGCATTTCGATGATCTCGTCGGTGTGAGAAAAGCTCATTCGCTCGGTCTTACCCAAACGCACAGGTCTGGCGTTTACCATATTATCACTCCATTCAATTTGTCGCATTCCGAAAAAATCCTGCTGCCGGAAAAACCGTTCTCCCGCACAGATACAGCGAAGTATTCCCTCAGCACCCTACAGCAAGCCATTCCCGTTCCTTCCGAAAAGCAGTCGGTACAGCAGCCGGTACCTGACAAACACTTTTGCAAAAAAAAGCTTGATTTTTTGCCGTAAGTATGGTATTATTGCCATAGAATCTTCCCTGTCCCCTCCAAAAGAGGGCAGAATTCCACCATGATGCGTCCTATTATTCTATTACAGATTCGGCTGTTTGTCAAGGCATTTGGCAAAAGCCGTTATTTTTTTGCGTTTTTTCTCCGTTTTGCACAAAATTTACCATTCTGTTTTGAAATGAAACACCCGGTACTGTTGATAGAAATCCTCGTTTCCGTTTTCGCCACAACCGCTGATTGGTGCGTTCTTTCTATCCCCTCGCACCGCAGCATCAGCAAAAACTGCCATTTTTGTAAAAACTATGGATGACAAATTTTTACCGTTCCAACCGTCCTTATCTGATATACAGCCATACAAAAAGCACCCGGACAGAACCGAGTGCTTTTTGCATTTCAGAAAGGCATATCAAAATTTGTACGCTAAAAGGAAGCAGGAACAGCATAGCTATCGGCATATCCGTTCACCGATACGCTGCCCATCCTGAAAAGGAACGGCCTTCATCCGTCTTTGAAACGTCCGGAACACCTTTTCCCACAGAATTACTTGCCCAGGAAGGCCGCACCGACGATACCGGCATCATTACCCAGCTGGCAAAGACAAACTTCTGTCTGCTTGTCGTTATGTTTGGTATAGCGCTCCGCCTCGATAATCTTCATGAGCGGCTGAAGCAGCGCATCCCCCTGACTGCTGACACCGCCGCCGATGCAGAGGATATCCGGCTGGAAAATATTGATGATATTCACCAGACCGCAGCCCAGATAGGAAATATACTCATCTACAATGGCCTTACCTACCTCACAGCCGGCCTGCGCCGCATCAAAGGCAGTTTTGCCGGTGATCCTGGAAGTATCGCCTTCGATCATCTTGTAGAGGATAGAATTATTGTTGTAAGGATTGATAATGGCTTCCTTGGTCATGTTAATCAGACCGGTGGCGGAAGAATAAGCCTCCCAGCAGCCTTTTCTGCCGCAGGAACACTGACGGCCGCCATGCTGGATAACAATATGACCCAGTTCCGCACCGGCATAGTTGGAACCGCTGTAGATCATACCGTCAATGATGATACCGCCGCCGACACCCGTACCAAGGGTGATAACAACCGCATCATTGGCTTCTCTGGCCGCACCGACGTTATATTCACCGAAAGCAGCCGCATTGGCATCGTTTTCCACATAAATATCAACGCCCAGACGTTCCTTCATCATGTCGCCGATTCTCCAGTTATGGAAATTGAAGTTGTTGGTGAACTCAATGACGCCGGTTGCGCCATTGACAGCACCGGGCGCACCGATACCGACAAAGTTGATATCGTTCTTGGTCAATCCGGCACTTTCAAGTGCTTTCAGCGCTACGGCCGCCATATCATCGCAAATTTCCTCCTGTGAACGGGGCAGATTGGTCTTACAGCTGGCTTTGACGATAATATTACCATCCTCATCAACAACACCGGCCACAATATTTGTACCGCCGAGGTCAATACCGAGATAATACATAACAGAATTCCTCCTAAAAAGTATTTCTATTTAATGATTATATCATATTGTACAAATTTTGAAAAGTATATTTAGAAAATTTACAAATTTTGTTGTTTTACACAAGTTTCAGTGCCATTTAATGGTGATTTTGACATCTGAACTATAAATGAGCAAATTTGAAAATTGCACAAAAACAAGAACCCCGCCGCCTCGCTAACGCTCGGCACCTCCCCTGAAGGGCACATGCGCACACTTAAGCGGTAAGAGAAAAATCAAATAGTTTAGGCAAACGTTTACGCTTAGAATTGGCACAAAAATAGGATAGTTTTTTAAGGT
>ONYQ01000084.1:0-948 GCA_900322145.1 uncultured Eubacteriales bacterium
TCTGCCGCGGCGGCGGTGCCGTCATCGTTAATGCAAGCGGCGGCAGCAAGGACGTTACCGTTCCCAACGGCGGCGGCACTGTTCCGGCCGGTACTTATACCGATAAGATAAGCGGCAGTACCTTTACCGTTACCAGTTCCACCATTTCCGGTCATATCGGTGATACCGGTATCGCTGTATTCTATAACGGCGGCGTTGATCCGACTCCGAGCGGCAGCGTTTCCGTTTCTCCGACAAGCAAGTCCTTTACGGATAGCACTATGACCGTTACCCTGACCGCTTCCAACATTTCCGATGCTACCTATACCACCAGCGAAGGTGATTCCGGTTCCGTCGGTACTTCCAAGACCATCACCATCGGCAGCAAGACCGCTGTCGGCGGTACCATTACCGTAACCGTCACCGGTACCAAGAAGGACGGCACCAAGGCTACCGCTACCGGTACCTACACCAAGCAGGACAAGGATGCAGTCGTCAGTGTTTACTTTGACAACGCTTCCTACAACTGGAGCGAAGTGTATGCCTATGTTTATAAAGGCGATGGTGCGAGTGCTACTTCCATGTCCAAATGGCCCGGCACCAAGATGACCAAAGATTCCGACACCGGTTACTACAAACTGGATGTTGCCGGTTTTGAAAACGGCAAGGCCATTTTCAGTGACGGTACCAATTCTGATGCTAACCGTTATCCGGCAGATCAGAAACCGGGTATGGATATCGGCGGCTCTTCCATGCTCTTTGGCGCAAACCATAGCTGGACAGCTTATGTCAAGCCGACTCCGGTTCCTCCTCCGGTTACCAAGCCCACTGTTACTCCTGACAAGGCCAGCGGTTCCAGCTTCACCGGCGAAACAATGTCCCTCAAGCTGACGCTTGCCAATGCTACCCAGTGTACCTATACCGTAGACGGCGGCCCCGAAAAGTCCTTTACGGGTTCTTCCGCTACTA
>ONYQ01000084.1:976-8435 GCA_900322145.1 uncultured Eubacteriales bacterium
GACCACCTCTTCTTCAGCAGGTACTCTTTCCTCTTACTACTCCACCAATGCCGCCGGCAAGGGTGCGAAAAAGACCATCACCGTTGACGGTGATATCAGCGATTGGGACAGCTCCATGATTATTGCACAGGGCACCGCTAACGATGACCCCCGTGTATATCGTCCGAACTCCATGTTCGAGCTGCCGCTTGACCTTTACACCCTCTATGGCGCTTATGATGACAACAACATCTATCTGATGTGGGAAATGACCAACGTACAGGATATCGTTGCTCCGGGTGATGACTATCCGCTGACACAGGGCATTCTCTATCAGACCATGAATATCCCCTTCTTTATTGCTATCAGCACCGGTAAGTCCGATACCATCGGCAACAGCGGTAAAACAGCTGCCGGCGGTACTCTCTGGAATTCCGGTATTACCTTCAGCAACCCCGAAGGCATTAACAGACTCATTGCTGTTTCCACCAACGGTGCGAACGGTCCGTTGGTCTATGTAGGCGACAGTTCCGGTCTGAATTCCGTAGAAGTTTTTGCACCGACCGCCTCTACAGTATCCGGTGCACAGAAAACAGGTATTCAGTTCAATTATGGTCTGGGTATCCTCAGCAGCAAGGTTTACGGCCTTGACGGTGCATACGGCGCTACCAGCAGCACCAATAAGCGTACAATCGGCGATATGTGCAACGAGAACGGTATGTGGGTTGACTTCAACGCTAAGGGTCACAAGACCTCTACGATGGACTTCCATTATGAAATGTCCATTCCGCTGTCTGAACTGGGCATTTCTGCCAGCGATATTACTTCTTCCGGCGTAGGCGTTATGGTTATCATGACCAGCGGTAAGTCCGGTATGGACTGCCTGCCCTATGACCTCTCCATGAACGATCAGGCCGATCTCGATGACTCCGCAGGTTCCCTGGAAAACAACAGCTTTGAAAAGAGCGACGATGACAACATTACAGTAAACTTTGCAAGAATCGGCGCAGGTGATACCCCCGTTCCGCCTCCGGTTCCGATTGACGATGATATGCCTCTGCAGGTCAACTTCGGTGCTGATAAGTCTGCTCCGCAGCTTACCACTACTGCTCTGACCCTGAAGGGTATCGGCTACGGCGGTACTGCTCCTTACAAGTATGAGTTCTATGTTGACGGCAACAAGGTTCAGGCTTCTTCTTCCAACGATAGCTATACATGGAAGCCCGGCACCGCTGACACACATATCATCAAGTGTATCATCACCGACTCTAAGGGTAAGACAGCTGAATCTTCCAAGAACTTCACCGCAGAAGGCGAGGATACTCCTGTTCCGCCTCCGATTCCGGTTGACGAGCTGACCAACTCCTCCAAGATTTCCGCAACTTCCATCACCCTCGGCAAGAGCGTTACCCTGACCGGTGCGGCTTCCGGCGGTACCAGCCCCTATCAGTATGCTTTCTATGCCAAGAAGAGCAGCACTACCAGCTATACAACTGTACAGGGCTACAGCAGCACGACCACTGCTACCTTTACCCCCAGCGCAGCAACTACTTATGATGTCCGCATCAAGGTTAAGGATAGTGACGGCACAGTCAAGACAAAAGACTTCACACTGAAAGTTAATCCGGCTGCTACCACCGCTCTGTCCAACACCTCTAAGATCTCCGCTACAACCGTAGCACTCGGCAATAGCATTACCGTTTCCTGCAGCGCTACCGGCGGTACTTCTCCGTATCAATACGCTGTACTCTACAAGAAGACCAGTTCCACCAGCTACACCACTCTTCAGAGCTACAGCACCACCAAGTCCGTTACCCTGAAACCCGCTGCCGCTACGGTTTATGATATCCGTATCAAGGTAAAGGATGCTAAGGGTACCGTTAAGACTTCTGACTTTAACCTCACTGTTACTAATGTAACAACCGCTTTGAAGAACGTTTCCACCGTCAGTGCTACCAGCGTAGCAACCGGCAGCAGCGTTACCATTACCGGTAAGGCTTCCGGCGGTACTTCTCCGTACTACTATGCCGCTTACTACAAGCTGTCCACTGAAAGCTCCTTCACCAAGATCAGAGATTTCAGCACCACCGCTACCATGACCTTCAAGCCCACCACAGCCGGTACCTATACCATCCGTGTAAAGGTAAAGGATAAGAAGGGCAATATTGTCAACAAGGATCTGACCGTGAAGGCAGTGAAGGCTCTGACCAACAGTTCTACCCTTTCCGCAACTTCTGTTACTCTCGGCAAGTCTGTTACCATCACCGGTAAAGCTACCGGCGGTACAAGCCCCTATAAGTATGCCGCTTATTACAAGAAGTCCTCTTCTACTGAGTACACGAAGATCAGAGATTTCAGCACCACCGCTACCATGACCTTCAAGCCCGCCGCTGTTACCACTTACAACGTGCGTGTCAAGGTTAAGGATGCAAAGGGTACTGTAAAGAATAAGGACTTCACCGTAAAGGTAACGGCTGCCGCTCTGTCCAATACTTCTACGATCTCCGCTACCAGCATTAAAAAGGGTACTACCCTGACCATTACTGGTAAAGCTACCGGCGGTACTTCTCCGTACAAGTATGCGGCTTACTACAAGAAGGCCTCTTCTACTGAATACACACAGATCAGCGGTTACAGCACAACCGCTAAGATGACCGTTAAGCCTGCTTCCGCTACTACCTATAACATTCGTGTGAAGGTTAAGGACGCTAAAGGCACAGTGGCCAACAAAGACTTTACCGTAAAGGTAACAGCCTGAATCTAAACAAAACCCATTTGTCTGCTGTATCAGCAGATGAGGGGCATCGTTCCTGACTCATGCAGTCGCAAGGCGGCACAGTGAAAGCTGTGCCGCTTTTTGCTGTCCGGAAACACTTTTGTGTTTGCGACAAAAAAATGCGTGAATTGTATGACAAACCGAGAAGAGTATGGTATAATAACATCTGAACCATCAACAAAAGCTGAGGATGAATATGAAATTGACGATACAGGAAAGAAAAACGTTTGGTGATCTGACGAAAAAATACTTACAGGATGAACGAGTACGTTCTATGAACCATTATATTCAGCATGGCAGCATTACAACCCTGCAGCATTGTATCATGGTGGCGGAAACAGGTTTTCTGCTCAACCGGCGGCTGCATCTGGGCGCTAATGAAGAAAGTCTGATCAGGGCGGCTCTTTTACATGATTTTTACTTATATGACTGGCATGAAAAATCCGATGACCATAAACTGCATGGCTTTACTCATGCCAGAAAGGCGGCTGAAAATGCACGCCGCTTTTTTGCTATCAATCAGCAGGAGTACAGGGCAATTAACAGTCATATGTGGCCATTGACGCTGACAAAACTTCCGGTCAGCCGGATCGGGTGGATTTTGTGCGTGGCGGATAAGTATTGTGCCATGAAGGAAACGATTTTTCATAGGAGGTAACTTATGTGGGTATGTCTTTACTTTATAGAGTTCATCCTGTTCAGTTTTTTAGGATGGATATGGGAAACGATTCTTTGTATATTCGTCAATAAACGATGGGAGAGCAGAGGTTTTCTGTTCGGGCCGGTTTGTCCGATCTATGGAGTCGGAGCGATTGGCGGATTTATACTGTTAGATACCCTTGAGGCGATGCAGATGCCGACACTGACATGGTGGCAGGTGATTCTGATAGCCTTTTTCGGCAGTGCCGTATTGGAATATGGTACATCATACATACTGGAAAAACTGTTTCATGCTTATTGGTGGGATTACAGTGATTGGCCGCTGAATCTGAACGGTCGGGTCAGTCTGTTTTCCTCTTTAGGTTTTGCGGCAGCAGGACTGCTGGTAGTTTACGGGCTGTATCCGTTCTGCCATTGGCTGTTTTCCTTTGTATCCGGTGGATTTATCGAGATAATCGCCATGATATTTTTGGCGGTGCTGATGGTGGATGTTACCCTGACCGTCAGTTCCCTGACAAATATGGTGACGAAAATCATGCAGTTGGATGACAGTCTGAATGAACGCATGACCGATGTTGTGGAGATGCTTTATAGCAATACGTCACAGCTGAACCGCAGAGTTATCGCACGTATTCGGGGCGTGCGCTTCAAAAAGCCGACACAGATAAAAGCATTCCGCAAATTGATGGAAAAAATCAGAAAATCCTGAAAGGTCTGATGGGGGAGCCGTTCACGCATCCGGAAAGGTGGAGGAGAGAAAATGTCAGAGGTAATCAGCAAGTATGTAAACTGTCCGAAGTGTGAGCAAAGAAGCATGACGGAGTTTGTGTGCAGTGTGAATACGGAAAGTGATCCGACAATCAGAAAAAAAATCTTCGATGAGAGCTTTTTTCGCTGGAAGTGCGTCAAGTGCGGCTTTACGACAAAAATGCTGCATCCGCTCCTGTACAGCGATATCAAGCGGAAGTTCATGATCTATTACATTCCGAATGTGGAACGCAGTAAAATTGTCGATGAAAAACTGGAACAGGAATTTTCCGATCTGGCGGATATCAAGCGCAGAGTGGTGCCGAATATCAATGCGATGAAAGAAAAGATCGTACTGCTGGAGAACGGTTATGATGATTTAGCAGTGGAACTGGCTAAATTAGCGGTAGCGGAAGTCGTAGCGAAAAGTACCGGACAAAATGTTTATGAGGGGTACTGCACCGATATCAACAGAGGGGACAATGTCATTACCTTCCAGTTTTTTCTGGGCGGCGGCCGTCATGCCTATTTGCAGACGACACGCTATGATGTCTATCAGCGTTCCCTGTCCATTGTGCAGAAATGTTTCTCCATGGTTAACAGCCGTAAGGGTTTCCTGAATATCGACCAGACGTGGGCGATCGAAGCACTCCGCCGCTATAAAAGCACCTATTGAGCTTTTCAGGGCACAGTTACACGTTTTATGAAAGCCTTTTCTCGTGAAAAAATGACGGTTTTACTATTTCTGAAGAAAAATTTTTTAAAAATATAGATTTTTTTCCAAAAAACAATAGCAATTTGCAATTAGTTGTGTTATAATAGTTACAGCGACTTAGTCGAAATTTATAATCTTAGGAGGTAATTCCAATGGCTGCTAAAAAATGGGTGTATCTTTTTAGCGAGGGCGACGCTAATATGCGTGAGCTGCTCGGCGGTAAGGGTGCTAACTTGGCTGAAATGACCAAGATCGGTCTGCCGGTTCCGCAGGGCTTTACAATTTCCACGGAGGCTTGTACTCAGTATTATGAGGACGGCAGAAAGATCAATGATGAGATTCAGGCTCAGATCATGGAGTACATCGTAAAGATGGAAGAGATCACCGGTAAGAAATTCGGTGACAAGACGAATCCTCTGCTCGTTTCTGTTCGTTCCGGTGCAAGAGCTTCTATGCCCGGCATGATGGATACCATTCTGAACCTCGGTCTGAATGAAGAGGTTGTTGAGGTTATCGCTGCACAGTCCGGTAATCCCCGTTGGGCTTGGGACTGCTACAGAAGATTTATCCAGATGTTCTCTGACGTTGTTATGGAAGTCGGCAAGAAGTATTTTGAACAGCTGATCGACCAGATGAAGGAGAAGAAGGGTGTTAAGCAGGACGTTGAGCTGACCGCTGACGACCTCAAGGAGCTGGCTTCTCAGTTCAAGGCTGAATACAAGGCTAAGATCGGTGACGACTTCCCGTCTGACCCGAAAGTACAGCTCATGGAAGCTATCAAGGCTGTATTCCGTTCCTGGGATAACCCGAGAGCTAACGTATATCGCCGTGACAACGATATCCCGTATTCCTGGGGTACTGCTGTTAACGTACAGTCCATGGCATTTGGTAACATGGGTGACGATTGCGGTACTGGCGTTGCCTTTACCCGTGACCCCGCTACCGGTGACAAGGGTCTGTTCGGTGAATTCCTGACTAATGCACAGGGCGAGGACGTTGTTGCCGGCGTTCGTACCCCGATGAAGATTCAGGAAATGGCTGACAAATTCCCCGAGGCTTTTGCTCAGTTCGAGGAAGTTTGCGCTACACTGGAAAATCACTACAGAGATATGCAGGACATGGAGTTCACTGTTGAACACGGCAAGCTCTATATGCTCCAGACCAGAAATGGTAAGAGAACCGCTAAGGCTGCTCTGAAGATCGCTTGTGACCTCGTTGACGAAGGCATGAGAACCGAAGAAGAAGCTGTTGCGATGATCGATCCTCGTAACCTCGATACACTGCTCCACCCGCAGTTCGATGCAAAAGCTCTCAAGGCTGCTACACCGATCGGCAAGGGTCTGGGTGCTTCTCCCGGTGCTGCTTGCGGCCAGATCGTCTTCACTGCTGAAGATGCAGAGGCCTGGAATGCTGCCGGTAAGAAGGTAGTTCTCGTAAGACTCGAAACTTCTCCGGAAGATATTACCGGTATGAAGGCTTCTCAGGGTATCCTGACCGTTCGTGGCGGTATGACCTCTCACGCTGCCGTTGTTGCTCGTGGTATGGGTTCCTGCTGCGTATCCGGCTGCTCCGATATCGTTATGGACGAAGCTAACAAGAAGTTCACACTCGGCGGCAAGACCTTTGTTGAGGGCGACTTCATTTCTATTGATGGTTCTACCGGTAACATCTATGACGGTGTTATCCCGACCGTAGATGCTCAGATCGCTGGTGAGTTCGGCCGTGTTATGGCTTGGGCTGACAAGTACAGAAAGCTGAAGGTAAGAACCAACGCTGATACACCTGCTGATGCGAAGAAGGCTCGTGAGCTGGGCGCTGAAGGTATCGGCCTCTGCCGTACCGAGCATATGTTCTTTGAAGGCGACAGAATCGATGCATTCAGAGAGATGATCTGTGCTGATACTGTTGAAGAGAGAGAAGCAGCTCTGGCTAAGATTCTCCCCGTACAGCAGGGCGACTTTGAGGCTCTCTATGAGGCTCTCGAAGGCAATCCTGTCACCATTCGTTTCCTCGATCCTCCGCTGCATGAGTTCGTTCCCACCGAGGAAGAGGACATCAAGAAGCTGGCTGACGCTCAGGGCAAGACCGTTGAGCAGATCAAGGCTATCATTGATTCTCTCCACGAGTTCAACCCGATGATGGGTCACCGTGGCTGCCGTCTGGCTGTTACTTATCCCGAAATCGCCAAGATGCAGACTTCTGCTGTTATCCGTGCTGCTATCAACGTTCAGAAGAAGCATCCGGATTGGAAGGTAGAGCCTGAAATCATGATCCCGCTCGTTGGCGATGTAAAGGAACTCAAGTATGTTAAGAAGGTAGTTGTTGAGACTGCTGATGCTGAGATCGCTGCTGCCGGCGCTGACCTCAAGTATGAAGTAGGTACCATGATCGAGATTCCGAGAGCGGCTCTCACAGCTGACGATATCGCTAAGGAAGCTGAATTCTTCTGCTTCGGTACCAACGACCTGACCCAGATGACCTTCGGCTTCAGCCGTGACGACTCTGGTAAGTTCCTGAGTGCTTACTATGATGCAAAGATCTTCGAGAACGATCCGTTTGCTAAGCTGGATCAGACCGGCGTT
>ONYQ01000078.1 GCA_900322145.1 uncultured Eubacteriales bacterium
TAAAAACATTATTATTTATTCGCTATTCTTTATTCTTTATTATTTAATTCCGGGTTTCCGCCAGTGGGCTATGGATGCACAGATCAAGCGAGGATTGTTGGAGGTGTGCGTATTGGCATCGATACGGTATCGGGATTCCTATGGCTATCAGATCATCAAGCAGATGAAGCCGTATGTAGAGATATCGGAATCCACGCTGTATCCGATTCTGCGTCGGTTAGAGAATATGAAACTGCTGACGGTGCGTTCAGAGGAATATAACGGACGTTTGCGGAAATATTACCGCATTACGGACAGCGGACAGCAGCGGTTAGCAGCTTTTTCAGAGGAATGGAAGGAAATTGCCTCCATTTATCAATATGTTACAAGAGAGGATGACAGCCATGACGAAACATGAATTTATTTATGCGCTGCGGTGCCGTCTGCAGGATCTGCCTGTGCCGGAAACGGAGCCTCATATAGAGTATTACACGGAAATGATAGAGGATCGTATTGACGAAGGTATGACGGAGGAAGAAGCCGTAGCGGATATTGGCACACTGGATGAGATAGAACACCGTATCCGTATACAATGCGGCCGTCAGGCAGCGGAGGATACAACGGACAGTTTTCGTGGATGGCTGGCACGGATGCGCCTTAAACTGCATTGGGACGGACCGTTGAAAGCCTGGCAAGTCATTATTCTGGTATTGGTGATCATGTCCATCATTCCGCTGATGGGAACCTTGCTCGGGGTGATATTCAGCGGTTTTGGTATTGTTCTGGGCTTGTGGACAGCCGTGATGGGTATGATGCTCGGTATTTATGCAATAGTAGGCGGTTTGTTTGCCGGCGGTATCGGCATAATGGTGGCCGGTATTGTACAGTTGGTACAACAGCAGACCGGTGAAGGGTTATTTATGTTAGGTGTCGGTTTTGTACTGCTGGGACTTTCTGCGCTGGCGCTGTGGGTCGTGATACTCCTGACGAAACTGCTGATAAAAGGTGTGCGCAGGCTGATGGAATGGATCAGAGGACTGAGCAAAAAAAGGAGGCGCATCGTATGAAAAAGACAAGGAAAATTCTGTTAATCAGTGCCGTGAGCTGTATCATCATCGGGATTGTGCTGATTATTTGTTCGGTGTCGGCGGCAGGTTATCGGATGGAGAATTTACTGCGTGATAAGCGGGTCAAAAACCTGACGGAAATCAGCGAACCGTTTGACAGCATCGACATACAGACAAACCTTGACAGTGTGAGTTTTGTTTCCGCCGAAGGAAGCGGTGCGGCGATAGAAATGTATGAAGGCGATAAGGCGCATTATACGGTTGAGGTGCAGGACGGTAAGCTGACGATCCGTTATGATGATAACAGAGAGTGGTATTCTTTCATGTCCCTGCATTTTCCGACGAGTCGGGAACTGAAACTGTTTCTGCCGTCCGATACCTATAAAAGTGTAGTGATTAAAACGAATATCGGCAGTGTGACGATTCCTGATAGTTTCCGTATAGAAGAACTGAGTGTTTCGGCGGATATCGGCAGTGTGAAGGTGCCGAAGGCGACGGGTGTTGACAAGGACAGCACCGAAATTCATACCGGCATCGGCAGTGTGACAGTTAATAAAAACGAATCTTCCGATAATAACAATATCCGTATTGACACGGGTATTGGTGATATTCATGTGAATTAGTCCTTCTGCACGACCCTGTCATTCCGGACGCAGGGAAAGAATGACAGGGTTTGTTGGCGTTCAGGAGAAAAAGAGGGATTTGGCTGTAAAAAAAAGCTTGACAAAATGCGGAAAGATATGATAGAATTAAATCTTGCAGGCAAGTAGTCTGTGTGAACCGGAATTGCTGTGAAACTTTCCTATAATTTGAAAAAACAGGGGAAAGTTTACGGACAATTTGAATAAGTGCGGTGTTTATCGGAACCGCCTGAGCGGAGCCGTAAACATATATATTTTTTGAGCAAGGAGGTGCAATGAATTGCCAACGTTTAACCAATTGGTTCGTAAGGGAAGAGAAGTTTCTGAGAAGAAAGCAAAGGCTCCTGCACTGCTGAAGGGCTGGAACTCCAAGAAGCGCAGAGCAATTGACCAGAACTCGCCCCAGAAGAGAGGCGTTTGCACAGCTGTTAAGACCGCTACCCCGAAGAAGCCTAACTCCGCTATCAGAAAGATCGCCAGAGTAAGACTGTCCAACGGTATCGAAGTAACGTCTTACATCCCCGGTGTAGGCCATAACCTTCAGGAGCACAGCGTTGTTCTGATCAGAGGCGGCCGTGTTAAGGACCTCCCTGGTGTTCGTTACCACATCATCCGTGGTACACTCGACTCATCTCAAGGATTTAATAGTGAACTGATGCAATACAGAGATGTATTTTTACATATAAACTGCCTCTCTGTACGGCAAAACGGAAGACTAAGTCCTTTCGAGTACCGATGAAATCACTACTATGTGAAGGAGGGAAGTAAAATGCCCAGAAGAGGTAATGTTGCAAAACGTGACGTTTTGCCCGATCCGGTGTATAATTCAAAGCTCGTTACCCGTCTGATCAACAACATCATGTATGATGGTAAGAAGGGTGTCGCACAGAAGATTGTGTATGGTGCTTTTGAAATTGTAAACACTAAGACAGGAAAAGAGCCGCTCGAGGTGTTTGAGCAGGCGATGGAAAAGGTTATGCCTTCTTTGGAGGTTAAGGCTCGCCGTGTAGGTGGTGCTACCTATCAGGTTCCTATGGAAGTAAGACCTGAAAGAAGACAGACACTCGGACTTCGTTGGATCTCTAAGTATTCCAGACTCAGATCCGAAAAGACGATGAAGGAAAGACTTGCCGGAGAAATCCTTGATGCTGTTAACGGCATCGGTGGTGCTGCCAAGAAGTGCGAGGAAACACACAGAATGGCAGAAGCAAACAAAGCATTTGCTCACTACAGATGGTAATCGCAGCATAATAGCTGCCTGACAGCATGACGGCTTTGAGCCGCAGAACCTGAGGAGGATTTTATATGGGAAGGCAAGTATCACTTGAAATGACACGAAATATCGGTATCATGGCGCACATTGATGCCGGTAAAACTACAACAACAGAACGTATTCTTTTCTATACCGGTATCAACCACAAGATCGGTGAGACCCACGAGGGTGCTTCTACCATGGACTGGATGGTACAGGAGAAGGAAAGAGGCATTACCATTACATCTGCTGCTACAACTTGTTTCTGGGCGGGAAGCGACGGCACCAAGGGTAGCCACAGAATCAATATTATTGATACCCCCGGTCACGTTGACTTTACAGTAGAGGTTGAGCGTTCACTGCGTGTACTTGACGGCTCTGTAACAGTCCTCTGTGCGAAGGGCGGCGTTGAGCCTCAGTCCGAAACCGTTTGGAGACAGGCGGATAAGTATCGTGTACCGCGTATGGTGTATGTCAACAAGATGGACATCATGGGTGCCGATTTCTATAATGTTGTTCAGATGATGAAAGATCGTCTGAAATGTAACGCTGTGCCGATTCAGCTCCCGATCGGTTCAGAAGATACCTTCAAGGGTATTGTTGACCTCGTAGAAATGAATGCCGACATCTATTATGATGATCTCGGCAAGGATATGAAGGTTGAAGCAATTCCGGAAGATATGATGGAGCTGGCCGAGAAATATCGTGCCGAACTGATTGAGCACGTCGTTGAACAGGACGAAGAACTGCTCGAGAAATACCTCGAAGGCGAAGAGCCGACCAAGGAAGAAATCAAGCGTGTTATTCGTCAGTCCACCATTGACAATACAATGGTTCCCGTTGTCTGCGGTACATCCTACCGTAACAAGGGCGTTCAGAAGCTGCTTGACGCAATCGTTGACTATATGCCTGCGCCGACAGACGTTCCTGCTATCAAAGGTATCAATCCGGATACCGAAGAAGAGGTAGAAGTACCTTCTTCCGACAGTGAGCCGTTTGCCGCACTGGCTTTCAAAATTGCTACCGACCCCTATGTTGGTAAGCTCTGCTTCTTCCGTGTTTATGCCGGTACACTGAACGCCGGTTCCAACGTTTATAACTCCACGAAGGACAACTCCGAGCGTATCGGTCGTATCCTTCAGATGCACGCTAACCACAGACAGGATATTGAAACCGTTTATGCCGGTGATATCGCTGCTGCCGTTGGTCTGAAAAACACCACTACCGGTGATACACTCTGCGATCAGGGTCATCCGGTTATTCTGGAGTCTATGGAGTTCCCGGATCCGGTTATCCGTGTAGCGATTGAGCCGAAAACCAAGGCCGGTCAGGAAAAGATGGGCATCGCTCTGGCGAAGCTCGCTGAAGAAGACCCGACCTTCAAGGCTTATACCGATGAAGAAACAGGACAAACTATTATTGCCGGTATGGGTGAGCTTCACCTCGAAATCATCGTTGACAGACTGCTCCGTGAATTCAAGGTAGAGGCTAATATCGGTAAGCCGCAGGTTGCTTATAAGGAAACCATCCGCAAGAATTCGGATGTTGACGAGAAATACGCCAGACAGTCCGGCGGTAAGGGTCAGTATGGTCATGTTAAGATCAGAATGGAACCCAATCCGGGCAAGGGTTACGAGTTCGTTAACGCTGTTGTCGGCGGTGCGATTCCGAAGGAGTATATTCCTGCTGTTGACACCGGTATTCAGGGTGCTATGCTCTCCGGTGTACTCGCCGGTTATAACGTCGTAGACGTTAAAGTAACCCTCTATGATGGTTCCTATCATGAAGTTGACTCCTCTGAAATGGCATTTAAAATTGCCGCTTCAATGGCATTCAAGTCCGGTATGAGAAAGGCCGATCCGGTCATTCTTGAGCCGATCATGAAGGTTACCGTTACGGTTCCGGAAGAATACATGGGTGATGTTATCGGCGACCTCAACTCCCGCCGTGGCATGATTCAGGGTATGGAAGCCGTAGCCGGTGCACAGAGAATCAGCGCATTGGTGCCGTTGTCCGAGATGTTCGGTTATGCTACCGATATGCGTTCCAAGACACAGGGACGTGGTCAGTATGTTATGGAGCCTAACTCCTATGCAGAGGTTCCGAAGAATATCGCAGATAACATTATTACGGCCCGCAGCAAAAAAGATGACTGATTTCTGATAAAAAATTAGCCAAAATGCTTGCATTTTTGCTTTATTATTGATACAATAGGGCTAAGTGCAACACTTATATTATATTTTTAGGAGGTAATTTCCAATGGCAAAGGAAAAATTTTCCAGAACAAAGCCCCATGTCAACATTGGTACAATTGGCCACGTTGACCACGGTAAGACCACACTGACCGCTGCTATCACGAAGGTTCTCAACCTCGAAGGCGATGCAGAGTTCGTTGATTACGCTAACATTGATAAGGCTCCCGAAGAGAGAGCTCGTGGTATCACAATCAACACTGCTCACGTTGAGTATGAGACTGCTAACCGTCACTATGCGCACGTTGACTGCCCCGGACACGCTGACTATGTTAAGAACATGATCACCGGTGCTGCTCAGATGGACGGTGCTATCCTCGTTGTATCTGCTGCTGACGGTCCGATGCCGCAGACCAGAGAGCACATCCTTCTGTCCCGTCAGGTTGGCGTTCCTTATATCGTAGTATTCATGAATAAGACTGACCAGGTTGACGACGATGAGCTGCTCGACCTCGTAGAGATGGAAATCCGTGAACTGCTCAACGAGTATGAGTTCCCGGGCGATGACACACCCATCATTCGTGGTTCTGCTTATCAGGCTCTGTCCTCTGATTCCAAGGATCCGCAGGCTCCTGAGTATCAGTGCATCCATGAACTCATGAAGGCTGTTGACGAGTACATTCCGACTCCGGAGCGTACTACTGACCTGCCCTTCCTGATGCCTGTTGAGGACGTCTTCACCATCTCTGGCCGTGGTACTGTTGCTACCGGTAGAGTTGAGAGAGGTCAGATTAAGACTTCTGAGGAAGTTGAGATCGTTGGTCTTTCTGAGGAGAAGAGAAAGTCCGTTGTAACCGGTCTGGAAATGTTCAGAAAGACTCTGGACTATGCTGAGGCTGGTGATAACGTAGGCGTTCTGCTCCGTGGTGTTCAGAAGAATGAGATCGAGCGTGGACAGGTTATTGCTAAGCCCGGCTCCGTTCATCCTCACACCAAGTTCCAGGGTCATGTATACGTACTGACCAAGGACGAAGGCGGCCGTCATACTCCTTTCTTCAACAACTATCGTCCCCAGTTCTATTTCAGAACCACTGACGTTACCGGTGTTATCAACCTGCCGGAAGGCACAGAGATGTGTATGCCTGGTGATAACGTTGACATGACCGTTGAGCTGATCACCCCGATCGCTATGGAAGAAGGTCTGCGTTTCGCTATCCGTGAGGGCGGCAGAACCGTAGGTTCCGGCGTTGTTGCTAAGATCTTCGAGTAATATCTTACCATACCGGATTTTGTTCCGGAAAATACGCTGCATTCGGGCGGCTGTTGCATGAGCAACAGCCGCTCTTTTTTGCCTGAAAAAACGGTTGTTCCTGTGCGATATTCAACCACTGGTAGAAAAACAGAAGAAAAGTTGATGGAGTCAAGCAAGCGTTGATTGTCTTGCAGGGGTAATAGCGGTATAATAAAAGCATGGATGACGACAAAGGAGGTTGTACGATGTCTTTCAAACATTCAGTATTCGGAAAAATCACCGCAGCAGCACTGACGGCCTTGCTGTTATGTTCCGGCTTGCCGCTGTCGCCGGTATCAGCGGTCACGGAGAACTCGCTGACCGCCAAAAAAGTAAAAGCTTATCTGTATGGCATGGATCAATCGAAAAATCTTCCCTGCCTGTTCAGCAGTGAACTGCCCGATATTCCTTTCATGGATCCGGTCAATTATCTGAACTGTCTTTATATGGACGAAGTGTGTACCATGACAAAAAATACAGACGGTACCTATACCATCGCCAACAAGACCGGCTCTTTTGTGGTGGATCCGCAAAAGGATACCCTCCACTTTGATTCGATTGAACAGTTCCAGAAACAGACCGCCTATGACAAAGGGGCTCAACTCGCCTTTGAATACTGTCAGATCAGTGATATGACCGTAGAAGGCGAAACCCATCCGGTTGATCTTGATTTAGGGGCTTATCATATAGATATCGTGGAAAAGGACGGAAAGGTATATCTTCCGCTGCCGGTGATGAGTACCTGCTTCAGTGTTATCTATAATATAGCGGAATATATTGACGGGACGATCTATTTTGCTCATAACGGTAATGAGCCGTTTTACAGCCGTGATGCCCTTTATGACGATAGGGAAAGAGATGCCGCTATCGTGGAATTTGCCTACAATGATTTGTGTTTCATGATGGATTATTTCTACGGGGCACCGGCGAAAGGGGCGGCGGCTGACAGTGTCAAGGAAAAGGGCTTTGACGCTACCCTCGACACCTTCAGTGATGATACCCGTCTGGCGAAAGAATTGCTGCACTCCCATAATATGCTGGATTATCAGATGGGACTGGCAACGCTTTACAATGCCTTTGAGGACGGCGGACATACGGATTTCACGATGGGACTGCGTGTCATTGCCTCCACTTATGGTGATACCGCTGTCGGTAAGGCATTCAGTGAAGTCAAGGCCAATCCCACCAATTACCCGAAATACCAAACCGCTTTGATGGCTTTGCAGAAGTATTCCCAGCAGGTCCAGCCTTACGCTGCGATGATTTCTCTCCGCAATGAAGCCTATCTGGATTATGATGTGGTACTGGAATGGGGCGATGTACAATTATTGCAGAAGGATGACATGGCGGTTTTCGTCTTTAACAAATTCTACAATAATATCATCAATCCCCTGCAAGAATCACTGGCGTATGCCGCCGAAAACGGCATTAAAAAATTCGTGTTTGACCTGACCGCCAACACCGGCGGCAGTATGTATCTGAGTGCCTATCTTGTCATGCTGATGAATATGAAAAACACTCATAGCAGTACGGACTTTATCCGTTTGAAGAATACCGTGTCCGATAATGTCTACCGCTTCATCGGTCAATTTGACATGAATTTTGACGGCGTATATGACGAAAAGGATAACGAAGTGATCTATGACTTTGATTTTGCCGTTCTGACTTCTCACCTTTCTTATTCCTCCGGTAATAATATGCCCTGCATGGCACAGGAAAAAGGTATTCCGATATTTGGGGAAACCAGCGGCGGCGGTACTTGTGTGGTATCACCGTTTACGCTGCCGGACGGCGGCTGCTTTACCGCCTCTTGTTCTACCATGCAGATAAGCGCTGACAATCGGCACTTTGATGACGGTGCGCCCCTTGCCTATGATATGATTACCAGTGCTGACAATCCTGATTATCATGAATTGTATGACCTCGCTCATCTCGACCAGCTTATCACAGATTATTATAACGGTACGCTGAAACCCGCTCCCGTCAAAAAAGTTACTTCATCCGTTCCGAATACCTGGATGATTGTAGGCATTTGCGGCGCTATTGTATTCATCGGTGCTTGTGTGATTGTTGCTATCGTCATCATCCAGCGCAAAAAGAAAAAGCCGTCCGGAACATAATCGGCTCAGCCGCTGCAAGGAAGTACCACACGGTACTTCCTTATTTTTTGTGCGATTTTTATGCAATTCATCAATTATATCTTTTCTTTTTCGACAAGATATGATATAATGTTCTAAGTATATGCTTGTATACTGATACTATAAAGCAAAAGAGGTATGATGCCTTATGAAAAAGGAGTATGATGTATTGATCGTTGGTGCGGGAGCCGCCGGTCTGTATGCCGCCCTGCAATTTCCCGAAAATGTCCGTGTGCTGGTGATCGCCAAAAGAGAGCTGACGTTATCCAATTCTTCGCTGGCACAGGGCGGTGTGGCTGCTGTGCTGGATAAGGATCATGATAATTTCAAGCTGCATATTGCCGATACCCTTATCGCCGGCAAATATAAAAACAACCTTGACGCTATTGAAGTACTGGTATCGGAGGGACCGAAAGATGTTCTCAAGCTCAAAGAAATGGGTGTGGCTTTCGATCTGGACGAACAAGGTCATCTGCAAATGACACTCGAAGCCGGTCATTCCCGTCACCGTATTGTCCATCACAAAGATTCTACCGGCAGAGCAATTGTTGACGTTCTGATTGAACAGGTGCAAAAGCATCCCAATATTGAATTGTGCGGTAATACCATGCTCTATAAATTAGAGAAGAATGAGCAGGGCTTTTATGCCGGTCTGCTGCTGCCTGACGGGACTTCCCGTATTATTGCGGCGCATTACTGCATTATGGCTTCGGGCGGTATCGGCCGTGTCTATCAATATACCACCAACTCCGCTATCGCTACCGGTGACGGCATTACACAAGCCTTTATGCTCGGCGCTCGTGTAAAACATCTCAGCCGTATTCAGTTCCATCCGACAGCTTTTGCCGCCGAAAATGACCGTGAACGTTTCCTGATTAGTGAAGCGGTGCGTGGTGAGGGCGCTGTCCTGCTGAATTGTGACGGTGAACGCTTTGCCTTCAAATATGATGAGCGTGGGGAATTAGCCCCCAGAGATGTTGTTTCCAATGCCATTATGCTGGAATCACAGGCCAAAGGCAACGAGAAATTCTACCTCGATATTACCCATAAAGACCCCGATTTTGTCAGACAGCGTTTCCCGATGATTTACGAGAAATGTTTAGAGGAAAATATTGATATTACCAAGCAGTGGATTCCTGTATTCCCGTGTCAGCATTACCTGATGGGCGGTATTGACGTTGACCTGTTTGCCCGTACAACGGTTGACCGTCTGTATGCGGCGGGTGAATGTTCTCATACCGGCGTTCACGGTGCGAACCGTCTGGCGAGTAATTCTCTGTTGGAAGCACTGGTATTCTCCCGCAGAGCCGCCAACGATATTACCGAAAAGCTCAAAAAAGAGGATAACACCTCTTTCGGTGACTTTACCGAACAGGAAGATCTGAGCGGTCATCCTCTGCCGCATGGCTACCGCACCGAGATCCGCAAGATCATGCAGGAGTGTTATTTTGTCATTCCCAAGCCGGAACTGATTCCCGATAATATCCGGCGTGTGAAGGAGATTCTGACGGATCTGACAGGCGGCGAATATGCTATCGACCAGAATTTTGTCGAAGCACAAAGTTTAGCAACTGTTACTTTAGGTGCGTTAGGAGAACATCAAATATTAGATGGCCTTGGGATTGAAGATGAAAAGAGATTTATGCTACATTATAATTTCCCAGCTTTCT
>ONYQ01000149.1 GCA_900322145.1 uncultured Eubacteriales bacterium
TTCCGCCGTTGAAGCTGAGCGAGCCGTTGGAATCCACGCCGTCGCCCGAGGCAACAACAAAGAGATAGCCGCCGTTGACGGTGATGCTCGCGGTGGAGGAAGAGCCGCCGGGATTGAAAGTATTCTGACCGGGTCTGTAGAAATAACCGGGAACGAGTCTGTTGAAGCAGTAGTCAGTGTTGTAGGTATGGTTGTAAACAACGTCCATGATAACGCCGATGCCGGCATTATGGAGAGCCTGTACCATCTGCTTGAATTCGTTGACTCTTACTTCGCCGTGATACGGGTCAGTAGAGTAGGAGCCTTCGGGAGCATTGTAGTTAACCGGATCATAACCCCAGTTGAACTGCGGTGTATCCAGCTTGGTTTCATCAACGGAACCGTAATCATATACGGGCAGGAGATGAACGGAAGTAATACCCAAATCCTTCAGGTGGTCGATACCGGTAGCGATACCGTCCTCAGTAGTAGTGCCTGTTTCTGTAAAGGCAAGATACTTGCCCTTGTTCTCGATACCGCTGTTGGCAGCGATAGAGAAATCTCTTACATGGAGTTCATAGATCTCCATGTCGGTCACATTAGCATAAATCTCTCTCTGGTCGCTGTCCCAGCCTTCGGGATCAGTGGTGTCGAGATCAAGAATCATACCTCTCTGGCCGTTAACGCCTACTGTTCTGGCATAGGGGTCAACGATATCCTTGTTGACTTTGCCGTCAAAGTAAGCTGTATAGGTGTAATACTTGCCGGACAGGTTACCGTCAGCAGCAGCAATCCATGTGCCCTTAACGTCCTTTGTCATGGCAACAACCTGCTCAGCATCGCCGCCGTTGCCGGCTGCATAGATGTTGAGTTCTACCTTTTCAGCGGTAGGTGCCCATACACGGAAGTTCGTGCCGCCATCAACAATGGTTGCACCGAGGTCATCACCGGTATAGGTGAATTCATCTTCAAATTCCTTGCTGGAGAAATAATCCGGCATGGAAAGTGCCATTGTAGCACCTCTGAAGGTAATGGTGTACTCTTTGAAGTAGTCAAGCTCCTGAGAAAGCTCGAGAGCAGCGCCGGTATCGGAAACACGCTGATAGGAACCGATCGCTACTTCTGCGCCGGAAGCCGTCTGGATGGAGAAAGCGGAGGGAGTAATAACCTCATCCTCACCGGGAGCAGAGGTGTATTTGATGGCTACCAGAGTTTTGGATTCAGCCACAGCCTCTTTGATTTTCAGACCTGTTACAGCTTCGCTGTAATCCACGTCAAAAGCAGCCTCACCGGTCTTGCAGTAAACATGGACAGTACCAGCTACTACGCTGGAAAGGTCAAGCTTTCTGTCATCTTCGGGATCCTTGGCTTTCCACTCGCCCAGTCTGACGATAAAGCCGAGGGTGTTGACGCCCTGAGCAATGACAGTTGTCTCAGCGCCTTTGGCATCGCCGTTGTCGGTAAACATAAAACCGGAAGTTGCGGTATCGCCGTTAAAGGTTGTGCCGCCGCCTTCGCCCCATGCCCACAGACCCCAGTCTGTATAGTCGCCGTCGGTACGCAGATAGTGGAATACTACCTCAACGCCGTCTGCGGCCTTAGCGGTCAGTGCAGTCGGAATCAGGAAGCAGCCCAATACCAGCATGAGCGTAACAACGGAGGCTATGATGCGCTTAGAGAGTTTCTTTGCGTTCATAGAAGATCTTCTCCTTTGTTTTATTTCAGCAGGGAAATTTGTCATAAAGACACTGCTGATAATCATACTGATTATAACATTTTTCTTTTCTGAAAGAAACTGCTTTCCCTGCTTTTTGGTACTTTTGACCTTACAAATTTCAAACCCTTAATTCATCTATTTTGCACAAGAATCTTCCCGTGATGTTTCTGTCAAGCCTTCCTGCTTTACAAATATAGCCTGTTTGTCAAAGTAGGTCAGCCGGAGTTCATTGTTGACCAGCGTATATTGCAGTACGACAACACCGTAATCGTCTGAGAGTACGGTCAGTGTATCGCCGTCCACGAAATATTCCCCCGCTAAATGAATCACCTGTCCGTCCTGCCGCACATCCATTTGTAATGTATGCCCCTCAAAGTATAGCACCCCTTCCGCCGTTTGCGGTATCCAATAATGCTGACGGATTTCTTCGGCGGCATTCTGCGGCGGTGCCGGCACACATCCCGACAACAGCATGACCCATGCGCCAAGCATCCATAATATCCGGAATTTCTTCATCATGCACCTTTCCCCTCTCTGAAAATACTATACATTATATGTATCATGCCCCGCTTCTCATACCTCACCAGCACAGAGAACAATTCACAATTCATAATGCATAATGCATAATGAGTATTTTCTAAGGGAAAGAAGTGATACAGCGGTACAACTCCACATTCCACATTTCACACTCCACACTCCACATTCCACATTCCACACTCCACACTCCACATTCCACATTGCACATTGTACATTAAAAAAGCGGTTCGGTGCCGAAAAATTTTGGCAAAACACTGATTTTTGCAGGATGATGAAATACCACTTGCATTTTTCAGGAATATATATTAGAATAATGAAGTATTTTGACAGAATTTTGCATTTCTGTAAATTCAATCTTTTCAGGAGGAATCCGTCATGCAAAACTATTCATCAATGGACAAAGCCGCTTTACAGGAGGAATATCAGAAACTGTCTGCCGCCTATGAAGGCTATAAGGCGCAGGGACTGAAACTGAATATGGCAAGAGGAAAGCCCGGCGCAGAACAGCTGAATGTATCCAATGATATGTTCACCGTACTGACCGCCGATACCTGCTATGTGACCCCCGACTGCCCCGATGTAAGAAACTACGGTAATCTGGATGGTCTGGACTGTGCCAAGCAGTTGTTTGCCGATCTGCTCGGCGTTGATAAGAAAAATGTTTTCGTGGGCGGCAATTCCAGCCTGAACATGATGTTCGATACCATTGCCTGCATGATGGAACTGGGCAACAGCGGTGAAAAGCCGTGGAATCAGCAGGGAACCATCAAATTCCTGTGTCCTGCCCCCGGTTATGACAGACATTTCGGCGTGACACAGTATTTCGGCATTGAAGTGAGCCACGCCTCCTGTAATCGCCTCATCTGCGAAACAAATCGAGTGGTCAGCCGCAAACAGGCCTATTCTGATGAAACCGTCAGAAGAATTGCCGCCCTCAAGCCGGCCGCCAAGGATTTCCGCATCATGTGGGACAACGCTTATATCATCCATGATATCAACGATACCCCCGACAGCCTGCTCAATATCTTCGATGAAGTCAAAAAGACCGGCAACGAAGATATGATTCTTGAATTCTGCTCTACTTCCAAGATTACCTTTCCCGGTGCCGGTGTTGCTGCTCTGGCCGCTTCCGAAAATAACCTCGCTATCCTCAAAAAGCGCTATAACTTCCAGACCATCGGCTATGATAAGCTGAATATGCTCCGTCATGTGCTGTACTTCAAGAATGCTGACGGCGTTCTCGCTCATATGCAGAAGCACAGAGCCGTACTGGAACCCCGTTTCAATATGGTACTGGATATGCTGGATACAGAACTGTCTGCTCTGGGCATCGCCACATGGACAAAGCCCAACGGCGGTTACTTTGTCAGCGTGGATGTCATGGACGGCTGTGCCAAGCGTGTCGTTGCCCTCTGTAAAGAGGCCGGCGTAGTATTAACAGGTGCCGGCGCTACCTATCCCTATGGCAAAGACCCCAAAGACAGCAATATCCGTCTGGCACCGACCTATCCCCCTGTATCCCTATGGCAAAGACCCCAAAGACAGCAATATCCGTCTGGCACCGACCTATCCCCCTGTTGAAGAACTCGAAAAGGCTATGGCGATCTTCTGCATCTGCGTGAAGTTAGCCGCCATCGAACAGCTCACCAAATAAGGAGTTAGGAATTAGGAGTTAGGAGTTGTGCCGCTGCACGACTTCCTTCCCTTAGAAAACACGCATTATGCATTATGAATTATGCATTATGAATTCCAAAAAGACCGTATCACCTGTCCCGTTAAGGATAGATGATACGGCCTTTTTTCAGGCTGACCTCTCTCTGAAACCGTCAGCCTTACCGCTTTTTATTTTGTGTAAAGGAATCCACCTGCATCGGAACCGGCAGCGCACCTGTATTGAGGATATCTGCCATACGACCAGCGCCCAGGTCACCAAAACTGTTGAACATAATAAAACTGCCGTCTGTGATGACGTAGGGTATCGCCACGGTAGCAAGCAGGTCTTTGTCCATCCACACGGTAACCTCTTTGTTAAGATAAGTTTCTGTCGCTTTTGTCAGCTTTTCCTTACCGGCTTCATTCATTGTCACCGTAACCGTGTACTCTTTCTCTCCGTCCATCTCCTGCTCTCCGCTTTCGGCTTTTTCAATATCATCCGCCGTAAAGATTTCCGGCAGTTCCTCCGGATGGGACGAAACACCGCCACGGAATGTTATATCCAGACACAGATCATAGCACAGTTCATCCGCTATATTTTTATCATTGTCTTTCGTGGTATAATACACCGTCACCGTGTTATTTTCCGTGTCAATCTTATAGTTTTCAGCGCCCCGTATCTTCAGACGCTTTTCCATAACCTCTTTGGTCTTGCTGTACTGTTCTTCCGTGAGGGTAACATTCGCTTGTTCCGGCTTGATAACCGCCTTATAGCAGTTGTCCATCCACGACAGGTCTTCGGAAACCGCTTCGGAGACCTTTTCAGAAACGGCTGACGGCGCTGACGAATGCCCCGCTGACGGCTTTGAGGAACTTTCCGTTTTTCCGCCGTTGCCGGAACATCCGGTCAGCAGAGAGGCACAGAATATCTCGCTGAATACCTGTATTTTATCAGACGCCATCCACAAAGTAAAGGGGGCATCTTACGATTTTTCCCGATAATTTTCAAAAATCATTTGACTTTTATAGACAAAAAATATATAATTGTATTCGATATGTCTGTATGTCGGGCAGATAAGAAGATTGCTGTACCGGACACTCTCCCCTGTTCCGTCATCCGGACACAATAGAACAACATTGGAGGATACCGTATGAAACGAATTGGCAAACCGGTGTTCTTCATCGTATTTGTTATTATTCTCGCACTCGCCTATACCTCTATCTTCGGTATTTACGGCGAGAACGGTGATTTCAAGATCACCTACATCAAGGGTATTAACGATATTCGATGGGGCATCGACATCAACGGCGGTGTGGAAGCTGTCTTCGCACCCGATGGAAAAGACGCAACAGACGATGAGATGGAATCCGTCAAGGCAATCTTAGAGCTTCGTCTGGTCGCTCAGAACGTCACGGACTATGAAGTCTATCCCGACTACAGCAACGATCGTATCACGATCCGTTTCCCCTGGAAATCGGATGAAAAGGATTATGATCCCGATACGGCTATCAAAGAATTGTCCGCTACTGCTAAACTGACCTTCCGGGGCGGTTCTTCTGCTGACGGCGAAACCATCATTGAAGGTAAAGACGTTAAACGTGCCTACAGCAACTATCAGACCGGCTCTGACGGTACACATGAACACGTTGTTGTACTCGAACTCAACGACGAAGGCCGCACCAAGTTTGCAGAAGGTACAGAAAAATATCTGAAACAAACGATTTCTATCTGGATGGATGAGGAATGTGTGTCTGCTCCGACCGTTAATGCTGTCATCACCGACGGTACAGCGATCATCAGCGGCAGCTTTGATGCTGCCAGCGCTGCCAAACTCGCCAATACCATTAACGCCGGTGCGCTTCCTTTCGGTCTGAAGGTAGAAAGCTACAGCACCATCAGCCCCTCTTTGGGTAATTCCGCTCTGACCGCTATGGGCTATGCCGCCATTACCGCTATGTGCCTGATCTTCTTGTTCATGCTCATCATGTACAGACTGCCCGGCTTTGTTGCCTTTATTGCTCTGCTCGGTCAGATGGCGATTTCGATCATGGCAATTTCCGGTTACTTCACTGTATTCCCCAGCTTCACCATGACCATTCCCGGTATTGCAGGTCTGATTCTCTCCATCGGTATGGGCGTTGATGCGAATATCATCACCGCTGAAAGAATCAAGGATGAACTGTGGACGGGCAAAACACTTGACGGCTGTATCCGCAACGGTACAAAGGGCAGCTTCTCCGCTATTTTCGATGGTAACATCACCGTTATTATCGTAGCCATTATCCTTATTCTGGTATTCGGCCCTGCCAATATCTTCTCGGCTATCTTCGGCGTATCCACCACCGGTCTGATCTATGCTTTCGGCTATACCCTGCTGGTCGGTGTTATCGCAAACTTCATTATGGGCGTTGGCGCTTCCCGTCTGATGCTCAAATCCATTTCAGGCTTGAAGTTCCTGAGAAATAAAAGACTGTATGGAGGTAAGAAAGCATCATGAGACAGACATTCCATATAGACTTTGTCAAAAAAACAAAGATTTTCTTTGCCTGCTCTCTCGGCATTATGCTGGTCTGCCTGGTATTGAATATTTTTGTATTCCCCACACTGGTTGATATCCAGTTCACCGGCGGTACCATCATCAAGTACAGCTACAGCGGTGATGTCGCCAACAGCGATATCCAGAAAACGATTGATGATACCATCAAGGAATCCGATGCCCTGAAAAACGACAAAATCGACTACTCCTTCAGTGAGAACCTCGCTAAATCCTCTCAGGACAATAACGACAAAATCGTAACACTGCAGTTCACCGGCAATAAAGCCGTTGCCGTTGAGGACAAAACCAGTATCACAGAGGCACTTGTCAAGGCTTATCCCGACAGCAGCTTCAAAGAAGCTTCTTCTTCCTCAGTAGATGCTTCCAAAGGTACGAACTTCTTCTTCAAGTGTCTGGCCGCCGTTATTCTGGCCGCCGTACTGATGATTTTCTATGTAGCCCTGCGCTTTAAGAAAATCGGCGGTCTTTCCGCCGGTGTCATGGCGGTTGTTGCGCTCATCCATGACCTGATTATCGTGTATTTCGTATTTGTCGTGTTCCGGATGCCGCTCAACGATAACTTTATCGCCGTTGTCCTGATGATTCTCGGTTACTCTCTGAATGATACCATCGTTATTTATGACCGTATCCGTGAAATCCGCAAAAAGTCCGGTCCCAAAGTACCCATCGGCGATATTGTCAATACCAGCCTGAATCAGTGCATGGTCAGAACGATCTGCA
>ONYQ01000081.1 GCA_900322145.1 uncultured Eubacteriales bacterium
CCACACCCCAGACCAACTTCTGCCAATTTTCAAAAATCGGGCAAAAGTCAAAATCGCTCCGCTCACCATAAAAACGGAAGTTGAAGATTTTCCGAAAATAATGATCTGAAAAAATTTCAGACATATCAAACAGACTACAGAAATTTTTCTACCTGAGCGGTTGAAAATTGTTTTGGCGAAAAAGAGTCATAAACGGTAAAATAACAATCAACTTGTCATTCTGAGGAGCGAAAGCGACGAAGAATCTTTGCAAGATTCCTCACTTCGTTCGGAATGACAAAGATTTTACAAGCATAACTCATTTATATTTGGTTTCCAACCGCTCAGGTAGAAAATTTTTACAATTATGCAAGATTAGGGGAAATCAACCATTAAAATGGTTGATTTTTGACGGAATGGTTTGTGCAGTCTGACGAAAGCATTAGAAATCTGCTCATTTATAGTTATTACTTTTTCTTTCTTCTTTAGAATAATTTCCGGTCGTATCTCAGAAGGAAAAAAAGACAGGATGCTCCAGCTTATTCAGGTAAAATGATAACGCCCCACCGTCAGACAATCCGACGATGGGGCGTTATGAGCGAGAAGTATTTTGTTTATTTGGTGACGGTGAATGTCAGTGTTTTCTTTGCAGTCTGACCGTCAGGGGATTTTGCTGTTACGAGCACGTCGTACTTGACAGCAGCACCGGGCTTCATGACAAAAATGTTGTTTGTGCTGTTCGATGCCAGTACCACCCACTTCTGAGCAGTGGATTTCTTATACATGACAGAGAACTTATAGGGCTGTTCACCGTTCTGGGCAAAACAGCGGACTTTCACTTTTTCACCGAGTTTGATAGTGTCGAGGTTGAGCTTCGATGTGTTGGCGAAAGGCTTCTTTACAGCGAGCGTGAAATCCTTTCTGGCGGTTTTGCCGGAAGCATCTTTGACAAATACTCTGATTTCGTAGTCTGCTGCCGCTTTGGGCGTGATTTTAACCTGCGCATTTTCTTTGTAGCCCTGTGCGGCTGTCCATTTTTCAGTACCTGCCTTGCGGTAGTAGACAGCATAGGTATAAGGTGCAGTGCCTTCTTTAGCAGCACAGTTCACAGTGATACTTTTACCGAGAATAACACTGTCTGCGGAAAGTGAAGATTTATTTGTAACAGGGAAAGTGATTGCCTTGAAGGGAATGTTCTCATCCTTCGCATAAGTTTCCGCATAGCTGCCGCTTTTGCCACGAATGGTAAGGCTTTCGCAACCGTAAAACGCACCCCACCCGATACTCGTTACGCTGTCCGGTATCGTGACAGAGGTCAGGCTTGTGCAGTCCTCGAACGCACAACTTTCGATACTCGTCACGCTGTTGCCGATCGTGACAGATTCAAGGCTGGTACAGTCGGAAAACGCATAACTTCCGATACTCGTCACGCTCTTTCCGCCATCAGTGCCGTTGAATTTGGTAATGCGGACAGTACCATCCTCATTAACTGCGTATACAAAACTGCTTTCTGGAGTTGCTTCGGTGGTTTCCGCCGCACTAACAGACAATGACGCAAAGGCAAACGAACCGACTTCAGCCAGTCCGGCTCTGCCGACCATCAGAGCCGACAGCGATATGGCACACAGCTTTCTTAATAATTTTCCTTTCATTTGAAAAATTCTCCTTTAGTTGTTGATAATTACTTACAGTATATACACAAAAATCAAGAATGTCGATCACTTTTTTGGCTTTTTGTAAAAAACACCGGAATTTAATGAAATGTGTCAGACAAAAACGCCGCCGGTATTTTTACATAAAACTTGACAAAATAATGGTGATATGTTAGAATATATACTATTAAATGTGGGGAGCCTGCAGAAAGGCTGAGAGGAAGGTGTGCCCTTCGACCCGTAACCTGATTTGGATAATGCCAACGTAGGGAAAATAACTGACTACCACAAGGAAGTTCCGAATCAGGGACTTCCTATTTTTTTGGACAGGAGGAAAGAAAATGGTTACGATTAACGGAACGGCTGTCGATACGGCAGGAAAAACGGTGGAAGAATACCTTTCACAGACGAATTATAACCGCACACGGATTGCTGTAGAAATCAACGGCGACATTATACCCAAATCTCAGTATGCCGCAACGGTTTTTCAGGACGGAGATACCGTGGAAATTGTCGGCTTTGTAGGAGGCGGCTGAAATGGCACTCAATGAACAGCAGGCAAAACGCTATGTACGGCATTTTGCGCTGAAAGAAATCGGTATCGGCGGTCAGAAAAAACTGCTTGCCGCAAAGGTGCTGGTCATCGGTGCGGGGGGACTCGGTTCACCGGCGATCCTGTATCTGGCGGCGGCCGGTATCGGAACGCTGGGGATTGCCGATTTTGATGCAGTGGATGCTTCTAATCTGCAAAGACAGATCATTCATACCACCGAAGCTATCGGCACACCGAAAACGCTTTCGGCTGAAAATGCGGTAAAAGCACTCAATCCCGATTGTATGGTAAAGCGGTATGATGTTCCGCTCACGCCGGATAATATCATGGAAATTATCACGGAGTATGATTTCATTCTGGACTGTACCGACCGTTTTGAAACAAAATTCCTGATTAACGATGCCTGTGTACTTGCCCGAAAACCCTATGTTCATGCAGGCGTAGTGCGTTTTGAAGGACAGGCGATGACGTATGTGCCGGGCAAAGGACCGTGTCTGCGCTGTCTGATGGGGGACGTGCCTCATGATGCCGTCACCTGTAAGGATGTCGGTGTATTGGGGGCGGCTGTGGGAGTACTGGGCAGTATTCAGGCATTGGAAGCTGTGAAATATCTGACCGGTGCCGGCGATTTGCTGTGCGGAAAGATACTCACCTTTGACGGACTGACCATGAATGTGCGGGTACATTCCATATCCCATGCCGCCCCCGAATGTGCGGTATGCGGCAATGCGCCCACCATCCATTCCCTTGCCGATAACAGGCAGGATTATCAGGTGCTTTCCTGTCAGAAAGGCGGTGAACGGATTTGATACAGAAAATTCCTATCACGGATTATCATCCGCAGGATAATGATATTCTGGTTGATCTGCGTGACAGGACGGTATTTTCATTCGGCACATTGACGGGAGCCGTGAATATTCCGATGGAAGCCATCGAAAAGCTGTATACCCTGCCGAAGGATAAACGGATTGTGCTGTTCTGTCAGAAAGGCGATTACAGCGCAGAAATCGCAGAGCTGTTATCGGATAATGACTATGAAGTAGCCGACCTGACAGGCGGCTACAGAGCATGGCTTTGTAAAATAATACCACGGAAAGAGTGATAAAGTTATGAAAAAGGAAGATAAACTGATTTTAGGCGGAAAAGAATTTTCCTCCCGCTTTATTTTAGGTTCGGGAAAATATTCGCTGTCACTGATTGAAGCGGCTGTCCGTGATGCCGGTGCAGAAATTATTACACTGGCGGTTCGCAGAGCTAATACCAAAGAACATGAAAATATCCTTGACTATATTCCCGAAGGGGTCACCTTATTGCCGAATACGTCCGGTGCCAGAAATGCCGAAGAAGCGGTGCGTATTGCCAGATTAGCCAGAGAATTAGGGTGCGGTGATTTTGTCAAGGTGGAAATCATGCGTGACAGCAAATATCTTCTCCCCGACAATAACGAAACCGTCAAAGCAACGGAAATTCTCGCCAAAGAGGGCTTTGTGGTCCTGCCGTATATGTACCCCGATTTGTATGCGGCCAGAGCGCTTGTCGATGCCGGTGCCAGTGCGGTCATGCCGCTGGCTTCTCCGATTGGTTCCAATAAGGGATTGGCTACGAAAGAATTTATCCAGATATTGATTGACGAAATTGAACTGCCCATTATTGTGGATGCCGGTATCGGCAGACCTTCTCAGGCTTGTGAAGCGATGGAAATGGGTGCGGCGGCAATCATGGCCAATACGGCCTTAGCGACCGCCGGTGATCTGCCGTTGATGGCCGCCGCCTTCAAGTCAGCTATTGAAGCCGGCCGGAATGCTTATCTTGCCAAGCCCGGACGGGTACTGACGAGAGGGGCTTCCGCTTCTGACCCGCTGACGGGATTCCTGAGAAACTGAGGTGTCACAGTATGGAAAACAGTTTTTTTGTTGACAGCCAAAAGCTGTCGGCGGCGGCTCTTGAAAAAAAACACCGTCTGGAAAACGACCCTTCTTGCCGTACCGATCACATGAAATATATGGAAGGTATGGAAATCATCGAGTCGGATATCTGCGAAAAAGTGATGTCACAGGTCAAAGCGTATGATTATACGCAGTATACCGCCCGTGACGTTTTAGCGGCTCTGGAACATGAAACCTGCACGATGGAGGATTTCAAAGCACTGCTTTCTCCGGCGGCGGAACCCTATCTTGAACGCATGGCACAGCGAGCGAGAACCGAAACCGGCAAACATTTCGGTAATACCGTGTATCTTTTCACGCCGCTGTATATTGCCAATTACTGCGAAAACTACTGCGTATACTGCGGTTTTAACTGCTATAACGATATACGGCGCATGAAACTCAATATGGAACAGATCGACAAGGAAATGAAGGTTATCGCCGATTCCGGTATGGAGGAAATTCTCATCCTGACGGGGGAAAGCCGGTCGAAAAGCAGTGTAGAATATATCGGTGAAGCGTGTAAGCTGGCACGGAAATATTTCCGCATGGTAGGGCTGGAAATTTATCCGGTGAATACCGATGAATACCGCTATCTGCATGAATGCGGTGCGGATTATGTCACGGTCTTTCAGGAAACCTATGATACCGATAAATACGAAACGCTCCATTTATTGGGGCATAAACGGGTATGGCCGTACCGCTTTGATGCACAGGAACGGGCGTTAAGAGGCGGTATGCGGGGCGTTGCCTTTTCCGCCTTGCTCGGTCTTTCGGATTTCCGCAAAGATGCCCTTGCCAGCGCTCTGCACGTTTATTATCTTCAGAGAAAATACCCTCATGCAGAAATGTCCCTTTCGTGTCCCCGACTGCGCCCGATTATCAATAACGATAAAATCAACCCGTTGGATGTACATGAAACACAGCTTTGTCAGGTGCTTTGCGCTTATCGCATTTTCCTGCCGTTTGTGGGCATTACCGTTTCTTCACGGGAAAGCGAAAGTTTCCGGAATGGTATCGTGAAAATCGCCGCCACGAAAATTTCGGCAGGCGTTTCTACGGGTATCGGCGACCATGAAAGCAAATATACCGGAAAGGAGTCGGACAGTGCGGAAGGTGACGAGCAGTTTGAAATCAGCGATGACCGGAGCTTTGACAAAATGTATCAGGATATGTCACAAGAAGGTTTACAGCCCGTACTGAACGATTATCTTTATGTATAAAGGAGCGCTGACAGATGAAACAGTTGGATACCAGTCTGTATTTTATTACCGACAGTACCTTTTGTGATGAAGAGGAATTTCTCCGTCGGGTAGAGCTGGCACTGCAGGGCGGTGTGTCTATCCTTCAGTTAAGAGAAAAAACCGATTCCGCACGGCAATATATGAAGTTAGCGGAAAAGGTTCATGCCATTGCCCGAAAATATGATGTACCGCTGATTATTGATGACCGGCTGGATGTGGCTATGGCCATCGGTGCAGAAGGTGTCCACCTCGGACAGAGCGATCTGCCGGTAGAAGCCGCCCGCAGAATCGCCGGTAAAGACATGATTATCGGTGCCACGACCAAAACCGTGGAGCAGGCACAGGAAGCCTTCCGCATGGGCGCAGATTATCTGGGTGTAGGCGCTATCTATCCTACCACCACAAAAGTAAAAACCATCCTGACCTCGGTGGATACACTCAGAGCCATCTGTCAGGCCGTGCCGATACCGGTCAATGCCATCGGCGGACTGAATAAGGATAATATCCATGTATTGAAAAACACCGGCATTGCCGGTATCTGTGCGGTTTCTGCCATCATGAAGGCGCAAAATCCCCTGCAGGCCGCCGCAGAGCTGAAACAAGCCGCCAAAGACTTGGCGCTGTTCTGACACTCCGGAACAAAAGCGGCCAATCGGGGACACCACTTTTAGTCGCTATAGAAAAATAATGCGTTTTTAAGAGAAAGGAGTTATTTATGAAAACAGCATTATCAATCGCAGGAAGTGACTCCTGCGGAGGCGCCGGTATTCAAGCAGATATTAAAACGATTACCCTGAACGGTGTGTATGCCATGAGCGCCATTACTGCGCTCACCGCACAGAATACTACAGGGGTGCGAGCCATTGAGGAGGTTTCACCGGAATTTCTCCGACATCAGATAGATGCCGTTTTTGAAGATATTCCGCCCGATGCCGTTAAAATCGGAATGGTATCCTCTGCGGCGCTGATAGAAACGATTGCCGAAAGATTGACCTTCTATCGGGCAGACAATATTGTTGTGGATCCCGTGATGGTTGCCACCAGCGGTGCAAGACTCATTGCAGACGAGGCGGTACAGACCTTGAAGCAATCTCTCCTGCCGTTAGCAGTCGTCATCACGCCGAATATTCCCGAAGCAGAAGTGCTGGCCGATATGAAAATTACCGACCGTGACAGTATGGCCGAAGCGGCCGAAATCATCGGCAGACGTTATGGTGCTGCGGTATTGGTAAAGGGCGGTCACAGCATTCATGACGCTACGGATATTCTCTGCCGTGACGGGATATTGACCACCTTTGAAGGAAAACGCATTGACAATCCCAATACACACGGTACGGGCTGTACCCTTTCCTCTGCGATCGCCGCTAATTTAGCGAAGGGGTATCCGATTGAAGAAGCCGTCCGGAAAGCGAAAGCATATATTTCGGGTGCATTGGGCGCTATGCTGAATTTAGGAAAAGGCTCCGGCCCGATGGATCACGGGTTTGACTATCGGGGTCAGTTCAAAAATGAATACGTTTGAAAGGAAATCTGCATGATGAGAAATTACAAAACACAAATGGAAGCCGCCAAAAAGGGAATCATTACCCCTGAAATGAAAATCGTTGCCGAAAAGGAATATACCACGCCGGAAAAAATCATGGCCTCTGTTGCCAAGGGTGAAGTGGCGATTCCCTGCAACATTCACCATACTTCTATTTCTCCGGAAGGTATCGGTGCCGGTCTGCGGACAAAAATCAATGTCAATCTGGGTATCTCCGGCGACTGCAAAAACTATGACGTTGAAATGCAGAAGGTTGACATGGCTTTGAAATTCGGTGCCGAAGCCATTATGGACTTGAGCAATTACGGCAAGACCAACACGTTCCGTCGGGAACTGATCGCTAAATCTCCGGCCATGATCGGTACCGTTCCGATGTATGATGCCATTGGTTATCTGGAAAAGGATTTGCTGGAAATCACCGCCGAGGATTTCCTGCGGGTTGTCCGTGCCCATGCGGAAGAAGGCGTGGATTTCATGACGATTCATGCCGGCATTAACCGCAGAGCGGTTGAAGCCTTTATGCGTGACAAAAGAAAAATGAATATTGTTTCCCGTGGCGGTTCCCTGCTGTTTGCATGGATGATGATGACCGGCAACGAAAATCCTTTCTACGAATACTATGACAAGGTATTGGATATTTTAGAGGAATTCGATGTTACCATCAGTCTGGGCGATGCTTTGCGCCCCGGCTGTATTGACGATGCAACCGATGCCGGACAGATTTCCGAACTGATCGAGCTGGGCGCACTCACCGAAAGAGCGTGGGAAAGAAATGTACAGGTCATGGTAGAAGGCCCCGGACACATGGCGATGAACGAAATCGCCGCCAATATGACACTGCAAAAGCGTATCTGTCACAATGCACCGTTCTATGTACTGGGACCGCTGGTAACGGATATCTTTCCCGGTTACGATCATATTACTTCGGCTATCGGCGGAGCTATTGCGGCGGCCAGCGGTGCGGATTTCCTGTGTTATGTGACTCCGGCAGAGCATCTGAGACTGCCTGATCTGAATGACGTTAAGGAAGGCATTATTGCCAGCCGTATTGCGGCTCATGCCGCCGATATTGCCAAAGGCGTTCCCCATGCGAGAGAGCAGGATAATGCTATGGCAGAAGCCCGTCACAAGGTTGACTGGGAAGAAATGTTCAAAGTGGCGGTAGACCCCGAAAAAGCAAGGGCATACTTTGAAAGTACGCCGCCGGCTGACAGACATACCTGTTCGATGTGCGGCAAAATGTGTGCCGTAAGAACGACCAATATGATACTCGAAGGCAAGACCGTAGAATTTTGTACGGAAAAGTAATCATCAGACACCCATCAGCGGAACTGTCTTGCCGTCTGGTATCCGCATGATACAAAAAAACAGCTCCCGACACAAAGTCGGGGGCTGTTGTATTTCCTATACTATAAAATGAGCAAATTCTAACGCTTTCGTCAGACTGCACAAACCCCTCCATCAAAAAACAACCATTTGTTTCCCTCCACGCACAGCAGTGAAATAGCGTGGCGGCTTTTATTGCTTACTTCAAAGAGGAATCATCATTGAGCTGAAAAAAACGGGTTCATTCTGGTTGCGCAACGTTGACAAAGAGACGATAAAAAACTATAATAATACAGAGTACATATAGGGATAGGGATGGGATATATGACGGTTTCACTTTGCATGATTGCCTATAATGAAGAGCATACGCTCAACAGATTACTGGAACAAATCGCTTCACAAACTTATCCGAAAGCGGAAACAGAATTGGTTTTAGTAGACAGTGCTTCTTCCGATGCAACCAAAAGCCTTTTCGAGCATTTTGCGGCAGCACATCGGGAAGAATATCTGTCGATACAGGTATTGGATAATCCGAACCGGAGTCAGGCGGCTGGCTGGAATACCGCCATACGGGCGGCTATGGGAGAGGTTATCCTGCGGCTGGATGCCCATGCCGAGATACC
>ONYQ01000001.1 GCA_900322145.1 uncultured Eubacteriales bacterium
CGTTTCCTGCCTCCCCTTCAGGGGAGGTGCCGAGCGTTAGCGAGGCGGAGGGGTTCTTGTTTTTGTGCAATTTTCAAATTTGCTCATTTATAGCTTGAATATTGGGTCGGATTGTTAAAATTCATTATGCATTATGAATTATGAATTATTGAATCGATGACTTCACGCTCGTCATAATGAGTTTTAACGCCGTTCTTGTCCTGATAATCTTCATGTCCTTTGCCGGCTAAGACGATAATATCGCCGTCCTGTGCATTTTCGATACAGTAGCGGATGGCATCGGTACGGTCAGGAATGACAATGTAATTTCCGTTGGTCTTGTGCAATCCGGTTTTGATGTCCTCGATAATATCCATGACGTTTTCAAAACGGGAATTATCCTCGGTAATAACAGACAGGTCAGAAAGGCGGCCGGATACCTCGCCCATTTCAAAACGGCGGTCACGGGGACGGTTACCGCCGGCACCGAACAGGGTAATGAGTCGTTTGGGCTGATATTCCCGTAAAGTGGTGAGGATATTTTCCATGCTGATGGCATTGTGGGCGTAATCAATCAGAAGGGTATAGTGGCCGGGAACATTGACGGGTTCGACACGACCTTTGACCTTGACTTCGTTCAGACCGTCGAGGATATTTTGCTGTGTGACGGGGAAATGACGGCAGACAGCAATAGCGGCCAGAGCGTTATAAGCGTTGAATTTACCCGGAATATCCGCCTTTACCTGCATTGACAGCGCACCGCTGACAGTAAAGCCGACACCGAGATAACCGGCCTGCGAAACTAAATGACTGTCAGAGGCTTTGAGTTCGGCATTTTCGGAGAAGCCGAAGGTTTCCACCGTACAGGTATGATTTTCCAACATTCTCGGATAGGCGGCATCGTCAATGTTAAGAATACCGGTGCGGCACTGACGGAACAGCATCGCCTTGCATTGAATGTATTCTTCCATGTCAGCGTGTTCCACACCGCCGATGTGGTCATGGGAAAGATTAGTAAACAGACCGTAATCGAAGGTAAAACCGTCGGTTCTGTGCCATTTCAGACCAAGAGAGGAGGCTTCCATGACAACACACTGACATCCCTCATCAATCATACGGCGCATCGCTTTTTGTATTTCGTAGGATTCGGGGGTAGTGTTGGCGGTTTTGGTAATGGTATCACCGATGATAATGCCGAGGGTACCGATCACGCCGGTTTTCAGACCGCCCTTTTCTAAGATACTGCGAATCATACAGGCAGTGGTAGTTTTGCCTTTGGTGCCGGTGACAGCAATCGTTTTGAGTGTATCGGACGGATAACCGAAGTAAGCGGCGCTCATAAAAGCGAGTGCCTCACGGGTATCGGTGACTTTAATCACCGCCGCACCGGTACACTCGATATCCTTGCTGACAACGACAGCCGCCGCACCGGCATCAACAGCGGCCTGTGCGTACTGATGACCGTCCGTATTAGCGCCTGCCAGACAGACAAATACACAATTCTTGCATACCTTGCGGGAATCGTATATGACATCGGTAATGTCAATATCGGTATCGCCGGACGATACCTCATAGCGGATTTTTGACAGTAATTGTTCGAGTTTCATACTATTATCCCCTTACTTATTGGCATGGTTTTATTATATTGCCTACTCCCTTATTGTAGCACACCCTTTTCCATTAGTAAAGCATCCTTCACTGAAATGTGCAATGTTATGGCGGTGTGGGACAATGCGGGACTTCAAGTCCAACACAAAAAGCACCGCACCAATACCATGTGTCATTCATGGCACATGGTATTGGTGCGGTACGGAAGTTATGTTGTTTCAAAATCAAGCATCGCAATTGTACATTGTACATTGCACATTGCACATTGTACATTGATTTACACATAAGCTCGTTTTTTGTTGTTATGTATGATGGGGGGTGTATTGCCGCAGAGGCGCTTGCGTACTTCGGTCAGTATCTTGGTATCGTTTTCGTGGGAACAAAGCCGCATCGCATCATCAATGGATACCCATAAGTAATAATCTATCTCGCTGGGCTGCATATTCACCGCCGCTTCATTGGCTCGTGCCAGAAAGAACACAACATATTTCTTGATCTTGCCGAAAGGACGGTACAGGCTTGTCTGACGGAAATTCGGTTCCAGTGTCACGCTGAGTCCCGTTTCTTCTTTGATTTCACGCAGGGCAGTCTGTGTTTCGGATTCGTTCAGTTCGACATGACCCTTAGGGAATGTCCAGCACTTGCCGTTATGATTTTTGACCAGCAGAATCTTGATGCCGTCCCGCAGGGTACGGCGGTAAACAACAGCGCCGCAGGACTTTTCATACATACAGATGAGCTTATCAAAATGAACGGACATTTTTGCCAGTCGGAAACGTATTTCCGGCTCATAAAAAATTTCCGTGACGGGAGCGGCAATCAGCCGTGTCTGAGAGCGGTTCTGTGAGGAAGCAATGGCGATGATGATACAATCGAGCGAACCACTGAGGGTACCTCGGTTGGTCATAATATAAACGGAACGAGTATCGGTATGGGAACGGCTGATGATAAAGCCTGAATACAGGCTGTTTTCGGCTAATGTGCCGAAAATTTCGATTTTTACATTTTTACCGAGCATTCCGGCACACCTCCTGAGTCGGTATTATTGCGGCAGGATGGACAGAATATCTGACACCCTGAACGCTGTATTGGCGGTCATAATGCTGTTGATGACTAATACATCGGTGTATTTGTTCTTTTTGAGATAATCCAGTACGTTTCCTTCATAATAGCTGGGGTCAACAATGAATACTTCATCGAAATTGGCCGTAACAAACGGGGCAAAGGCACAGCCGTAGGAATCCTTGATAATACAGAGTTTTTTGCCTGTTTTTTGAGTGGTTTTGACACGCATATAAGGATTGTTGCCCCAGATAAAGGCACTGTAGGCATTGGAACCTTCCGCAAAGGAAGCAATCAGCGGAACATCCTGTTCGGACTGTTTTCCGTTTTCGAGCAGGGTGCAATTTTCGATACAGGGCATATGGTAATAAATGACGGTATCGGGATTGTTAAGCAGTTCCTTATTGCCTTTGGCATTATCATCTGTCTGTGTAGCCACGAACAAGGAACCTTTGAAAGACGGGATACTGCCTTTCGTCAGTGTCGAAAGATCAATGGCGTTGGTTTTAGCTGTTTTGCAGAATTCCTGATACGCATAATAAGCGCCTAAGGCCGTCCAGTTATGGTCTGTGTGAAAATAGGTGTATTCCTCTTTGTGCTTTTCCTCAGCGTCAAAAACGTCAATCGGGATGATATCCTCGGAATAGGAATGATAGATAGTGCGGATATTGGCTTTTTCATCGTTCATATTGCGGAGATATTTTTCCGGCAGACCGAAAGCGGCATGATTGGGTACGACCATATTGTACACATTGACATCCTTGCCCAGTCCTTTTTTTACGGCGGAAACAGCGGCGGCATAAGCGGCGGCAGATTCATCCGTACCATAGAACAGCTCATATCCACAGCGGTCATACATAAATACATTGCCATCCTGATAGCCTTGAATATCCGGACGAGGGGCGGAAACCTGGGCGGAGCTTTCGGGACGGCTCTGCGCAGAGACTTCGGCGGAAGGTTCGCTGACGGGCGAGGAAATTTCCGACACAACGGATGATTCGGTGGACTGATAGGGCTGACTATTGTTTCTTAGTACAAAATACCACAGGGAAAAAGCGGCACCGGCTACTGTCAGACATATTACCGGCGTTAAGATAAGAATCCTCATTTTACCGTGACGGTTACGCTTTCTGTGATAGCCGCCCGCATGATAGGAACGGGAACCATAGGTGCTGTAACCAAAGGATGTTCTTCTGCTCATTCATGTCCTTCTTTCCATACGATTACATATACAGCTACTATCAGTATAAAGGATTTTCCCCAAAAAAACAACATCTAAAAGTACAAACTTGACACTTATTATAAAAGATTATTTATAGGTAATATCAATAGACAAGAGTACCTTGTCGAAACGGCTGGGAGAGAAATGGGCGGATGCTGTCATCTGTCTCTGAATAAATGTGTTTTTTAGCGGTATCCGGCAAAATATTTTCCTACCTGACGGATTGTGTCTGATAAGATATTTTCGGAAATATCGAACCCGAAAAATGTTAGGCTTGATTATGGGGAGAAAATTCGTTATAATAGAGGATAACTGATGGTTGAAAGGGACGTGAAGGTGTTCTTTCGTAAAAACCGCAGGAGGAAAGAAAATCAGAGGAGGTCTATTCTATGGGAATGACAATGTCACAGAAAATTTTGGCCGCACACGCCGGACTGGCATCGGTCAAGGCAGGACAGCTCATCGAAGCAAAACTCGATATGGTACTGGGCAACGATATTACTTCACCCGTTGCGATTAACGTGTTCCATGACAGCAAGGCAAATGCTGTCTTTGACAGAACAAAAATTGCAATGGTCATGGATCACTTTACGCCGAATAAGGATATCAAAGCGGCGGAACAGTGCAAGCAGGTGCGTGAATTTGCGAATCAGTACGATATCCTCAACTTCTTCGATGTAGGACAAATGGGTATTGAACATTCGCTTCTGCCCGAAAAAGGTCTGGTAGGTCCCGGTACACTTTGTATTGGTGCGGATTCTCATACCTGTACTTATGGCGCTTTGGGTGCATTTTCAACGGGTGTCGGTTCTACCGATATGGCCGCCGGTATGATCAGCGGCAAGACATGGTTCAAGGTGCCGTCCGCCATTAAGTTCAATCTTATCAATAAGCCGGCATCCTGTATCAGCGGCAAGGATATTATCCTGCATATTATCGGAAAAATCGGCGTAGACGGTGCGCTCTATCGTTCAATGGAATTCTTCGGTGACGGTTTGCAGTACCTTTCCATTGATGACAGACTGTGTATTGCGAATATGGCAATTGAAGCCGGTGCCAAAAACGGTATTTTTCCGGTGGATGATATTACCCGTGCTTATATCAAGGATCGTTTTCAGGGTACGCCGGTAGAATATACCGCCGATGAGGATGCGGAATACGATGAGGAATACACCATTGACCTGTCAGCATTGGTTCCGACGGTTGCTTTTCCGCATCTGCCCGAAAATGCCCGTACCGTGGATGAGATCGGTGCCGAGGAAGTCAGAATAGATCAGGCTGTTATCGGTTCCTGTACAAACGGCCGTATTTCCGACCTGAGAGCCGCCGCAGATATTCTGCGTGGCCGCAAGGTAGCAAAGGGTGTGCGCTGTATTATTATCCCGAGTACCCAGAGTGTCTATCTGCAGGCTATGCATGAAGGTCTGATGGATATTTTCATTGAAGCCGGTGCGGTTGTATCAACACCGACCTGCGGTCCCTGTCTGGGCGGTCATATGGGTATTTTAGCAAAGGGTGAGAGAGCCATTTCCACGACCAACCGTAACTTTGTCGGCCGTATGGGTCATGTGGAATCCGAGGTTTACCTTGCCAGCCCTGCTGTCGCCGCCGCCAGCGCTGTGACAGGCTATATCACCGACCCCCGTAAACTTTAATCAATGTGCAATGTACAATGTGCAATGTACAATGAGTGTCCCCGAACAAAACAATGTGAAAGCGGCATGGCGCCACTTTCTGCATTTCACAGTTGAAAGGAGTTTATACTTATGAAAGCACAAGGAATTGTCCATAAATACGGTGATAACGTCGATACGGATGTTATCATTCCGGCAAGATATCTGAATACCAGTTCGCATCAGGAACTGGCGCAGCACTGCATGGAGGATATCGACATCAATTTTACCAAAAACGTCAAGACCGGCGATATCATGGTAGCGGAAAAGAATTTCGGCTGTGGTTCTTCCAGAGAACACGCTCCGATTGCGATTAAGGCATCGGGTATCAGCTGTGTCATCGCCTCTACCTTTGCCCGTATTTTCTATAGAAATGCCATCAATATTGGTCTGCCGATTCTTGAATGTGATGCGGCGGCAAAGGATATCAAGGCCGGTGATGAAGTGGCAGTGGATTTTGATACCGGTGTCATTACCGATATCACCACCGGTAAAACCTATCAGGCTGAACCGTTCCCCCCTTTCATTCAGGAAATTATTGCTGACGGCGGATTGATCCGGCACGTCACCAAATAATCAGCCAAAACAGCAAGCACACAAAACGCCCTGCCGATTCTTTTGAAGAATCAACAGGGCGTTTTTTAGAAAGGACGGACAGGTATTTTCTGTCCGGTATTATCTGTGATGTCCACTGCCGGAACCGCCGGAACGATGGGAAGAACTGTGAGAAGAAGAACTGCGGTGTGAATGGCTGGATCTGGAAGGTCTGCTTCTGAATGGTCTGCTGTGGTGATGATAGCTGCTGGGCGGAGGGGGATAGCTGTTATTGGAATAAGTGTTGTTATAATAGGAACTGGTATAGTTGGAGGTGCGGCGTCTGACAGCCTTTCTGATGGAATTGATAATCACCAGCAGAACTATTACAACAATGATACCGATAACAACGGGCTTCGGAATGCTTTCCAGAAAATTCTTGAAAGCGGCCATGTCTTCGGCGGAGGTTTTCTTACGGGAAGAGGAATTCTGAGTCGTATAGTTATTATTATGAATGTTTTCATAGGTATTGACATAACCCTGACTTTTTACGGAGTCCAATCCCTTGAGCAGCGCCTGCTTGATGTCATCGGAATAGATGGGCTCACTGCTTTTGGGCAGGTATTTGTACATCATATTCAGGATCTTGTTCCTTTTGGTATCCGGATAGATCGTCTGTGCATTATTGGAAGTCCATATGTAATCATAAGCGGGAGAATAGCCCTCGAAATCAAGATAGATAAACATAGTATCGGAGGTACTGCCAAAAATGGTATTGGTACCGTCACGGGTGAACTGCTCCGTTTCCGGATCGGTTCTGTAGTTGCCGCCGAGGAATACCGCAATATTCACATTCAGATAATCAGCGGTACTCTGAATTTTTTCCCACACATCTCTTTCCATGCTGGCCGGGAGAATGTCGGCCTCGTCTTTGAAAAAGGCACGACCGGAACGGTAGGTGCTTTGCACAGAAGCCGTGACATCCGTCCCCGGATAATCGAAATCGGTTTTTGGGATAACCGGATTGGCGGCCTGAACCGTTACGCCGAACAGACAACACAAACAAAGGGTTAATAACGATAGTACAATCCTGCGTTTGATAGTAATCACTCCTTTATAGAAGGGCACAAGTGTTGGTAGACGGACAATAGAACGACAGCATTATTTCAGCTTATCCGTATCATTGTAATAGTTATAGTCACAAGCATCAGCATGACGCTGCTTTTCGAGATTATAGTCACTGTCCTTATACAGACCGCTGCCAATGGTGTAATTCTGATCGGCTTTTCTGGCACGAATCACCATGGCTAAAACAACCGCAATAACAATGAAACCAACCGTCATCATCAATACCGCCTTTCTGAAGTGTGGAATGTGGAGTGTGGAGTCATCGACCGATTTTGTAGGCGAAACAGCACAAATTGCTTCTTGTGATGATTTCCACACGCAAACCCTATATTTTTATTATACCAGTATTTCTGAAAAATAGCAATCACATATTTTCGATTTTTTGCCAGGAAACATCGAGAAGCGTAATGAAAAACATTCGCATCGGTAACAGGCTTTTGCAGCCGGAAAGGAATATAACCATGTCAGATGATAATTTTCAACAGAATCAGGAGTATGACCCCGAAAGGGACGGCTATCGTCCCGACAGGATCTATAATGCGCCGCCTCGGCATCATCGGCCGCCGGAAAAACCGCCGGTACAGCCGCCGGTTCGTGACGGCAAATTGACAACCGACAGAAAGCTGTATCGTGTGGGGCTGGGACTGATTGTTGTCAGCCTGTTGTTATCGGCAGCGTCTTTGATGATACCGCCCTGTCTGATGGGCATCGTATGGGATATACTGGCTTTTTTACTGTCAGCAGCCGGTCTGGGCTGTTGTATAGCAGGCGGACAGATGCGTCATGCCCGAGGCTGTCCCTGGGGAAAGGAAGGTATTGCGATTGGTATAGCAGGCGTGGTAGCCTTACTGATGAGTAATCTTTCCTTTATGCTGGTCGGCTGTCGTATGTGTGCCTACGCTGCAACTTTCTTTTGGCTGCCGTAAAGGGAAAAAGAACTTTCTTTTCGACAAAAGAAATTGACAGAGGTTATTGATTGTGCTAAAATAAAGATATAGCAATATGCCTTTATTTTCTTAATGAAAGGAATGAATGCGATGAATAATCAGAATCCTTATCAGCCGCAAGCCGGTCAGCAACCCGCACAGCAGCCTGTGCAGCAGATGCCGTATCAGCCCTATATGCAGCCGCCGAAGCCGAAATTCTTCGACAGAGAAATGATTTCGATTATTGGTTGTGCCTGCAGTGCCATCGGCCTTTGTCTGGCGATGGTATCCGCCGTTGTCGGCGGTAATGCTACCTATATTTACGGTTTGATTATGGTGATCGTTTCACTGGTATTTTCTGCCGGCGGTTTTGTGATGTCGCTGGTGATCGGAAACAAAAATGTCAAGGAAGGCAAGCCCCGTGGTACTTTTGCCTCATGGGGTGTGGTACTGGGTTTGACCGGTATCGTCCTGTTTGTTTTCCTGATCTTCTTCTCCAGCTGTATGACCTGTTACTTTAATAAGCGTGGCGGTATTCAGTGGTAAGATCATAAAAACATCTGTTTTTCAAGGGAGTATCCGTGAGGATGCTCCTTTTTTTCGGGCATTTTGACAAAAATCCGGTTGGCTGATAAAAAATGTATGGACTTTTTGAAATCTTTGTTGTATAATGACAAATGTATGCAATAATCTTATACTTGAAGGGATTGACTGTTTTTATGAAAAATATATTCAAATGTGCCGCAGCGGTTACAATGGCGGCAGCGTTGGCGTGTTCTGCCGGCTGTACCGGTGACACAAAATGGAGTTTCAAAACCGATCATTTGTCATTGACCAGCGGTATGTGGATCAGCTATACCTTTGATGGTGTGAATAATGCCCTGCAGAAGGTCAAGGAAACCGATGAAAATGCCACCCTTGAAACCATGGACTTCAATAAGCAGGAAATTGACGGTCAGCTGGCAAAAGACTGGGCTTATGCTGATGCGAAGAAACAGGTTATCCGTTATCTGACATTGGATAAGTTAGCGGCCGATCTGGGCGCTGAGGTATCGGAGGAAACCTTCAATTCCAGCAAATACTATTATTCCTACTTCTACAAGAACTATTATTCCGAGATGTATGAAAAACTGGGTGTATCGGAGGACAGCTATTGCAAGGCTTACCTGATGCCGCAGCTGCTGTCGGATGAAGTCTTTAAAAAGCTCTATGACAAGGGCGGCACACAAGAGGTATCGGATAAAGAGGTAGAAACTTATTTTGTGGATAACTATGTATCCTACTACTATGTAAGCTGTGACCTGACCACAACGGATGCCGACAGCGGAGAATCCAAGGAAGTGGATGCGGCTACGAAAGAAAAGTACAGCACCAATTTCAGAAAGTATGCTGCCATGCTGAATAATGACGGCAAGACAGCAAAGGATGTGGCCGAACAGTATAAGGTTGATTTCTCTGTGGAAACGGTTCCGGAAACCACCGAAACCAAGCACAAGGATGATATGTCGACAGATGACCTGAATAAGGCTATTCTGGAGGCTGAGGAAGGCAAGGCTGTGACAAAGGAGATCGGCACCAAGCTGTATATGATCTATCGTTACAAGATTCAGGATAAAGCAGCGAAAATCAAGGCGGCTTCGGATGAAACTTCTGATGATGAAACGGAGATTATTTCCCGTGAGGATATCGTGAAGAAGATGAAGTCGGATGACTTTGAAAAATATGTATCCGATGCAGAAGATAAATTGGATTATACCCGTAACGATGCCTGCGTTCATAAATATGACGTTCTGAGAACCGTCAATATCCTCGTTGACCTCTCCAAACAGCAATAATACCGTAACACAACAGACCGCATAACCAAGTTGGCTATGCGGTCTGCTTTTATGGTGTGAAGTTGTGCCATGCACCACCATTTTCAGATATCTGCATGAGTATAAAACACAAGTTTTTTAGGAAGGGGGTATGGGGGATAACCCTTTTTTTCAAAAAAGGGTTTCCCCCAGCGGGGTCAAGGGGCAGAGCCCCTTGTGGGGTTTGGGACAATGCCCCAACATCAATAAAGGTCGGGGCGGCGGTCACGGAAAAGTCCCCAGCTCATGCGGAGATCATAGGCGGCGGAAAGGTCAAGCTCAGCAAGGATGAAGGTTTCGGAGGTTCTGTCGGCGGATACAAGAATTTCGCCGGTTTCATCGGTGATGAAGGACGAACCGTAGAAACAGAGAGAAGATTTCTGGAAGTTGTTTTCCTCACAGGGAATGACGGATTCTGTACCGACACGATTGGCGGCTATTACCGGCAGAATGTTGCAGGCGGCGTGCCCCTGCATACAGCGCCGCCAGTGCGGCATACTGTCAACGTCTAAAATCGGTTCGGAACCGATAGCGGTCGGATACAGGAGCATATCGGCACCCTGTAAGGCCATCGCACGGGCGGCTTCCGGAAACCACTGATCCCAGCAGATACCCACACCGATATTACCGAAACGGGTCGGCCATACCTTGAAACCGGTATCGCCGGGCGTGAAATAGAATTTTTCCTGATAGAACTGGTCATCGGGAATATGCGCCTTGCGATAGACACCCATAACGGTACCGTCTGCGTCGATCATGGCAATGGAATTATAGGTGTTATTTTTATCACGCTCAAAGAAGCTGACCGGAATGACGACCCCCAGACTTTTGGCTACATCTGAAAAACGGCGTACCGCTTTATTTTCCTGTACGGTAGTGGCTAATTTATAATAGCCGTAGTTTTTTTCCTGACAGAAATATTTTGTTTCAAACAGTTCCGGCAGAAGAATGACATTAGCGCCGTTGGCGGCGGCCTGTCGGACGAGATTTTCCGCCGTAAAGATATTATCCTCCGGATTACAGCGCATCGCCATCTGAATGGCGGCAACGGTTACTTTTTTCATGGGTATGACCTCCTTGTTGTTATGATTCCGCAGAGGGAATCTGCTGTGTGATACAATGAATATTGCCGCCGCCGATCAGGATATCACGGGCATAAATGCCGACAACCTGACGGGTCGGGAAGAGCGTTTGCAGGATATCGAGTGCTTTTGAGTCGTTGTCATCGCCGAACTGCGGTACCACAACGTGCTGATTGGCAATATAAAAATTGACATAGGATGCGGCTAACCGTTCACCGGGGGTACGGGTCGGTTCACCGTTCATATCGTCCAGCCCGTCACATTCTTCGGCGGTGATGGTAACGGGTTTGGGCAGGGGTAATAAATGCACTTTAATGCGGCGGCCTTTGGCATCGGTTACGCTGTTCAGATAGTCCAGACATTGCTTCGACATAGCATATTGGGGGTCGTCGATATCGTCTGTCCATGCCAGTACGACTTCGCCCGGTGCGGTAAAGGCGCAGATGTTATCAACGTGTTCATTCGTTTCATCGTGATAAATACCGCAAGGCAGCCAGAGAACTTTTTCAGCACCAAGACAGCTTTTCAGTTCGGCTTCAATTTCCTCTTTCGTCATGGAAGGGTTGCGCCCTTCACTGAGCAGACAGGCTTCTGTTGTCAGAATGGTGCCTTCACCGTCCGAGTGAATCGAACCGCCCTCTAAAATGAAATCCCTTTTGTCATAGGTATCGACGTTGAGCAGGTCGCAGAGTTTCCGTGCCATTTTATTATCTTTGTCCCACGGAAAATATAATCCGTCTGTCAGACCGCCCCAGGCATTGAAGCCCCAGTCGATCCCCCGTATGGTGTGGCCGTTTGTAACAAAGGTCGGTGCCACATCTCTTGCCCAGGAATCGTCCGATTCCATTTCCACGACACGCACCCACGGCGGCAGCAGAAAACGAGCGGCATCATAGTCATCATAGCGGGCGCAGACAAGTACCTTTTCGCTTTTGGCGATCTGTTCAATCACCTGTGCAAAAGCCTTGCGGGCAGCGTAAGCGCCGTTCTGCCAGGAATCACGCCGGTGCGGAAAAATCAGGATACAGCCTTCATGGGGAGCAAATTCGGCAGGCATATAAAAGCCGTCCTCCTGTGGGATTGAATGCAGTATGTTCATACCAGTTTCTTCCTCCTTTTTGTTAGCATTATACCATAATTTCAGCGTATTTTCTACAGGAAAAAAGCAGGAAAGGTCTTGAAAAACCATAAAAATTCTGTATAATAAAAAATGCTGAAGGATGATGCTGAATAAGTTCTGGAATTTTACAGGAGTGACAGGAATGAAGTATTTTGATAATACGGAAAACAATCCGGATGAGTTTGAACTTGAGCGCCTGAACGAAGAAATGAATATTATCTTTGGCAATATTTTTGGTGCTACCACTATGGTGGAAACACATCTGGAAAACAATTTCCCGCATTACAGCGAATTGTACCCGTTTTCGCAGCCTACGGATAATCAAGGCGCTGTGAAAGAAGTTAATGAACTGGCAAAGCTGTATGTACCGCAGACCAACAATAAAAAAATACCGCAGTAAACTTTGCACACAGGGGGCTGTGAAGAAACGATGAAACGCTCATCTATTCTTCACAGCCCTTCAAAATTTTAAAAAACTTTTCCCCAAAAGCCGAAAAAGGGTATAATACCCCTTAACCCATAGAAATCGTTTTGAGCAAATCTGAAAATGGCACAAAAACTTGTCATTCCGAACGCAGGGAGGAATCTTTTTAACGTGAGTGCGATGAAAAAAATTTCAGGCAGATAACACCTTCCTCTTTGAGGGAGGTGTGTATATTGTATTGTGCATTGCAAATTGTTCCGGATGGGGGTATAATGAAAGGGCAGGCTTTTGAAAAGGAAGGAGATTATTCTATGAATGTCAGAACCATCAAGGCCGCCGATATTACACAGGCGGTCAAGGCAGTATTTATGGATTTGAATTATCACATCGGCAGCGATATTTTAAACGCCCTGCAAACGGCACAGCAGCAGGAAACCTCTCCGATTGCACAGAATGTATTGGCGCAGCTGTTGGAGAATCACCGCATTGCTTCTGAGGAAGAAGTGCCGATCTGTCAGGATACAGGTATGGCGGTGCTGTTTGTCGAGTACGGCGAACAGGTTGTTATCGGTGATGGTCATTTTGAGGAGGCTATACAAGAGGGTGTCCGTCAGGCGTATCAGGAAGGCTATCTGCGTAAATCGGTAGTCGATGATCCGGTTTTTGACCGTGTGAATACGAAGGATAACACGCCGGCGCTGATTTATACGGATATTGTCCCCGGCGATAAGATACGCATTTTAGCCGGCTGTAAGGGCTTTGGCAGTGAGAATATGTCTGCTATTAAAATGCTTACACCGTCAGCCGGTCTGGAAGGCGTGAAGCAGTTTATTATGGATACGGTGCGTTATGCGGGGCCGAATCCGTGTCCGCCGATTGTGGTAGGCGTTGGTATCGGCGGAACCTTTGAAAAGGCTGCGATGATGGCTAAAAAGGCAACTTTGCGCCCGATCAATACACGTCATGCCGATGAACGGTATGCGGCCTTGGAGGACGAACTGCTGACGATGATTAACGCTACCGGTTATGGCCCTGCCGGATTGGGAGGACAGACAACGGCACTGGGTGTCAATATCGAAACCGCTCCGACACATATTGCCGGTATGCCTGTAGCAGTGAATATCTGCTGTCATGCGGCCAGACATAAGACGATAGAGATTTGAGGAGGTGTCATTATGAAAAAAATCACATTACCGTTGACGGATGATGTTATCAAAGACCTTCATGCCGGTGACAGCGTTCTGCTGACCGGTACGGTCATTACCGGCCGTGATGCTGCCCATAAACGTCTGTATGAACTGCTGCAAAAGGGCGAACCTTTGCCGGTGAATATCGAGGGCGAGGTGATTTATTATGTCGGTCCTGCTCCGGCGAAACCCGGTCATGCGGTAGGACCGGCCGGCCCTACGTCCAGTTATCGCATGGATAAATATACGCCCGCACTGCTTGACAGAGGTTTGAAGGGCATGATCGGCAAGGGTGCCAGAAATGAAGCGGTCATTGAATCTATGAAAAAGAACGGCGTTGTTTATTTTGCCGCCATCGGCGGTGCGGCGGCGCTGATTTCCCGCAGCATCAAGAAATCCGAATTGCTTGCCTATGAAGATTTAGGCACCGAGGCCATTTACCGTTTTACGGTGGAAGATTTTCCTGCCATTGTCGTGATTGATTCCTATGGCAATAGTGTCCTCGTTAAATAACGGTTATCTTTCGTTTGTGTGGCTGACATAAAATAAACCCCGCCGATTCGTATAAAACCGGCGGGGTTTGATTTGTGTATCATTACAGACTGATAGAAGAAACAGGCTTATCCTCATAAATACGCTCGATAGCCTCAGCAAAAACAGGGGCAACGGGCAGTGTGGTGAACTTATCAAGATATCTTTCCTGGGGAATATTGATCGTATCCAGCAGGATAACCTCTTTGATGACGCTGTTTTTCAGGCGTTCAATAGCGGGACCGGACAGTACGGCATGAGTAGCGCCGGCATAAACCTCGGTAGCGCCGCCTTTTTCAACAACGGCCTGTGCAGCATTGCACAGTGTACCGGCGGTGTCGATCATATCATCCACGAGAATGACTTTCTTTCCCTTTACCTCGCCGATAATGTTCATGACTTCGGAAACATTCGGCTTCGGACGGCGTTTGTCGATAATGGCAATCGGGCAGCCCAGACGGGTGGCAAAGTTTCTGGCTCTTGTAACGGAACCGAGATCAGGAGAAACTACCACATAATCATCGGGGTTTTCGCCGATTTTTTTCTTGAAATAGCTGGCAAGGATAGGCGCACCGACCAGATGATCTACGGGGATATTAAAGAAGCCCTGAATTTGTGCCGCATGAAGATCCATCGTCAGTACACGGTCAGCACCGGCGGTTGTGATGAGATCAGCGACCAGCTTGGCAGAAATCGGGTCTCTGGCTTTGGCTTTTCTGTCCTGACGGGCATAGCCGAGATAAGGAATAACGGCTGTGATGCTGGCGGCAGAAGCACGCTTCATAGCATCAATCATAATCAGCAGTTCCATAAGGTTGTCATTGACAGGAGCGCAGGTGGACTGTACGATAAAGCATTCTGATCCTCTGACGGATTCATGGAGCGATACGGAAATTTCACCATCGCTGAAGCTGGTGACCTCCGATTTGCCTACGGGAATTCCCAGACAAGCAGCAATCTGCTGCGCTACCGGTCTGTTGGAATTACAGGTAAAGATTTTGATATCCTTGCCGTGAAAGTTCATTTCATTCGTCTCTCCTTTTGTGTTTTGCCGATGTTACGGCTGTTGGTGGTTGCACCGATGGACTTTCTGAATTCATTTCTATTCTAATACTATTTTGTCGAAAAATCAAGGTGCTAACGCCGAAACGACCCCTGAAATAAAATAATTGTCCCTTTTGCGAAAAAAAAAACTTTATTTCTCAAAATATAATGCAGTTTATACAATGTGCGGACGGTTTTGCCGGCCATCGCAGACGGCATATAAGGGTATTACCGGACGGATATTTTTACCTGACAGGCAAAACGTACAAAAATCCTTGACAAAATGAGAGATATCGAATATAATATATTGTAATATAGAAATATAGAAATAAAAGCGATGATGGAAATAAGATACAGCCGTTTGTGCAAAGAGAACCGCCGGTTGGTGTAAGGCGGTGACAATAGCTGTATGGATAGCTCATTCCGGAGCTTTCTGTCCGAAGAGGATTAAGGCAGAACGGGTGGTTCCGTTACGAACCGGAGCCTTGTCAGAGGCTTACTGAGGGATACTGCTGTATCCGAAATTGGGTGGTACCACGAGCGAAATGCCCGTCCCATGTCATTTGATTGACGGGGCGGTTTTTTTATTGCTCAAAAATATTTTTATCCTACAACGGAGGTATTGAACATGGAACAAGGATTCAAGAAATATGTTCCCTTTCAGCAAATCAAGATGGAAAACAGAGAATGGCCCGACAAGACCATTACCAAAGCGCCGATATGGTGTTCGGTTGATCTGCGTGACGGCAATCAGGCATTGGTTGACCCGATGAACTTACAGCAGAAGCTGGAATTCTTCCATGCGCTGTGCGATATGGGATTCAAGGAAATTGAAATCGGTTTTCCGTCAGCATCCGAAACAGAATATGAAATCTGCCGTGAACTCATTGACGGACATCATATTCCTGATGACGTGACCATTCAGGTATTGGTACAGGCGAGAGAACACCTCATCCGCAAAACCTTTGAAGCGGTCAAAGGCGCTAAAAATGTTATCGTCCATTTCTACAATTCCACTTCCACGCTTCAGCGTAAGGTCGTGTTCCATAAGGATATGGACGGTATTATTGATATTGCCGTTGAAGGCGCTAAACTCATCAAGGAACTGATTGACAGCTATGAAGGGGATACGAATTTCCGTATTGAGTATTCCCCCGAAAGCTTTTCCGGTACAGAAGTGGATAATTCCGTTCGTATCTGTCAGGCTGTCATGGACGTATTCCAGCCGACTCCCGACAATCCGATTATTCTCAATCTGCCGAATACAGTGGAGATGTGTACGCCGAATACTTACGCCGACCAGATCGAATATTTCATCAAGCATCTTAAGAACCGTGAATCGGCGATCATCAGCCTGCATCCGCATAATGACAGAGGTACCGGTGTAGCCTGTGCCGAACTGGCACTCTTAGCCGGTGCTGACCGTATTGAAGGCACTCTGTTCGGCAACGGTGAACGTACCGGCAACCTTGATATCGTTACCGTTGGTCTGAATATGTTTACACAGGGCGTTGATCCGCACCTCGATTTCAGCAACCTGCCGAAGTACCGTGAAATCTATGAGCGCTGTACCAATATGAAGATCGGGGAACGTCAGCCGTATGTCGGTGATCTGGTGTTTACCGCTTTCTCCGGCTCTCATCAGGACGCTATCAATAAGGGCTTTGCCTATGTCAAGGAAACCGGCTCTGATAAGTGGGAGATTCCCTATCTGCCGATTGATCCTGCCGATGTCGGCCGTCAGTATGAGCCGATCATCCGTATCAATTCACAGTCCGGCAAGGGCGGTGCCGCCTTTATCATGCAGAATAACTTCGGTTATGAACTGCCCAAAGCGATGCACCCTGAATTCGGTGCGTTGGTAAAAGCGGAATGTGACAAGCTCGGCCGTGAATTGTCTCCGCAGGAATTGATGGATGTATTCCGCCGCAATTATCTGGAAATCGACCAGAAACTCTGGCTCGTGCGCCATATCATTACCAATGTTGACCACGAAAAAGCTACCTTCAAGGGTATTATCCATCTGGTAGAAATGGATAAGGATATAGAAATCTGCGGCGAAGGCAACGGCCCGATTGATGCGTTCTTCAAAGCGCTGAAAACCATTGGTGTCAAAGGCTTTGAGTTCGTCAACTACAGTGAACATTCCATTTCACAGGGTTCCGATTCCCGTGCTATCTGCTATATTGAATTAAAGGACCCCAATGGGGAACCTGTTTTTGGTGTCGGCATTTCTCACGGTATTTTCAAGGCCTCTGTGCGGGGCATTATCTGTGCGATTAACCGTTCCCATACACCGGTTCACTTTGAAATCTGATATACCCATCCGCTATATACTGAAACATCCCGCCGATTCCATGAAGAATCGACGGGATGTTTTTATTTGCCCTATTTCATAACGGCGCTTATCTGTTCACACGGCTGTTGTCGGGAACAGTGACATTTTCCAGCAGAACGCCGGGACCGATTTCGCAGAAAGCACCGATAGATGTTTTACCACGCAGAACGGTAGCGGGCAATAAAACAGTGCCACGCCCTACGGTAACCTCCGTACCGACAATAATACCATCGGGACACGGGATAATTACTCCTTCCTGCATGAGCTGATGCAGGACTTTTTTGCGGGCGATTTCATTGAGTTCCTGAAGCTGAACGCAGTCATTCGCTCCCAGAACGGAGTCGGCATTGTCAGAACGGCAAACAGTCACCGTTTGTCCGTTTTCCTTGAAAATGCCGATGGTATCGGTCAGGTAATACTCACCTGTTCTGGGGCTTTTGGTCAGCTTGCCGAGGGCATCTATCAGGGCATTGACCGTAAAGCAATAGACACCGGAATTGATTTCATGTATCTGACGGATGGCATCGGTGGCTTCCTTTTCTTCGACAATGGCGCAAAGGGCATCGCCGTTTTTCTCCCGTACAATACGGCCATAGCCGAAGGGATTGCCGACAACTGCCGAAACAACCGTACAGACAATATCCTGTGAGGATTGCAGTACGCTTTTGATGGTGTCAGCATCCATAAAAGGGGCATCGCCATTGAGGACAATCACCTGTTCATGGCGGTGCTTTTCCAGAAAAGGCAGAGCGGTCATGACGGCATGACCGGTGCCGAGCCGTTCAGACTGATAGACGGTTTCCACGGTAAAGGGTAATGTGGATAAGTAATCCTCTACATATTCCCGCTTGTGTCCCGTTACCACGCAGATATCCGTGATATGGGCTTCTCTGACCGCTTCGATGACCCAGCGGAGCATCGGACGGAACAATACTTCCGAAAGCACCTTAGGCTTATCGGATTTCATTCGTTTACCTTCGCCGCCTGCTAAAATGACGGCACACGCTTTTGTTGACATCATGAAAAACCTCCTTTTGAGAAGTGTGGAATTTGGAGTGTGGAGTTATGCCCTGTACCACGCATTTCAGGTATTTTTTTCTTTACGTAGCGCAAGAGTTTGCTTTGCCGTTACAGGGAGGAAATAATGTCAAGACAGACCTGCATGGGAGATTGCGAAGCATCTACTGTGATATCAGCAGCGGACTGATACAGCGGAAGACGCTGGTTGTACAGGTCACGCATGACTTCTTCCTTATCAGGACGGTTCAGCAGAGGACGGGTTGTATCATATTGCAGACGCTGCGCCGCTATTTCTACCGGTATATTAAGCAGCACAATGCAGCCGTTATGCCGGAAAGCATCCACGTTTTCCGGAAAGGTCAGCGTACCGCCGCCGGCGGCAATAACCAAGCCGTTTTTATGGGAAAGTGTCTGAGCGGCCTTGCGTTCAAGGTCACGAAAATACGGTTCGCCGTTATCGGCAAAAATCTGCGAAACCGATTTCTTTTCCTGCTTTTCGATATAGCGGTCAAGGTCGATGAAGGCGCTGCCGATTTTTTTGGCCAGCAGACTGCCGATCGTGCTTTTGCCGCAGCCCATGAAGCCGCAGAGAATAATATTCTTTTTTGCCATAAAACATACCTCCTTTTACGGGAAACAGCGCTGCAGCTCTTTGGCGCTGTCCTCGATTAACTGGTTGATATCCTCGCTGCTGTATTGGCTGCCGTCCCAGATATCATGTGCTACGGCGGCCTGCCAGACGAGCATCGCCATACCGTCACCGGTTGTTGAACCGTTCGCACGAGCCGCTTGTAAAAGGGCGGTATCCAACGGATTATACACCGCATCAAAGACATTGGCACAATGCGACAGTACACGGTCACTCACCGGCAGATCGGCTGTGTGGGGATACATTCCTACAGGGGTAGCGTTTACTAACAGGTCGATATCACCGGTCAGCGCATCAATAGCAGTGGTTTGTACGTTAGCGCCGCTGAGCTTATCGGCGATTTCTGCCGCCAATGTCTGACGTGCCTGTGCAGAACGGGCGGCAATCGTTACACGGCATCCGGCCAGTACGGCTTCATAGGCAAAGGTTCTTGCCACACCGCCGCAGCCGATGATGACAATATGGCCGGACAGGGGAATATGACTATGCGCCAGTGCTTTAAGAAAGCCGTCAGGGTCGGTAGTGAATCCTTTGCGGATCGTACCGTTGCGAACCGTATTGACCGAACCGTAAAGGGCAGCTTTTTGATCTAATTCATCCAGAAAAGGTATGATACGCTGTTTATGGGGAATGGTAATGTTATAGCCGGCCAACTGATTCAGTTCTGTGATGCGTGACGGCAGTTCTTCAGGCGCTACATCCAGTACCGTATAAGTACCTTCGGTATGTGCCAGCGTAAAAAGACGCTTGTGAATAAACGGAGACATTGTGTGGCCGATCGGATGACCAATGACGGCAAAAATTTTTTCTGACATGATTTTCGTTCCTTTCCTTTATGCAAATATCACAAAAACAAGGTGATATAAAAATAAATTAGAAATTCTTAGAGAAAATTGCAAATTGTTCTTGACAAAAGCACGAATACCCTATAAGATTTGAGTATAGAAAATTGTGCGGGAGTAAACGTTCTGCGGATTGCTTTTTCATTGTAGCACAAACGCAAACCGTTGTCTATAAAAATCCGCATGGACAACAGCACGATTTTTTCTCATTAAAATTTTTTAGGAGGAATTTCCCATGGTATTTGAAAAGGTGAAGAAGATTCTGAGTGAGCAGTTCGGTGTGGAGGAAGATACCATCACCCTCGAAACTTCTCTGATTGACGATCTGGATGCCGATTCTCTGGATGTTGTTGACCTGCTGATGTCTATCGATGACGAGTTCGAGGTTGAGGTTCCCGATGAGGAAGTAGAGAACATTAAGACAGTCGACGATCTGGTTAAGTATATCGAGAATCACAAATCTTAAAGTACACAGGCTACGGCTGCTGTCACAGGCAGCCGTATTTTTTTGTTTTTTGTCTTGCAAAAAAGGACGGCGGATACTATAATAGATACCGTATGAAGTATCTTGTCAAAGGAAAGGATTGTCAGCTATGGCACAACAGAAAAAAATGGTGGAAGCCATTACTTCCAGAGATGTCGATTTTGCCAAATGGTACACCGATATCGTCAAGAAAGCAGAATTGGTGGATTATTCCGGCGTGAAGGGCTGTATGGTCATTCGTCCCTACGGCTATGCTATCTGGGAAAATATCCAGAAGGATATGGACAGACGTTTTAAGCGTACCGGCCATGAAAACGTCTATATGCCGATGTTTATTCCCGAAAGTCTGCTCCAGAAGGAAAAGGATCATGTAGAAGGTTTTGCCCCTGAATGTGCATGGGTTACGATGGGCGGCAGTGAAAAGCTTGCCGAGCGTCTGTGTGTGCGTCCTACCTCCGAAACCCTGTTCTGTGAGCATTACGCCAAAGTCGTGAATTCCTATCGTGACCTGCCGAAGCTCTATAATCAGTGGTGTTCGGTGGTGCGCTGGGAGAAAACGACCCGTCCCTTCCTGAGAACCTCGGAATTTCTCTGGCAGGAAGGCCACACCATCCATGAAACAGAAGAAGAAGCGCAGGAGGAAACCCTCCGTATGCTGCAGGTTTATACCGATTTCTATAAAGAAACACTGGCTATTCCCGTTGTAAGAGGCCGCAAGACCGAAAAGGAACGCTTTGCCGGTGCTGTAGAGACCTATACCATTGAGCCGATGATGCATAACGGCGTGGCTTTGCAGGGCGGTACTTCGCATTACTTCGGTGACGGTTTTGCCCGCAGCTTTAATATTACCTTTACCGGTCGTGACAATACCCTGCAATATCCCTTCCAGACCTCATGGGGCGTATCGACCCGTATGATCGGCGCTATCATCATGGTACATGGTGACGATGACGGCTTAGTATTGCCGCCCCGTGTAGCGCCTATTCAGGTAGCCGTTATTCCTGTTGCCCAGAAAAAGGAAGGCGTACTCGAAAAGGCTGCCGAACTGAGAGATCGTCTGCTGGCAAAGGATTACCGTGTCAAGATGGATGACAGCGATAAAGCACCCGGCTGGAAATTCAGTCAGTACGAGATGTTAGGTGTACCGATTCGTGTAGAGATCGGCCCCAAGGATATCGAAAACAATCAGTGTGTCATGGTGCGCCGTGATACCCGTGAAAAGACCATTGTTTCTCTGGATGAGCTCGAGACAGCGGTGGCTAAAATGCTTGATGACATTCACGACAGTATGTATCAGGCAGCGCTGGATAATCTGCAGCAAAAGACCTACACCGCCACGACACATGAAGAATTTCTGGATATTGCGGCCACCCGTCCGGGCTTTATCAAAGCTATGTGGTGCGGTGATACGGCCTGTGAGGAAAAACTCAAGGAAGAAACCGGCGGCGTGAAGTCCCGCTGCATTCCCTTCCAGGAGGAACATTTGGCCGATACCTGTGTGTGCTGCGGCCGTCCTGCCAAGCACATGGTTTACTGGGGCAAACAATATTGATAGTGCGGTATTTGTCGCTGTCTGTTGGTGACGTTTCAGACAATGACAGGTGCCTACAGAAAGCAAGCGGCTCTGCCGTTCTCCTTTGCAACGGCAGAGTCAGTGGGATTTAGTTGACAACCGCAACGAAAACGGAGTATAATAAAGCTACCAGAATTTCATCCAAAGGAGAATGAACATGACAATATTAGTAACAGGCGGTGCCGGCTATATCGGCAGCCATACTTGCGTGGAACTGCTGAATGCCGGTTATGATGTCGTTTGCGTGGACAACTACTATAACAGTGTTCCTGAGGTACTTAACCGTGTGGAAAAGATTACCGGCAAGACTATTCAAAAATACGAGTGCGATATCCGCAACAGAGAGGGCATGGAAAAGATCTTTGCCGAAAACAAGATTGATGCGGTCATTCATTTTGCCGGATTGAAAGCTGTCGGTGAATCATCCCGTCTGCCGTTGCTTTACTATGAAAATAACATTGCCGGCAGTGTCATCCTCTTTGAGGTGATGGAAAAGTTTAACTGCAAGAAGATCGTTTTCAGTTCCTCGGCTACGGTTTACGGCAATAATCCGATTCCCTACAAAGAGGATATGGTGACGGGCGATGTCAGCAATCCCTATGGCCGTACCAAGCATTTCATTGAACAGATTCTGGGTGATGTCTATAAAGCCGACAATACATGGAGTATTTCTCTCCTACGTTATTTCAATCCCATTGGGGCACATGAAAGCGGTCTGATCGGCGAGGATCCCAATGGTATTCCGAATAATCTCATGCCCTATATTGCCCGTGTAGCGATCGGCAGACTGCCGCAGCTTACCGTTTTCGGCGGTGATTACGATACCAAAGACGGCACCTGTATCCGTGACTATATCCATGTGGTTGATCTGGCAAAGGCGCATCTGTGTGCTGTAGCGAAAATACTCGATACCACAGGTATTGAAGCCTATAATATCGGCAACGGTGTTGGCTATAGTGTACTGGATATTGTCCATGCCTTTGAGAAGGCCAGCGGCAAGCCGTTGAACTATGTTATCGGTGACAGACGGGAAGGCGATTTGCCCGCCTTCTATGCGGATGCTACAAAAGCCAATACAGAACTTGGCTGGAAAGCGGAATATGACATTGATAAGATGTGTGCCGACACATGGAACTTCCAGACCAAAAATCCCGAAGGCATCAAATAATGATGCAGCAGCTCTTTTGATACTGACGCATACCATAAAAACCCGCCGGTTCTTAATGAATCGGCGGGTGCTTTTTTGATTATGCGTGATTTTTGGCAATATCCATCGTAGGATAAGCATTAAGAGAGGTATCCGCTATATGACCGGCAAGATATTCGTAATAAGCCTGTGCGCCGACCATAGCGCCGTTGTCACCGCAGAGGGATAACGGCGGATAATAGCACGACCAGCCACGCTGCTGACATTCCTCTGTCATGCGGCGGCGCAATAGGGAATTGGCCGAAACACCGCCTGCCAGAACTAATTTGGTATAACCTGAATCTTGTGCCGCACGCAGAAAATTGCCGCTCAGACTGTTCACAACGGTCTGACGGAACGCCGCCGACAGATCGGCCACCGGCAGAGTTTCCCCTTTCTGAGAAGCATTATGTATCAGGTTAATAACGGCTGTTTTCAAACCGGAAAAGCTGAAATCATAGGGCGCACCCTCCACTTTAGGCCGTGGCAGCGTAAACAGGGACGGGTCACCCTGTTCGGCGGCCTTGTCAAGATGAATACCGCCCGGATAAGGCATTCCCATCGTGCGGGCGGCTTTGTCAAAGGCTTCACCGGCGGCATCGTCACGGGTTCTGCCGATGACCTTCATCACGGTATAATCCGTGACTTCTACAATGTGGCTGTGTCCGCCGGATACCACTAAACAAAGGAACGGCGGTTCGAGTGCCGGATGTTCAAGGTAATTAGCGGCAATATGGGAACGCAGATGATGCACCGGTATCAGCGGCAGTCCTGTTGCCATCGACAAGCCTTTGGCAAAATTCACACCGACTAATAATGCCCCGATCAATCCGGGCGCATAGGTAACGCCTATGGCATCAATTTGCGAAAGGGTAAGCTGTGCGTCCGTCAGTGCTTTCCGTACAACGGCGTTAATGGCTTCACAATGACGGCGGGAAGCAATTTCCGGTACTACACCGCCATATAGCTTATGTTCTTCGACCTGTGAAGCCACAACCGAGGATAGAATTTTCCGGCCATTCTCCACGACAGCAGCGGCTGTCTCATCGCAAGAGCTTTCAATGGATAATATTTTCATGTTATTTTTCCTTCTTTGTCAAGAGCTTGGTCATAATCAGCGCATCCTCCTGCGGACGGCGATAGAAATTTTTCCGGCGGCCCATTTCTTCAAAGCCGAGCGCTTCATATAAAGCGATAGCCGCCGCATTGGATTCCCGTACCTCTAAAGAGATAAATTCTGTGCTGTTGACATCGGCAGTCATGATCGCAATTTTGAGCAGTGCCGTACCGACACCCTGCCGGCGGCAGGCCGGATAGACGGCAATATTATTGATAAAGCAGCTATCCGCTACGACCGAAACACCGATATAGCCGATAACATCTTCTTCTTCATCGAGCGCTACAAAGAAGTAATCGGTTTTATTCGCCAGAGAGGAACGCAGATTTTCCTCTGTCCAGGGGGTGGAAAAACACATCGCTTCCAGATCGGCCACCGCTTCAATATGCTGTTCTTCCATGCGGGCAATCGTCATATTCATCATGGGCTTATTCTCCTTGTGTATCATCCGGCTTATCAGCAAGGGATTCCTGAGAAACGGCAATCCAGTTTTCCGGTATGTCAGACGGGTCAGCCGATACTTTTTCTCTGTCATCTTCTCCGAAAGATTTTTCCTGCATAGCGGGGTCATCCGGTCCGGCGGTAATGCCGGCTGATGTCAGGGAACCATCTGCCAACTTTCGTTTGAGCAGACGGCAGAATTCCACGATTGATTGTTCAATATAATTCCGGCATTTACGGTAGGTAGCAATATCCGAACCATAAGGATCCGGCACACCGCCGCCGAGAATATATATTCTTCCCTTCGGAATCCCTAAGAAACGCAGGATTTCGGCGTGCTGCAAGGTCATAGCCACGAATATATCGGTGATCTGCACATCCCGTTCACGGATAGGACGTGGTTTGTGATGACTGATGTCCAGTCCGATCTCCCGACAAACCATGGCGGCATTGTCCGAAACCTTATCTTCCGTATAGAAACCTAAAGCGGCACTGCTGAAACTGCTGCTGATACCCATTTCTCTGGATATTTTCTCATAAATGGCCATCGCCATCGGACTGCGGCAGGTATTGCCCGAACATACAAATAAAATGCGCAGCATGATTTTCTCCTCCTTCTTCAAAACAGTGTGGCGTTCATGCCGGAACTGCCAACACGTCCGGACAGTCCCTTGTATGAATCATGCGTAATGGGGCGTGCGGACATAATAACTCCACACTCCACATTCCTCACTCCACACTTTTACTCAGGTCTTAGCGTCGTACCATGTTTTGCCGATACCGGCATCAGCGGTCAGCGGCAGGGAAAGCTGTACGGCGTGTTCCATTTCTTCACTGAGCAGCGCCGCTACTTGCTGCGCTTCCCTTTCGGGGGCTTCAACAATGAGTTCGTCATGTACCTGAAGAATCAGACGGGCCTGCAGATTTTCTTTCCGTAAGCGGCGGTAAACCCGTATCATGGCAATTTTGATAATATCTGCCGCCGTACCCTGTATCGGCATATTACGGGCGACACGTTCCCCGAAGGAACGCAGATTTTTATTAGAGGACTTCAACTCCGGCAGATAGCGCCGCCGTCCGAACATGGTCGTTACATAGCCGTCCTTTTTAGCCTGTTCTACCACATCTTTCATGTAGCGGTCAATGCCGGCATAGAGGGATAGGTAACCTCGTATATAGCGGTCGGCTTCTTTCACGGTAACGCCGATATCCTTTGACAGGGAAAAGGCGCTGATACCGTAGACGATGCCGAAATTAACGGCTTTCGCACGACTTCTCAATAAGGGCGTAATCATATCCGGCGGCAGACCGAATACCTTAGCGGCGGTGGTGGTATGGATATCTTCTCCGCTGGCGAAAGCCTCCAGCATATTTTTATCGTTGGCGATATGTGCCAGTACCCGCAGTTCGATTTGTGAATAGTCGGCATCGACTAATACACAGCCTTCTTTAGCGGTAAAGAAGCGCCGCATTTCTCTGCCACGCTCGGTACGGACAGGAATATTCTGCAAATTAGGCTCGGTGGAACTGATACGGCCGGTACGGGTTTCTGTCTGGTTAAAGCATGAATGGATACGGCCATCCACGCCGATGACTTTCAGTAAGCCGTCGCAATAGGTGGATTTGAGTTTGGTAAGGGTGCGGTATTCCAGAATGTTATCAATGATCGGATGATAGGGGCGCAGTTCCTCGAGTACATCCGCATTGGTAGAATAGCCGCTCTTGGTTTTTTTCTTGGCCGGCAGTCCCAGCGTTTCAAATAATATGGCGGCTAACTGCTTGGGCGAATTGATATTGAATTCACTGCCCGCCTGTTCGTAAATTTGCGCCTGTAAGGTATCTATATCGGTCTGTAATGCCTTGCCGTAATCGCTGATACCCTGACGGTCAGCCTGAAAACCGGCATTTTCCATGTCGGCCAGTACCTCTGCCAAAGGCAGTTCGATATCCTGTAATAAAGCGGTTTGCCCGTTGGCCGCAATCTTTTGCTGTAAGGCATCCGCTAAGGGAAGGAATGTCCGCAAAGGATTGTCATGTTCACAGGGCAGAGGGGTGATGTTTTCCTCCTGCGCTAACCGTTCCCGACTGTAATCGGAGGCATTCGGATTCAGCAGATAACCTGCCAGACCGGTATCAAACACAATGGAACGGCATGGAACCGCCGTATATAAAGCTTTCGCATTGTCGGTGCGTTTGGAGATGGTTTCATCCGCTAACAGCTTTTCCATAAACGGTACAAAGCCCTCTGTCCATGCCTGCAGTTCCCAGATATTCTGACCATCCGATAAGGAGGCTGACAGAATATTGCCATCCTCTACCGTTGCCAGCAGGTCAACCGGATGTCCTTTCAATTGTTCGTATAAAGCATTAAGGTCGGCGGTATCATGATAGGTTAATGTGACAACGGGTTTCTGTTCCTGTACAGGAACAGAAGCAGCGGTTTGTACATTGTCCAGACCGAATTTCGGCAATAGGGTGTGCAATTCTAAACGCCGCATCATGGCCGCCGCCGCCGGCGGGTCGCCTGCCTGCCGGTTATAATATGACAGGTCGGTGTTAATGGGGGCATCGGTGCGTATCGTACCAAGCATACGGCTCAGATAAGCGCTGTCCTTGCCCGCTTCTAATTTCTTTTTCATGGCCGGTTTCAGATCGGGGGCATCCAGATGTTCGTAGACCCCTTCCAGAGAACCGTACTTTTGTATCAATTCTCCGGCACCTTTCGGACCGATACCCGCCACACCGGGAATACAGTCGGAAGTATCGCCCTGCAAAGCTTTGATATCAATCAACTGCGGCGGTGTAACGCCATAGACTTCCTGAATTTTCGCTTCATCGAAAACGGTCACTTCGGGTTTGCCGAATTTGGTAGCCGCCATTCTCACGCTGACACACGGGGAAACCAATTGCAGGCTGTCCCTGTCGCCGGTGGCTAACATACATTCACAGCCCTGTTCTGTACATACATGGGCTAAAGTGCCCAGAATGTCATCCGCTTCAAAGCCTTCACACGTTACGATGCGGAAACCCATCAAACCAAGCAGTTCCTTGAGCGGTGCCATTTGTGCGGCTAATTCCGGCGGCATTCCCTTGCGGTTAGCCTTATAGCCGTCATACGCTAAATGCCGGAAGGTTGGCGCTTTCAGGTCAAACGCTACCGCTACCGCTTCCGGTGCTGTTTCACTGAGCAGTTTATGCAGGGTTGTCAGAAAGCCGTAAATGGCATTGGTATATTGTCCGTCCTTGGTGGTCAGCAGTTTGATGCCAAAAAATGCTCTGTTCAGAATACTGTTTCCGTCAATTACCAGTACCTTCATCGTCATCTTCCTTTCATGCCGGAGCATTGTCAAAGACTATCCTGATATGATTCAGGGAACGGTCAGCGTTTCCGGCCGCAGGCTGTCCATGATACCGACATTTTCCCCGTGATGCAGATAGACACGGGGTACACGCTTGCCGACCAGACATACCACTTCGTAATTGATAGTACCCGTCATGGCGGCAATATCATCAAAGGTCATACTGCCGTCATGGCCGTCACTGATGACGGTCACTTCATCGCCGGATTTTACTGCGTCAATTCCACTGACATCGAGCATTAACTGATCCATGCACACACGGCCGATGACAGGGGCTTTCTTTCCCTTGACGGTCATATAGGCACGATTGCTCAGACTTCTGGTATAGCCGTCTGCATAGCCGATGGGAACAGTCGCTATCTTGAGTGGCTTGTCCGTGACATAGGTACTGCCGTAGCTGACGGGAGTACCCGGTTCTACCGTTTTGACCTGCGCAATAACGCTTTTGATGGTCATGACGGGCTGTAAATCCAGTTTGTTTTTCAGTTTCGGAGAAGGTGACAGACCATACAGGATGATACCGGCTCTGACACCGTTGAAATGTGCCTGCGGATAGTCGATAATAGCACCGCTGTTGGAGCAGTGGACTAACGGGAAAGTATAGCCGTCTGCTTTCAGACGGTCTACCGCATCGGCAAAACAAGCTAATTGATGTTCGGTGGCTGTTCTGCCTTCTTCCGCTTCATCGGCTAATGCAAAATGCGTGAAAATTCCTTCGGGAACAAGATTTGGCTGCTGACAGGCTCTTTCCATTTGTAAAACAGCCTCTCCGTCCCGCTGGATATTCTGATACAGGAAGCCGATACGGCTCATACCGGTATCGACCTTGATATGGATACCGACCTGTACATTCTGTTTAACAGCCTCCGCTGACAGTTCACGGGCGTATTCCTCTGAAAATACCGCCTGACTGATATGATGTACGGCTAATTCTCCGGCTAAGGATGCCGGTGTAAAGCCTAAGATCAGTACCGGCAGATGAATCCCGTTTTCACGCAGCTGCATGGCTTCTTCGATATTTGATACGGCAAAGCCGTCAGCGCCCATTTTTTCATACAGTTTTCCCAGAAAAACAGCGCCGTGACCATAAGCGTCTGCCTTGATGACACAGATAATTCTGGCCTTGCGGTCAGCCGCCGCCCGTATCGCATCAAAATTATGCTTGAGGGCATCAATATTGACCTCTGCCCATGTCCTTCTCAAATAATTCTTCATATGTTCCATTCCCTCCAATAAAAACACTATCGGATATTCTCTATTTTACTCCATTTCTACCCCAACTGTCAATCAGCTTTTTGCTTTTACCATTGACAAACTGTCTTGTGACAGCGGTATACATAACGAACAGACGTTACGGCAGAGGAGGCAAAACGGGGAAAAATTTCAGTGACAGTCACTTTGCTGTCACCTTGCTATAGTATATTAGGAAACAAGATAAGACACAATAAACCTGTACCACATAATGGAGAGTGAAATAGCATGAGCCAGAGTCTTACATTAAAGAAAAAAAGTTTTTCGCCTTCTCAATGGAAAACCATAGATCCGTCAGCTGCCCTCAAAGGAATGGAGTCCCTTTCCGTGTCAAAGGACAGCACACCTGAACCGGCAGCAGAAATTTCTGTCCCCAAGCCGGAATGGTATCATACCGTTTTTCATACCACCAGTTCTTCACTGAATATGATCTGGCACAAAAAGGGCGATAGAATGATACTGACAGTGCCGTGTGCTTCGTCCTGGGTGGATAATGAAAACGAAATTCAGCGTTTTTTACGGGAGCATACGCAAAAGTTGACCGGCGTGAGGGTTTCTTATGCCAACAAGAAGATGGTTTTTGAGTGTAACTACTGGGAAGAAGATTTGCCGGAAACTATCGTCAAAGGGATAGAAGAATTGCTTGAACGGGCGAACCAGCATTTCGATCTGCTGCCTACCTGTATGTGCTGTCAGCGTACCATTGCCGTTGAAGTAGAGGAATATCTGGATGAACTGCGTACAGTCTGCGGTATCTGTTATGACAGCCGCCGTTTGCAGCACGAACATGAACGTCTGATTGAACAGCATAAAATAGAAGCGGCTCGTGAATGGCGGGAAGAAATCAAAAACCGGCAGCCGATCAGAGATATTTTCAAAGTAGGTATCAAGGGCGGTCTCATCGGCTGCGGTATCGGCTTTGTGTTCTTTGTACTGAGTCTGTATTTGCCGATGTTCCGCTATATGCCGTTTTTTCCGGGCGCAGCGGCTGGCCTTTATATTGTGACCCGTTTGTGGAATATTGATTTCTATACAAAAGCAACACGTTTTCTGGTATCCACCTTTGCAGCTGTTCTGACGATGTTCCTTGTTTCCGGTTCGTGGGTATTTCTTTGTGTCCGTGTCCTTCATATCTATGAACCGACACGATTTATGCTGTTTAACAATGGGGCTGTCTATAATTTAACACTAGGTATGTTCGGATATATGCTGGGTGCCTGGGTATCCTTTACGCATGGCGAATGACCGAAGATTTTCACGAATTTATCTGCTGAAAAGGTTTCCGTTTTCCTGACAGACAAAACCCGCCGGTTTATGGAAGAACCGGCGGGCCTTTTTTATGCCTGATGAATGGTTTTCATAGTTTGGTGCAGGGTGAGCACTTTGCGGGCTACGGTGTCGAACTGGTCGGGCGTGAGGGATTGTGCGCCGTCAGATAAGGCGTGTTTCGGGTCGTTGTGTACTTCAATCATCAGACCGTCCGCACCGGCGGCTACGGCAGCCAGTGCCATCGTTTCGACTAAAGCGGCTTTGCCGGTGGCATGGCTGGGGTCAACGATAACGGGCAGATGGGATTTACTCTTGATGACCGGTACAGCGGAAAGGTCTAAGGTATTGCGGGTCGCCGTTTCAAAGGTACGGATGCCTCTTTCGCAGAGGATAACCTTATTATTGCCGCCGGCCATGATATATTCGGCACTCATCAGCCATTCATCAATCGTGCTGGACAGTCCTCGTTTGAGCAGAATCGGCTTGTCGATTTTGCCCAGTTCCTTGAGCAGCTCAAAATTCTGCATATTGCGGGCACCTACCTGAATGATATCCACGCTTTCAAACATATCAATGTGGGAAACACGCATGATTTCAGTAACGATGGGTAAGCCTGTCAGCTTGCGGGCACCTTTCAGCAGGTCAAGACCTTCTGCTTTCAAGCCCTGAAACGCATAGGGGGAAGTTCTCGGTTTGAAAGCGCCGCCCCGCAGGAAAGTAGCACCGGCGGCCTTGACACGTTCGGCAACATAATTGATTTGTTCCTCGTTTTCTACCGAACAGGGGCCTGCCATGATACACAGACTGCCGTCACCGATTTTCTGTCCTGTCGGCAGTTCGATGATCGTATTGTCGGGATGAAATTTGCGGTTAGCTTTTTTATACGGTTCTTGTACACGGCGCAGATTTTCCACGACCTCCTGTGCATTGACCCAGTCCTCGTCAATGCTGGTGGTATCACCGATCAGTCCCAGTACGGTGGATTCAACCCCCTCCCATGTATTGACCTTGACGTGGAAACGCTCCTCCAGTGTGGTTTTGAACAGGGAAAGCTGCTCCTTGGTAACACCTTGCTTGATAACGATAATCATACGGTTCATCCTTTCGATTGTTTTTCGGGAATAAAAAAAACGGAACCCTCTGCGGATTCCGTTCCATTACCCTTTGTAAAATGGTGTCTGGCCATGCGATAGCTGTTATTCAGACAGCTCCGGCGGTTATCCGGTCAGACGTTTGACGGAAATTCTCACAGCACAAATGATTTTCCCATACCCAAAAGCATGAAAAGCTGAAAAAGTATGTAAAAAATCGTGTGCTGTACTTCGTCATTTCCGCTATCGTCCTTTCTGCATTGTCCGTTTCATTGGTCATTAACACCTGACGGACTTATCATACACCTATCTTTTCCACTTGTCAATTGGTTATTTTTAGAGATATTTGTCACAGCGGAATATTTTTGTCGAAAATGATGCGGGTGCGCTGCGTCACGCCGCAGGGGAGAACTGTTGCTCCGGTCAGCGCATAGAGATCATCACAGCGGCACATCAGCGCATAGAAACGCTTGCCTTCATCCGTCAGACAAGCGGTATCGGCGTGACGGGTTATCAGCGGCAGAGAAGCGGATTTTTTGGCTTCATGCAGAATATCCTGTCCCTGACGGCTGAAACCTAAGACCTGTATATACGGCGGTAATTCCTCGCAATCCGCTTGTGTCCATTGCAGGAAAGCATACAACAATAAACGGCGCAGCCGTGCAAGGGGGTAACGCTTGCTTTTGACGTAGGATAATATGCCGTCTATGCTGATACAGGAACGTACTGCCTCATACAGACGGTTTTCCAGACCTTCACTGATATCCGGCAGGGCGGCGAAGTCCTGCGGTGTCATGGTACGCAGACGATACAGCAGCATCGGCTCGATAACCTTATTTCTGTCACCGCTGAGATGCTGTCTGGCAGCATTAAACAAGGCTTTGACAGACGATGGAATATAGGCATCAATGGTTTGTTCCCGATATAACTGTTGCCGCAGATAAGAAGCCGAAGCAAATTGCCCATCCGGTGTATCGCTGTCATGTGCCACGGCTACACGCTGTATCGTGTGAAGTTGTATCGGACTATGCAAACGGTGAAGGGCTTTGGCATATTCCGTGCCGAGAATATCATTCGGATTGGTGAGGACAGCGGCGGTTTCTTCACCGTATAACCGGCGCACCGCTTTTTCTCTGGCGGCGGCATAGGTGATGCCTTCCCTCAGATAGTGCCGCAGAGTATTTTCCACAGCAGTATCAGCAACGGCCTGTGCCGCCTGTTCAAGACGTGCGGTATCGCCGCATTCACTGCCGCAGTACAGCCTGTCCACACAGCCGAGTGCCTGTAACAGATACACACCCCCGAAAGCAAAGCGTTCCGCACCGGCGCAGGCGTATGTTGCCGGTAATTCTATCACTAAATCGGCACCCGATAACAGCGCCGCTTTGGTACGGGTATATTTATCGAAAACAGCCGGTTCCCCCCGCTGTGTAAAATGACCGCTCATGCAGGCGATGACCTTACAGCCGTCCTTGTGCATTTGTCGGAACAGATACGCATGACCATTATGCAGGGGATTCAATTCACAAATAACTGCTCCGATCATGCTGTTCTCACTCCTTTCTGTTTATGATGACACATCCTTATAAAAAAACTGTCGGTTGTGCAAAAAAATAGATTGAAATCGTTTTGCTTTTGTATTATATTATAAATATATCCGTTTGATTTTGCAATAAAAAGCAGGAGGTTTTGTAAAAATGAAAATTCTCGTCATCAATGCAGGCAGCTCTTCCATGAAGTATCAGCTCATCGACATGACAGACGAAAGCGTTCTGGCAAAGGGTAACTGCGAAAGAATCGGTATTGACGGTCACTTCAAACACAGCACCGGCGATGGCCGTGTGTTTGAAACAGATGTTACCATGAACAACCACACCGAAGCATTTGTACAGATCAAAAATGCTCTTATCAGTGAGGAATACGGCGTAATCAAGTCCCTTGATGAAGTATCGGCTGTCGGACATCGTATCGTGCAGGGCGGTTCCCTGTTCAGTGAATCCGTTATTGTTACCGAAGACGTTATCAAGGGTATTGAGAGCCTGATTCCGCTGGCACCGCTGCACAATGCCGCTCATGTACAGGGCATTCGTGCTTGTCTGGAAGTATTCGGTGACAAGGTACCGGAGGTTGTTGTATTTGATACGGCTTTCCATTCCACTATGCCCGAAAAGGCCTTTATCTATCCCGTACCCTATGAGTATTATGAAAAATATGCTGTTCGCCGCTATGGCTTCCACGGTACTTCTCACCGCTATGTTTCCGGCCGCTGTGCGGAACTCATGGGCAAGGATATCAAGGATATCAAGATCATTACCTGTCACCTCGGCAACGGTTCTTCCATTACCGCTGTCAACGGCGGCAAGGTCGTTGATACCAGTATGGGTCTGACACCGCTCGATGGTATTATGATGGGTACCCGTACCGGTTCTCTTGACCCATCTGTTGTTACCTTTATTGCGGAAAAAGAGCATATCAGCGCAGAGGATATGGACATCCTGCTCAACAAGAAATCCGGTTTCCTCGGTATTTCGGGTGTTTCTTCCGATGACCGTGATGTTACCGCAGCCGCAGAAGCCGGCAACAAGAGAGCGCAGTTGGCGATTGATATTCTTGAATATGACATTCTGAAGTACATCGGCAGCTATACCGCTGTACTGGGCGGCGTGGATGCTATCGTCTTTACAGCCGGTATCGGTGAGAACCAAAGCTCCCACCGCAGTAAGGTCTGCCATGCTCTTGAATACATGGGCGTGAAGATCGACGATACTCTCAATGAGCAGATGATCCGTGGCAAAGAAGGCAAGATTTCTACCGATGATTCTACAGTAGCGGTCTATGTCATTCCCACCAACGAGGAACTGGTTATTGCCCGTGATACCATGGCACTCGTAAAATAATGTACAATGTGCAATGTACAATGTACAATTGCGCTCACATAAAATCAAGCCGCCGGTCGATATAAACCGGCGGCTTTTTGAGGGCAATGTCATTAAGATAAGAACAGAGTAAAATTTTATAAAATACCCCGTACCCTTGTTTGAGTACGAGGTATTTTTTATTTCATCTTTAACTTGATGACATTGGCTGTCACAGCGGAGATTTTTTGCACATTGCACATTGCACATTGATTCAGTCGTCTATTTTCTCAAAACGGGGGACTTCCTTGCCGTCTACATTGACATACTGATAGAAAATAGCAGAAGGTCTTGCCCAGATAGCGCCGTCACCGTAGAGGGCTTTGTAAATTACCAGTTCCTCTGAGGTTTCGCTGTCCTTTGCCAGACAGACAAATTCATATTCGCCGCCCTTGAAATGGCGATACTTACCCGGTGTGCCAACCGCCGGCAAAGGCTTGCGTTCTTCCTGTACCGGTGCCGGTATCGATTCCGTTTCAGCAGGTACGCTGACATTCTCACGGACAGGAGCGGTCTGTGCATCATCGGGATAAGCCGGCGCTTCCCCATCGGTCAATACCAATACACGGGTGCCGTAGGCAGGAATGTTGATATTGACATAATTATTCTGTACATCATAGACAGTCTTACCGTCATAAACATCATACAGTTTGGTACCGTTATCGGTGCGGAAACCAATATCGAAGGCATTTTCGCCGAGGTTCAGGGCAACATATACGCTCTGATTCTCAAAGCGGCGCTTGAATACTAATTGTTCATTCCGGATAACGGTATTTTCAAAGCTGCCATACTGGAGTGCCTTGTATGTTCTGCGAACAGCACCTAAACGGCATACATGGCGGTACAGGGCGTTATCCTCGCAATCATCCACGTTCACACACGGACGCAGCGGATAATCATATTCGGTACGGCTTTTCTGCCCCTTGATACCCCATTCACTGCCATAATACACAGACGGTACACCCGGCATGAAATAAACGGTGGAAAAAGCATTTTTCAGATGTTCGGGATTACGCAGAGTACTGGCCAGACGGTTCACGTCATGGTTATCCACAAAGTTATAAGTATAGATATTGTGATAAATGCCGCCGTTGGCAAACTGACGGTTAAGAGAATGAGCAATCTCAAAATAGTTGCGGTCATTGTGGGAGGAATAGATACCCTTATAGCACTCATAGTTCGTGCAGGAATCCAGCAGATCGGGATTCGCTAAACGGGCATAGTCACCGTGAATGATCTCACCCATGAGCCAGAATTGGTTATCACGGCTCTTGCAGAAATGTTTCAGCTCCCGCAGGAAATCCTGATCCATACAATAAGCAACATCCAGCCGCAGGCCGTCAATTTTAAATTTGTCCATCCACATGGCGACAGCATCAAAGATATGCTTTTTAACATCCGGATGACGCAGATTCAGCTTGACAAGGTCATAGTTACCTTCCCAGCCTTCATACCAGAAAGGATCCCCCCACGGACTGCTGCCGCCAAAGTTCAGATTCTGGAACCATGAGCAGTACGGCGAGGACTGGTGATTCTTCCGCACATCTTCAAATGCCCAGAAGCCTCTGCCGACATGATTGAATACACCGTCCAAAACGACTTTGATACCGTTTTCATGCAGAGCCGCACAGATTTTGGCAAAACTTTCGTTATCTCCGAGACGGTTATCTATATGATAATAGTCGTTGGTATCATATCCGTGAGTGGTGGACATAAACACAGGGCCGAAATAAACGGCATTGACGTGCATCTCCTTGAGATGGGGAATAAAGTCGATGACCTTATTCAAACGGTATTCCGTTTTGCCGTCATTGACTCTCGGCGCACCGCAGAAGCCCAGCGGATAGATGTGGTAAAAAACTGATTCATTGACCCAATACATTGATAATTCTTTCCTTTCGCATGACAATTGCTTTGGCTGTTTCACAGACAGCCTTAACAGTATAGCACAGTTTTACAGAAAAGGCAAGTGTTTTTGCTGTCTTTTTGTCGAAGATTACCTATTTTTACCTGTCAAACAAAAAAATAACCTGCTTCCAAGTTTCTACTCTATGGGGATTATAGCACTCCTCGTTTCGGGGGGGATTTGTGCTGCCATTTTTTCGGAAATATATGCCCGTCATACAGAAAAACACTGCACAGAACAAATCTGTGCAGTGTGAGAGTGATTTATTTTGTAACCGTGAGGGTAAAGTATTTCTTGACGATCTTGCCAGAACTATCTTTAACTTTCACACAAATATCATACTTGACAGCCGCTGCAGGTGTGATCTTTACGGTTGAATTGGCACTGTATGATTGTGCAGTCGTCCATTTTTCAGAAGTGGCTTTTTTGTAATAAACACCGTATGTGTAGCTGCCTGTACCGCCGGCGGCTTTGGCTGTAACGGTGATAGCACTGCCCTTCTGTACGGTGGTTGCCGAAAGCCTGGATTTGTTGGTCAGAGCCGCATTGCTTACGGTCAGTGTAAAGTATTTCTTTTCAATTGTGCCGTTGGCATCCTTGACCTTGACGCAGATATCATAAGCAGTGGCTGCGGCAGGTTTTATTTTAACTGTCGTGTTGGTATTGTAGCTTTGGGCTGTCGTCCATTTTGTACTGGTAGCTTTCTTGTAATAAACGCCGTAAGTATAAGTACCTGTACCGCCATTTGCAGCAGCATTGACCGTCACGGTGCTGCCGAGATTTATAGCATCAGATGAGAGTGTTGAATTATTTGTAAGCTCAGCCGATGCGGTTTTCTTGGTCGTGACAGTAATGGTCAGATCACTGGTAACCTTTTTGACTCTGTATGTGTTCGGGTTATCGTCCGTTGATACGTCTTTCAGGTTCTTGTAGCCGCCGCTGACTGTCACAGTGTCTATTTCATAACCGCTTTTCAGCACGACTGAGAAGTTGACCTGACCTTCGCCGGTGCTGTCCGGTAAGCCGGTATCGCTGTTTCTGGAAACGGCTGTTTTGGCATTGGCGGTGCTGACAGAAGAATAATCCTGCGTGTTATATACATTAACGGTCGCACCGCTGTCTGTGGAGAAGGTCACACTGTAGCCGGTATCTTCTTCAATGACGGTATTGTCATGTCCGCTGCAGTTCTGTGAAACGGTTGCCGGAATGGTTTTATATTCAACCGCACCGCAGTCTGAACAAGTGTATTTCATCTTGCCGGATGAGGTTGCAGTGGCTGCTGTTACGACCGTACCGCTGTTCCAGTTGTGAACGAAGGCGTTGCTTTTGCAGCTATCGACAGAACCACCGGTGGAAACGGATATAGAGGAGGAAGAAACATTCGGTTCGGAATACAGGAGATAATTGATATTTCTCAAAAGTTTATCGCTGTAGAGTGTGGTACTGCCGTTTTTGACCGTGATAACTGTACCGGCAGAAAGGCTTGTTGACTGCTTGTAATAGCTCTGGCTGGTAGAGGTTGACGGGTTTTCATTCATAGGATTCGTGCCTGCGGCAAAGACCGTAGCACCGTTGAGTGTCATAGTGTCGTCACAGTCAAGAGGAGAGTTATCGCCGCCGCTCTGCATGGAAAATACAGAAATATTGCCGCCTGTCAAATTAAGGGTGCCGTTGGAGTCCAATCCATCACCAAGAGCATTGACATAGACCGCACCGCCGTAAATATTCAGTGCATAGTTACCGGAAGAAGTACCCCCCTGTCCGCCGGGACCACCGGGACCGCCAGGTCTTCCGCCCGGATTGAAGGTATTGCCGCCGCCCATGCCGGGATCCGAACCGTTGGAACTGCCGCCCGCCGCATTGATGCCGTCATCAGAAGAAACCACATAATATTTGCCGGAATAAATGTTGACAGTGCCGGATTCAAGTCCCTCATAGCTTGAATAAATGTAAAATTCCGGATCACGGGCAAGACCGCCGCTGATACCAAGATCAAGCTGTGTGTCTGCATGAACACCGTTATCACCTGTATAAATTTTGAAGGTGCCGCCGGTAATTTTCAGCGTATCTTCCGCAGAAATACCGTCACCGTCTGCAGTGATATTAAACGTACCGCCGTTGATGGTCACAGAGCCTGTCGAAACGGTGTCATCGGCATCGGGGACGGATTTGATGCCATCGTTATCGAAAGCCAAATTGCCTACACGCTGGATGAGGACGGTGTCCTGACACTCCACGCAGGCACCTATACGAACCCGACGATTATTGATGATTCCCTTAATGCAAGTGATGTCAACAAGATTGTAACAGATGGTACCATCATTCTCAAGGGCGATTGCACGGAACTGTTTTCAGGCTTTTATAATGTGACAGAAATCATTTTGACCAATGTGGATACTACGGATGTAACCAATATGAAGGGTATGTTCGAGTATCTTCGCTCTCTGACAACGCTTGATATCAGCAGTTTCCGTACACCCAGTGTAACGGATATGTCCGATATGTTCAACTATTGTGAAAGACTGCAGAGCGTTGATATCACAAATTTTGACCCCTCCAACGTAACCACCGTTGCCGGTATGTTTTATGAGTGCGATTCGCTCACTTCTATTGATCTGAGCAGCTTCCGTACCACCGATAAGCTGACCGATATGCGGAATATGTTTTATGGGGCTTACGGTCTTTCATCCATTGATCTGTCCGCTATGGATACCTCTTCTGTTACAGATATGAACGGTCTGTTTCGGGGTACGAGTATAACTTCTGTTGATTTTACAAAATTCAGTACAGCGTCCGTAACAGACATAGGCTATATGTTAGCCGGAGTGGATATAGAAACAATTTCCCTTGCTGGTCTGAATACATCCAACGTAACCAATATGAGCCATCTGTTCGAGGGCTGCTCCAAGCTGAAAGCCATCGACCTGACAGGTCTGGATACCTCCAAGGTTGAGGATATGAGCTTTTTGTTCGATGACTGCAGTGCGCTGCAAACAATAGAATTGGGCGGTATTGATACTTCCTTTGTAACAAATATGATGTCTATGTTCTATAACTGTTCCGCACTGGAAAGCATTGATGTAGATATTGATACCTCCCGTGTTACCAATATGAGCAGTATGTTCAAGTTTTATAAATATATGTGGCCTGTAGAGTATACGCCTGAATCAAGTCTGAAACACATCAACTTTGGTTCAAAATTCACGACAGCCAATGTAACACTTATGAGCGAAATGTTCTACGGCTGTACACAGTTAGAGGAACTGGATCTGAGCCGGTTTGACAGCAGTAAGGTAACGAGTATCAATAATTTCTTCGGCAAATATGATACAAAACTCAAAAAAATAACCCTTTCTGATAAGATGTCCATAAACAGTGCGTGTAATCTGATCAATAAAACGACTGAGTTTCTTGGTTCCGCCGGCTGGTACAACAGTACCGATCCGGATCAGGAGATCATATCCACCGGAACGACCGGCATCATTCTGCCTGCAGCAGAAGAAGACTCAACGGTTACCTATATGATGGCGTATAATAATCCTGAGATCGTTTATCATTTTGACAGCAGCACCGGCACTCTTACGCTTACAAAGGGTGAGATGACCAGCTCGCAGTTTAAAACCCTTTGTACAAAAGCAACCGATAATGTGCTGGATATCAAAAAGGTAGTCGCAGGATCAGACGTGAAGTTCACAGGAAGCCTTTACGCTATGTTCCAGGATCTCGATGCCGTGGAGGAAGATGATCTTTCGGCTGCTGACATGACTCAGGTAACCTCCATGGAATATATGTTCTCCTATTGTGATGTGCTTCGTTCCGTGAAGATAGGAACGTGCAGCAGTGCGCTTACAAGCCTGAAACAGATGTTCATGGGCTGTTCCATACTGAACACAATCGATATCAGCGGTCTGGACACATCGGAAGTAACCAATATGAGCGATATGTTCAACAGCTGCTCCGAACTTGAAAGTGTGAACCTTTCCGGATTGGATACCGGCAAGGTTACCGATATGCGCTATATGTTTGCTTATTGTAAGAAGCTGAAAAGCCTTGATCTGTCCGGTTTCAATACGTCACTCGTAACAGATATGCGCGGAATGTTCGCTTCCTGTGAAGCACTCGAAACGATTACCTTCGGCACCAATTTCACCACCGCAGCCGTTGATATGTTTTACCAGATGTTCTACGGCTGTAAGGCACTGCACCGTCTGGATCTGAGCGGATTTACCTTTGACAGCGGCGACAATATCAATCAGCTTTTCCAGGATGCTGATATCAGAGAACTGACGATTCCCGCCTCTCTTTCTCTTAGCAGCAGTACATCACTCCGGAATAAAGGCTATCGTTCCGATAGAATTGTCTATTTCACCGGCTGGTATAATATTGCGAATGAAAATACCATTGTTTCCGGCGAAAACTCTTATGCGGTATTCTCCGGCGCAGGCACCTATCACCTGAAAGAAAGTGACACCGGTGTCCGTTACAATCTGGAAGGAGATACTCTCACCATTACAGCAGGCACTATCGGATATCAGAGTAATATGGGCGATGATGTTTCTTCTATCGTCAGCTATCTTAACAATGAGAATAATATCACCATTAAAACGGTTGTGGTGGGACCGAATGTCCGTTTCTATGATAATGGCTATCAGTTTGAAAAATGTGATGGTGTGGAAACGATTGATCTGAGCCATGCCGTACTGCAAAAAGCACCTGATGCACAGCAGGATGTGCGGCTGACAAAGCTGAATTCCATGTTCAGCAGCTGTCCGGATCTGAAAACCGTCCTGTTCCCGGATAGTCCGGACACCAGTGCGGTAACACAAATGTATTCCATGTTCGCCGGCTGTTCCTCTCTGGAAACGGTTGACATGAGCAAACTCAATACGGACAGTCTGACAACTGTCTCCTCCATGTTCTCCGGCTGTTCCTCTCTGCGTTCTCTTGATCTGAGTGCGTTTGATTTCAGCAAGATAACATCCATGAACAGTATGTTTGAAGGATGTTATCTGACCGAGCTGAAGCTGCCCGACAGCCTGACCAGCATAACGACCGGCACAAGACTGACAAACTTTTATTGCAGCGATGACCTCAGCCAGAATTATATCGGTTGGGCAAAGAAGGATACGAAAGATATTATATCCGGAAATGAACAGTATGCTGAATTCTCCGGTGCGTCCGGTGCCGGCACCTATGTGTGGGTTGAAAATGATCTGGACTATACCTTTGAAGACGGTACGCTTACGCTTAAATCAGGCACACTGAATTCGGATCTGTACGGTAAGCTGCGCAGCAGTCTTTCTTCCACCCCCACAAAGGTGGTCATAAACGGCAAGACAGCCGGCGCTGTGGTCCTGTTCGGAAAATGCGGTTCTTTCTTCAATTCCAGCACCTCTCCCAAGGTGAACGTTGATATCATCGGTGGACTGGATACCAGCAGAGTCACCTATATGTATCGCTTCTTCTATGGTACAAAGGGCGGCGATCTGGATATGCGTCTGTTTGATACGAGCCATGTAACAGATATGTCAAGCCTGTTCTCCGAAACGGAATACGACAGCGTTACTTTCGGCGATTCATTCGATACATCTGCGGCTACCAATATGAGCTATATGTTCTATAATGCCAAAATCAACACGGTTGATCTTGAAAATCTGGATACAAGCCATGTTACATACTTTTCGGGTATGTTCAGCGGTTGTTCCACGGTCAATAACTATGATCTGAGCAGCCTTGATTTTTCCAATGCAAGTTCTCGTGGACTTGACGGTCTATTTAAAAACAGCTCCATCAAAGTATTCGACAGCAATACGCTGCAATCAGGCAGTATTCCTAACGTCACTTCGCTGAGCAGTATGTTTGAAGGCTGTACGAAGCTGACAACAGTGAAATTCCCTGCGATATCCTGTCCGGCTGTGACCAATACCTCCAAAATGTTCAATGGCTGTACAGCGCTGACCAGTGTGGATCTGTCAGCATTGACTGCCGCCGCCAACAGAGATATGAGCAGTATGTTCAATGGCTGTACGGCTCTGACCGGCGTTGATTTCGGAACAAACAAGGTATCAGATGCCAATTATGTAAATATCAGCAATATGTTTACGGGCTGTACCTCACTGACGGAGATGGATATGGCTGCGTTTGCCGGTGTTAAGGTTACGAGCATGACCGGTACTTTCAAGAATTGTACAGCGCTGACAACGATCACGGGGCTTGAAAATGTTGCAGCCGCCTGCGGTGCATACGCAGAACTGTTCAGCGGATGCAGCGCTCTGACTACGGTCGACAGCACAGAACTGCAATTTAGTACAAGCGGGTATTCCAATTCCCCCGGATTCAAGTCGATGTTCTATAATTGTTCTTCCCTTACGGAAATTGACCTGAGCAACCTTAATATGTGCAGCGTATATATGGAAAAAATGTTCGCCGGCTGTTCCGCTCTGAAAAAACTGACACTGGGTGAACCGGGTACGAATGTTACACTCAGTTCTCTTAATTCTTCTACCTATTTCCCTGATATGTTTGACGGTGACAACAATCTGACCGACCTGACCATACCAAAAACCATGGCAATTTACTCCGGCTTTAAGCTGGTCAATGAGGATATGGTCTATACAGGCTGGTTTAAAGCGGACGATGAAACAAAGACGGTTGTATCGGGTACTGCTTCCTATGCAGCGATTGCAAGCAATACGACCGGAAATGTCAGATATCTGCGTGAGGCAAAGAATTACACGAGCAACATGGTAAAAAGCGCCAGTCTGACACTGGAGGGACAGATCGGTCTGAACTTCTATGCAGCCTTCCCGGACAGCGTGTTGAAGAATGAGAACGCCTATGTCGAACTGAGCGGTCCGAACGGCAAGCAGACGGTGATGATTGAGGATGCACCGTATGATCGTGTAAACGGATATAAGTTTACCTATCAGTTGGCTGCAAGTCAGCTGCATGATAAGGTGACCTTCAGTGTATACGATGGCACATCCACAGAACCGCTGACACTGCATAATTCGATGGATGCCGCAATAGAGGGTAATGCTTATTCCTATGCAGTAGTTGATTATATCAATACAGTGAAAAAGACCAGTAACAATAATTATCTGCTCAATCTGGTAAAATCCCTTGAGATTTACGGAACCTATGCCCAGAAGTACTTTGGGTATGATACGGATTCTGCCAATGAATCTTCTCTGGATGTCAGTTCGCTCAATTATGTAAAAAACAAGATTACATACAGCAGCGTTTCCAGCTACAAATACAGCAAGCCGGACTATCCGGAGGGACTGAAACTGACGGGATATGCACTGGTACTGGAATCAACGACAACCTTCAAGCTGTATTTTGAATGTGATGATATCAGTAAGCTGAAATTCCACGATCTGTCATCAGGAATCTTAACGCCTGTCAACATTTCCGGAAATCAGTATGTGATTGAAATGAAGGATATTGTTGCAAAGAAGATCGCTGATGATCATTATATTGATATTGAAGATGCGGAAACAGAGGATCGGTATTGCCGACTGAAAGTTTCCCCCCTTGCCTATGTGTATTCTGCACTGAAACAGCTGGGAACCAGTGAGGATGCGTCAGATATCAATCTGTGCAATCTGATGAAAGCATTTCGGTATTATAATACGTGTGCCGTCAATTACTTTAGTTTATAGGCAGATGTAACATCATTTGAAAAATAGGAGTGATAGAATGAAGACAGTATATGTTTCCCCGGAAATGGAAATTGTACGTTTTGAAAGCGAGGATGTTATTGTTACCTCAAACCCGCAAGACCCGAACGAAACTAAAACGTTGGATCCGGAAAATGACGAAACGAATGGTTAATACGTAACAATTCAATACCCAAAAAAAGAGATGCCATCTGCAAAAGCAGGTGACATCCCTTTTTTATAGCTATAAATGAGCAGATTTATCATTGTTTGTGATGATGCACAATCAATTTTCTCTATCTGTCACCCTGAACGTAGTGAAGGGTTTAAAAAAAACATGAGTTCGATGATTTTGCAGGCACATTGTTTCCTCCCTTTGACATAAAAAAAGTCCCCCTCTTTCAGGGGAAAGTCAACGAAGTTAACAGGGGGAGTTCATACCAACTGCCACTTGAAAAGAAACTCCCTACGGCATTTCGTGCCGCCTCCCTCAAAGAGGAAAGCGGCACGAAAATTTTTCATCGAACGCACGTTGATTTACATACCCGAAAGGGTATAGAGCAGGATAGAGAAAATACCGGCCACCATCATGACACAAAGAATGATGCTGACAACACGGATAATCGTTTTTCTGCGCTTGAACATGGGAAAATCCCTCCGTTTCTTAGATTGCTTGGGTCTTTCGTTGGTAAAGGTAGAAGGTATTGTAGGAGCTGCGGCGTGTTTCAAACTGACCGGCCGTTACCAATTCATATTGGGAGGAATTGAGCAGGCGGTCACGGGTCACCACATAATCGGTAGTGGCCTGTTGGATGTAAGCCTCCTGTTCATGCTGGGCAACAGGAATATTCAGCTCACAGAAAAAACGGCAGACAGGCGTTGTTTCGCTGGTCAGATAAAAACCGCCGTCCAGAAAGCCGTAGTTGAGCAGTGTGGCTTCTTTGGTGCGGGTAATGATCTCGCTGAACTGATACTGCGGAAGCTGTTCCTTGCGATAACCTAACATATAGGTATTGGGACTGATGGCTATGAGCAAAAGAATACCAATTACTGTTGTAAGGACAGCACCGGTAATTTTTTTGCGCAGTACCCATACACAAGGGGCAGCAGAAGTAAACCATAAGCGGTCAAGCGCAATCAGACCGGCCGGCATAAACAGTGCCATTGGCAGGGAATAGTAGGTATAACAGCGGCCGCCGGCATAGATCATCAGGAAGGTACACAAAGAAGTCATGATGAATACGGCAGACAGACGTTTGGAGCGCAGCCATAAATAGGGCAGTCCGATCAGCATCAGCAGGAAGGATATCCAGAAGTTATAGAGATAGCTGGCAAAGCCGGTTCTCAGGTTCAGCAGCAGACTGAGCAGCTTATTATCCATAGTGGTGACGGGATACAGAAACAGATTACAGTAGAAATAGACCTCGAACAGATAAGAAATGGCGTTATGTATCCAGAAATACAGGAAAATGGGTACCGCCATGATAACCTCGCCTAACAGCAGGAACACCAAAAAGTAAACCAGTTCCTTGCCCCAGCGGTTGAGCGCATAGTAAAACAGCATGAATAATCCCAGACCAAAATAGAACCCTAACATGGTGAATTTGATCCAGAGTACTCCTCCGGAGGTAATGCCGATCAGGAGCCATTCCCGTTTGCCGACAGGTGTTTCCAGTACAATCGCCTTGACGGAAACATAGATGCTGTACATCAGCAGAGGCAGGCAGAATTCCTCGGCGGAACCGCCCTGTTCAAAGGCTGGAGAAGAATAAACCGTGAGTGTCAGCAGCGGCAGCAGGAACAGCACTCTTTTTTCACACAGCAGCAGCATGGTTTTGGCGCACAGCAGCAAATAGAAAAAACCGGCTGCGATTTCGAGCAGATAAACGCCGAAAAAAGAATTGTCCGATATCAGATAGGCGGCCGCATAGATAAAGTACAGCAGAGGCCCTTTTTGCTCAAAAATATCCTGATAGAGTGTCCGGTCATGGAGCATAGATTTTCCTACGGTAAAGAAGCAGTTGGCGTCATCCCAGTTATTGAGCGGATAGAGCGGTGAACATTTAGAGCAGATCGTGACGGCCACAAAAGACAATGCCGCTATCAACAACAGTGCTTTTTTGTCAATCCTGCGATCCTGCGGTACGGTTCTGTTCCGGAGTGAACACAGGATAGTTTGTACAGAGGGCATATCACACCTCCCTTATCATAGCTTGATATACTACTCACCATTTTATAGCTATTTTCCCCTAATGTCAATATGATTTATTTTTGTATCTGCTATGGACAAATTTTGAAGAATGGATGTGTTTTTCTTGACAAAAGAGGGGTTTTGAAGGATAATAGAAATGTATGACACGTCATGTTGAATACGAGAATCAAGAAACATGAAGAGAGGGATTTGAAATGGGCTATACTATTGCTCAGAAAATCATCAAAGCGCATCTGCTCAGCGGAGAAATGACGGTTGGCAGTGAGGTCGGTCTGAAAATTGACCAGACACTGACACAGGACGCTACCGGTACAATGGCGTACCTTGAATTTGAAGCCATCGGTGTACCCCGTGTCAAGACTGAAAAGAGCGTGGCTTATATTGACCATAATACCCTGCAGACCGGTTTTGAAAATGCCGATGACCATCGGTTTATCCAGTCTGTCTGTAAAAAACACGGTATTTACTTCTCCCGTCCCGGCAACGGTATCTGTCATCAGGTACATCTGGAACGTTTCGGCAAGCCCGGCAAGACCCTGATCGGTTCCGACAGCCATACGCCTACCGGCGGCGGTATCGGTATGCTGGCGATTGGTGCCGGCGGTCTGGATGTAGCCGTAGCAATGGGCGGCGGCGCTTACTATATCTCTATGCCGAAAATGGTACGCATCAATCTCAGCGGTAAACTCCAGCCGTGGGTTTCTGCCAAGGATATCATTTTAGAAGTTCTCCGCATCATGTCCGTTAAGGGCGGTGTCGGCAAGATCATTGAATACGGCGGCGAAGGTGTCAAGACACTGACCGTACCGGAAAGAGCGACCATTACCAATATGGGTGCGGAACTCGGTGCAACCACTTCTGTATTCCCGTCCGATGAGATTACCAAGTCCTTCATGAAGGCACAGGGCAGAGAAGAAGACTGGATGGAACTTTCCGCCGATGAAGATGCCGTTTATGATGAAGTCATCAACATTGACCTTTCCGCATTGGCACCGATGGCGGCTTGTCCCCACAGTCCCGACAACGTTAAGACCATTGAAGAAATCGGCCCGCAGAAGATCGATCAGGTATGTATCGGCTCCTGCACGAACTCCTCTTATCTTGACCTGATGCGTGTAGCGGCTATCCTCAAGGGAAAAACCGTTCATCCGGATGTCAGTCTGGCGATTGCGCCCGGTTCCAAGCAGGTTTATAATATGCTCGCCAAGAACGGCGCTTTAGCGGATATTATTGAAGCCGGTGCCCGTATCCTGGAATGTGCCTGCGGTCCGTGTATCGGTATGGGACAGTCCCCCAACAGCAAGGGCATTTCCCTGCGTACCTTTAACCGTAACTTTGAAGGCCGCAGCGGTACCCGTGACGGTCAGATTTATCTTGTCAGCCCGGAAACCGCCGCTGTTTCTTCGTTGACCGGCGTATTCACTGACCCGAGAACCCTCGGTGAAGCCGTCAATATTCCGCTGCCTGAAAAGTTTGACTATAATGATAATATGGTGCTGGCGCCTGCGCCGGTGGAGGAAATGGACAGCGTAGAGATTCTCCGTGGTCCTAACATCAAGCCCTATCCCGAAACTGCTCCTTTAGCAGAGAATATCAATGTTCCCTGTTCTCTGAAGGTAGGCGACAACATCACTACTGACCATATTATGCCGGCCGGTGCTAAGATTCTGCCCCTGCGTTCCAATATTCCGGCTATCTCACAGCATTGCTTCACTGTCTGCGATAAGGATTTCCCGTCCCGTGCCGAAAGACTGGGCGAAAGCATTATTGTCGGCGGTGTCAACTATGGACAGGGTTCCTCCCGTGAACACGCCGCTTTAGCACCGCTGTATCTCGGTATCAAGGCAGTTGTCGTGAAGTCCTTCGCCCGTATCCATCGTGCAAACCTCATCAATGCCGGTATCCTGCCGCTGACTTTCCTGAACGAGGCGGATTATGACAATATCAAAGAGGGCGATGACCTGTCCTTGCCGAATGTCCGTCAGCGTATTGCAGACGGTAAAGTACAGCTTCTGCTCATCAACAGAACACAGGGCAAGGAAATCCCCGTACTCTGTGAGCTGTCCGGTCGTACCAAGGACATTATTCTTGCCGGCGGTCTGTTGGATTACACCAGAAACGCTAAATAATCATGGCAGGACAGTAACATTTCCCAATATCTTATGCGAAAGGATTGGAAACCCATGGAAAAAATTACAATGACAACGCCGCTGGTTGAAATGGACGGCGACGAGATGACAAGAATCATCTGGAAGATGATCAAGGACAAGCTGATTCTCCCGTATGTTGACCTCAAAACCGAATATTATGACCTCGGTCTGGAGAACCGTGAAAAGACGAAGGATCAGGTAACGATTGACTCCGCCGAAGCAACCAAAAAGTATGGTGTAGCGGTCAAGTGCGCTACCATTACACCGAATGCCGAGCGTGTCAAGGAATATAACCTCACCCAGATGTGGAAATCCCCCAACGGTACCATTCGTGCCATTCTGGACGGTACCGTTTTCAGAACGCCTATCGTTGTCAAGGGTATCACCCCTTATATTCCGACATGGACAAAGCCCATTACCATTGCCCGTCATGCTTACGGCGATGTTTACAAGAATACCGAAATGGTCGTAGCTGATGGCAGTAAGGCTGAGTTGGTTGTGACCGACAAGGACGGCAATGAAACCCGTCAGCTTATCCACGAGTTCAAAGGCTCCAACGGTATTATTCAGGGCTTGCATAACATTGACAAGAGTATCAGCAGTTTTGCGAGAGCCTGCTTTAACTTTGCGCTGGATAAGAAGCAGGATATCTGGTTTGCTACGAAGGATACCATTTCCAAGAAGTATGACCACCGTTTCAAGGATATCTTCAATGAGATTTTCGAGAACGAGTATAAGGAAAAGTTCGCACAGGCCGGCATTACTTACTTCTATACGCTGATTGACGATGCCGTAGCGAGAGTAGTCCGTTCCGAAGGCGGTTATATCTGGGCCTGCAAGAACTATGACGGCGATGTCATGTCCGACATGGTAGCAACCGCCTTTGGTTCTTTGGCTATGATGACTTCCGTACTGGTATCTCCCGATGGTATCTATGAGTATGAAGCCGCTCACGGTACCGTTCAGCGTCACTATTACAAGTACCTCAAGGGTGAAACGACTTCCACGAACTCCGTGGCAACCCTTTTCGCATGGACAGGCGCTCTCCGCAAGCGTGGACAGCTCGATGACAATGCGGCTTTGGCTGATTTTGCCGACAAGCTGGAAAAGGCTACGATTGCGACCATTGAGGACGGCGTTATGACCGGCGATTTAGCGACACTCTCTACCCTTGAAAACAAGACTAAGGTAGATACCGAAACCTTCCTTTCCGAAATCAATACCCGTCTGGCACAGTTGATGGGTGCCTAACAGACTTTCCCTGCGCTGTCAGTTCTTCAGAGCTGACAGCGCTTTTTTTGTTGGGGCTTTGAATGTTGGGGCTTTGCCCCAAACCCCACCAGGGCTCTGCCCTTGGAACCCGCAAACTTTTGAAAAAGTTTGATCAAAACTTTTATGTTGTTGATAGGAAAAGTTTTTCCTACACTAAGAAATCTGTTTTTCAATCATTGTACATTGCACATTGTATAGTCACTTAGTTGTCACCTTTGCCTGCTATGATAAAGCCATAGCAACGACACAGTGAACCGACAAGAGAAACAAAATATTCACGAAAAAAGTTTCCTTACAGTCACTTAACTGTCACTTACCTCTGCTATGATATGACCATAGCAAACACGAAAGACCAAAAGCAAACAATCATAAAAGCTGATAATTGAAAAGGAGAATGTAACATGAAAAAGACAGTAAAGATGAACGTAATGACAAAGATTCTGGTAGCTGTTATGGCTGCCGCTATGATGATCGGTACCGCTGCAGGCTGTCAGGGCAATCAGGCCGCCAAGACAGACGATGCTTCTGTTTCCTCTGCGGTATCGGAAACTTCTGTTGTTTCCGATAAGGAAAGCCAGCCGAGTGTTGTCGCTTCTCTGAGCAATGATTCTTCCGCCAGCAAGTATATTGACCTCAAAACCGTCAGCGCCGATAAGTTTGAACTGATTCTCACCGGCAAGGATAACGACAAGGGAGAGTATGAGGAACTCTTTGTACTGGTTAATGACGGCAGCGCCAACGGTTATGCTGCTATCTATGTTAACAAAGAAGCTGATGGCAAGAAGGTTTCTGACGGTGTACTGCAGGGCAGCGTAACAGAAAAGAAGGACACTGACAATGAGGATGGCACCAAAAGCATTGCGTTCACCGTCAGAGATGAGCGTGGTATGTCCAGTGAGATGGTACTGACCGGCAAAGCCGACAGCGAGGACTTCACCATGACCTTCAAGGATGTACCGTATGTAATGCAGCTCAAGAAGGTAGAAACCGATAAGGGTATGGAACTGATTGACAAGCAGCTTGAAATCCTGGCGGAAAACAATCCCACCGCTAATGCTTATCTGGATTCCGATGCCGCAACGATTGATTGTTCCTGCAAGGTTTATTATGCCGGTATACTGTCCGGTACACTGGATGCGTCCGGTGCGGCAAATGTCAAGACAGATACTCTTCCGGCAGCGGATGCCACTGAAGAGGAAAGAAAAGCAGCCGCTGACAAATGCACGATTCAGGGCGCTTTGGAATATGCCGGTCTGGAAAATGCCAGGCTGCAGGACAAGCTGAGTGAGATGGCGGCCGATGCTGACGGTACGATCTACAGCAAGAAAAACGCTTCTGCACAGGCTGACAGAGCAGTAGCCGCTGATACAACCTTTGGTGAGCTGTATCAGAGCATGGGTGAAGTGATTGACAGAGCCCATGATATGTCACAGGATGCCAGCGATGCCGCTGTCATTGACACCGCCTGCAAGAACTACATTGCGGCGTTGGAGTCCGGTGCGATCAACGATGATGAGTATGCCAGGAATGTCAAGGCGGATGTACTGCCGGCAGCCGATGCGACTCCCGAAGAAAGACGGGAAGCCACACTGAAATGCACCATCAAGGGCGCTCTGGAATATGCCGGTATGGCAGATGCAGCCTTCGATTTCAGCAAATTTGCTGCGGATGACAACGGCAACATTTTTGCCAAGACTGAAAACAAAGAAGCAGCGCTCGAAACCATCACCGCCGATACCACCTTTGAGACGCTCGGCTATGAGAACGGTATGGCAGCAGAAAATGCCGACGAATAAGAGAATAGGGGATAGAGGTTAGCGCATAGCTGCTTACGGCGCTTGGACTGTCCTTTATTCTATCTATACAAGAGGGGGAACAGGATACAGCGTATCGTATGCGGCTGTCTGACAGAAAAGCGATAGCGCTGTGCTTGTACCATCAACAGGGGACGAAAGTCTGCCGATGCCTAAGGGTTCGGCAGACTTTTGCCGTTGCTGTGGGCGGTTATGCCGGAAAAGAAACGGCAAATGTTGATGAACGAAGGATACTTTTTAACACAATGAAAAAATATTGTGCAAAATGACGGAAGAAAATTTTCATCATAGGGACGAATTTTTAGCTTGCTGTCTGTGTAAAATGCGGTAGAAATGTGTCATATTATACAAAAAATACGATTAAATTTCTACCAAATTTACAAAGAAAAAATGTCAAAAGACTTGCAATTCCGGAATGACTGTGCTATTATAATGAAGTGACTGCACAGATATGCGATGAAGCGGGAGGTTGCGGCTGAAACAGGCCGGTTTTTCCGTGGAGTATGTCCGATTTTAAACCGGGCGAAAGAATATTTTTTGATGGAGCAAACAGACCTGAACCTAAGAGTTGCAAGGCCGGGGTTGTTATGCGCCAATTTTCTCAAAGCCTTACCCGGGGATGCGTTGTCATCACCGGATTTTTAAAAGAGTTGCGAGAAACACCCGGAAGGGTGTAGAGGAATTGAGAGAACGCCCGCCAACTACAATAAGGAGGCGATGAACGTGGCAGTCAAGGAAAAAATAAGGATTAGAATCAAGGGATACGATCATCAGCTGGTGGATCAGTCCGCCGAGAAGATCGTAGCAACCGCCAAGCGTACAGGAGCAAGAGTTTCCGGTCCTGTGCCGCTGCCGACCGAAAAGCAGGTCGTTACAATCCTTCGTGCGGTTCATAAGTACAAGGACAGCCGTGAACAGTTCGAGACAAGAACCCACAAAAGACTTATCGACATCCTCAGACCTTCTGCAAAGACTGTAGA
>ONYQ01000011.1 GCA_900322145.1 uncultured Eubacteriales bacterium
ACGGCGGCGATTTCCGACAAGGTTTTACCCATGAGGCTCTTCATTTTCTCGATGGTCAGAGGATGCCCTTTGGTCTGTAAAACGCTGTTCCATGCCGATACGACCGGTTCGACACTATCCCAGAGGGTTCCGTCCAGGTCAAAGATAATGCCTTTTTTATTCTGTTCTGACCGTTCATGACGTTTGCGGCGGAAAAAGTCGGATAACAAAGCCGTACAGCGTTCCTCCAGTACACCGCCGGTACATTCCGGTCGATACGGATAGGGCAGGGAAAATAAATTCACCACCGAATGACACGAGCCGGCTTTTTTGTCGGCACTGCCGTAAATGACCCGCTTCAATCGGGCATTGATGACAGCGCCGGCACACATCGGACAGGGTTCTAACGTCACATACATTTCACAATCTTCCAGCCGCCAGCCGCCGCATACAGTGCAGGCTTGTTCTATAGCGCTGAGTTCCGCATGACACAGCGCATTTTTATGACTTTCACGCTGATTATGGGCGGCGGCAATCAATACACCGTTCCGCACGATGACAGCGCCGACCGGTACTTCACCGTCAGCCGCCGCCATTTCCGCCTGCTGTAGGGCGGAAAGCATCCATTTTTCATCGGTTGTCATCATAGTATCCCTCCGTTACAGGAATTTCACCATTACGGCTATCAGAATAAACACCCAGAATACCGGTGTTGTCAGGATGACCCATAGCTTTTCCCGTTTCCGCAGGGGGAAGGGACATTTCCGGAAGTGGAGAATACGCACTCTTCTTCTGTAAAGCAGGAAAATACTGCCGGCAAACAGGAATAGCGCTACCGTAGAAGAAATGCGTAGAAAAGACACATAATTTTCACTGCCGGCATTGACACGGATAAATACGCCGATGGTAGAAAGCGCATTGTTCAGGAAATGCACGATCACTGAGAGCCAGAAGCGGTTGGAGGTTTTGCGGATACAGCCGAAAATACAGCCGCAGATGAAGGCGAACAGGGCAGCGTTGAAACTGCTGTGCATCATGCCGAAGATGAAAGAAGACAGCAGGATGCTCGTTAAATGACCATAGGGAGCCATCATGCCGTAGAGATAACCCCGACAGGGGATTTCTTCGCAGATGGCAGGGACAACAGCCGAAGCGGTCAGCATGAGCAGAAAGTTGCCAAAGGTGCCGGCAAAGGAAATGTATACTCTGTTGCTGACATCCGGCAGATAGCTGTCCAGTATCGTACACAGCATATTGGCGACCATACAGCCGCATAATCCAAAGACGACCAGCACAAACGAATCAAACGGTGTTGTTTTTCTCCGTGACGGGGTATACAGATATTTTCTGATGCCACGCCCCATATGCGCCAGCGCCAGTGCCGGTGCCAATGAACCGACGATAGAAGAAAAGATATCCAGACAGTAAAACAGTACATAATTGCCGGCGGTCTGTGAGGAAATCAGGGAAAGTAATAGATGCAGACTGACGGCAGCAATACCATACAGACAGCATAGATTGACAGCATACCGCAGCTGCTGCCGGTTCCTTCTTTTGGTATCTTTTGGTTTCCTCACCATGACGGCCTGACCATTCATCCAACACACCCCCTTTTTTAATGAGCAATGTACCATGTACAATGATTGACCAAGACAGGGTTATGATAAGCGGGAAGCGGCTAAAACAGCGGCTAATTTTCCGGTGTGAAAGTGGAGAGAGCCTTGCATCCACACGGCATAGGGAGGACGCAGGGGCGCATCCGCCGAAAGTTCAATCGAAGAGCCGAGCGTGAAGGCACCGGCCGCCATGATGACCTTACTATCATAGCCGGGCATATCCCAGGGTTCCGGTGTGACAAAGGCATCTACAGGAGAAGCCTGCTGGATTCCCTGACAGAAACGGATGAGCTTTTCCTCAGAGCCGAGCAGAATCGCCTGTATAATATCGCCTCTTACTTCGTCCAGACGGGGTGTTACCTGATAACCAAGCAGTTCATAGAGCGCCGCCGTAAAAATAGCGGTCTTGACGGCTTCGCCGGTGACATGGGGGGCTGTATAGGTACCCATGAATAATTCACGGTTATGTCCGAGGGTACAGCCGATTTCCTTGCCGGTGCCTGGGGTAGTGAGCCGATAACTGCAGGCTTCGACTAATTTTTTCTTGCCGGCAATATAACCGCCGGTAGGCGCAATGCCGCCGCCGGGGTTTTTAATCAGTGAACCGGCCATTAAATCAATGCCGATACTGCCGGGGGCGGTCGTTTCGACAAATTCACCGTAGCAGTTATCGAGCATTACAATGCAATCGGGGGCTAACGTATGAGCGAGGGCGGCAATTTCCTTTAATTCCTTTGCCGTGAGGGTAGGCCGCAGGGAATAGCCTCGGGAACGCTGGATATAAACCATTTTCGTATTGGGACGGATACGCTGTTTCATGGCTTCTAAATCAACGGTGCCGTCCGTTTTCAGGTCAATCTGTTCATAATGAATGCCGAATTCCTTGAGGGAACCGCAGGATTCCCCATTGATACCGATAACGCCCTGCAGGGTATCATAGGGCAGACCGGTCACGGAAATCATCGTATCACCGGGACGCAGTACGCCAAACAGCGCTACGGTCAGGGTATGCGTACCGCTGGCAAAGCTATGGCGTACCAGTGCATCTTCGGTATCCAATACTTCGGCAAAAACGGCATCAAGGGCTTCCCGTCCTCTGTCGCCGTAGCCGTAGCCGGTCGAAGCTGTAAAACAGCTTTCACTGATACGGGCTTGCTGAAACGCATGAAGCATTTTATGCTGGTTATATTCCGTGATCTCATCGGTACGGTCTAAATACGGACGGCAAAGCTCCATTGCTTTGTCGGCGGCTTTAGCAATAGATGGGTCAATCGTATAAAACGGTGTATTCATGGTGTTCTTTCCTTTTCATTTATCATATAAAATGAAGCGGTCGTTTCAAAGCCGCATTGTTGGTAAAAATCAGCGTGTCGATGGATGTCACGCATTAAGTAAATAGTTCTGCCGTTCAGGTCAGTGCAGAGTGTCCGGACGCAATAAGCGCCGAACCCTTGCCGGCGGTAATCCGGTGCTGTTGCCACTCCGCCGATGAGGGCGGTATGTTCCGTCAGGGCAACGGTCATGGCGGCGGCCATCATATACCCATTCTTTTGCAGTACCCGACAGACGGCCGTACCATGCCGCAGTTTATGCGATATATCCGGCAGGAAATCTTCATACGACGGAACGGCGAAATCCGTATTTTCACAGCTTTTCAGCAAGTGCCAGAGGGCTTTCAGGTCGGGCTGTTCCGTTACCGTGAAGCCTGTCGGCAAGGATGGTGTCGGCAACGGATGCGTCAGGGTCATGACAGCGCCCGTTTCAATGGAATAGTCCGGCAGCAGCGGTGTATCACACAGCAGGGAATGAAAGCCTGTCATTTCTGCCCAGCACCGCCATTCGTCAAGGTCACTTTCAGCCGTGAGCAGGAGTGTCAGGTCATGATAATAATCCGCCGCCGCCCCGATGACGTTATCTTGTTCATTGATTTGCAGATAGAACGAGGCAAAAGGATAGCGCAGGCCATAGCTTTGCAGGCAACAGCCGATACGGCAGGCGTAAATACTGCGGTGTTCCGTCAGAAACTGCTGTAACTGCTCCAACAGTGTATCGTCAACATACCGTATCATAGGCTCAACAGTTTTTCAGCGGTGGCGCTGACAACGGTATAGACCGCTTCCATATCTTCCGTGGATGCTAAACCGGCAGAGGAATGGATATAACGGCAGGGGAGTGATACCGCTAAGGTACGCACACCGCCCCTTGATTGATGAATCGCACCGGCATCATTGCCGCCGGCAATCATGGTTTTGGTTTGCGCTTTCACGCCCTGTTCCTTCGCACACGCCATGGCGATACGATAAAATTCCTTATCGTACAGGGTGGAACGATCCATAAAGGAAACGACGGCGCCTTGCCCGACACAGCACACACGCTTTTCACCTTCCGCATAAGGCACATCGGCGGCGGTCGTCGCTTCTACGACAATCGCATAATCGGGAGCTACCGTATAGGCGGCGGCTTTAGCGCCACGCAGACCTATTTCTTCCTGCACCACAAAGCTGAAATACATATCATACGCCAACGGACGGCGCAGCATTTCTATCAGTATCAGACAGCCGAAACGGTCATCAATGGCCTTGCTGATGACACGGCCATTCTGATTTTCATAAGGCGATACAAAATAGACGGGGTCGCCTAAGGATACATAACTTTCGGCTTCTTCTCTATCTTTAGCGCCGATATCAATGAGTAAATCCTCGAGAGCGGGCGCTTTTTTGCGTTCCTCACTTTTGAGCAGATGGAGCGGTTTATGGCAGATGACACCGGCAACGGCTTTTTCACCGATACAAACCGTTTTCGCAAAAGCGGCGCTGTTATTGATGCCGCCGACCGATGCAAAATGCAGACAGCCATCTTTGTCAATATGCGTAACGATGAAGCCTACCTCGTCCATGTGCGCCGAAAGGAGCAGTTTTTTGGCGGGTGTCTGCCGTCCTTTTTTGAACACTAACAGATTGCCGAGGTGATCTATCGTAATGCTGTCGGCATAGGAACGGATTTCTGATAAAATCAATTCCCGTACCGCATCCTCATGACCGGCGATACCATGAGCGGTACACAGCTTTTGTAAAAGAGCGTAATCAAGCATCGGGCGCACCGCCTTCCATAACATAGAGTGACAGCAGTTCGGCGATTTGCTCCATATCCGATAACTGCACGATTTCTACAGGAGTGTGCATATTCTTGCAGGGAATGGAAATCATACCGGTTCGGATACCGCCGCCGGTACACGAAATTTTATCCGCATTGGTACCTGTCGTACCGCCGCATACCTCATAATCACACGCCATTTTCAAACGTGCGGCGAGTGCCTGAATTTTCTGGGTAACGGCTTTGGACAGTATCGGTGAAATTTCAATGATACCGCCGCAGCCAAGCGCACCGCTTTTTTCTGCCGGCACACCTTTTTGTGCGGCAAAGCCGACATCTATCACTACCGCTTCATCGGGCATGAGTGAAAAAGCCGCCGCCGATGCGCCCATTTCGTTGGTTTCTTCCTGAGCAGAAAAAACGAATGATACCCGACAGGGAAGATTTTTACCCTGTAATAACTGGGCACAGCGAATGAGTACCGCACAGCCGCTCCGGTTATCCAGTGCGGAAGCGGCCATTTTTCCGCCGGCTAATTCCGTGAAGTGACTGCATAACAATGCTTTATCGCCTAAAGCAATTACCTGTCGTACCTGTTCCGCCGGTAAGCCCGTGTCAATCCAGATGTTATCCCGTGACAGTTCATTGTCCTCGGATAAATGCGGCGGCATGGTATGAGGAAGCCTTCTTCATTGATATAGGTAACGATGAGACCGATACGGTCGATATGGGCATCTATCAAGATATGCTTGGCGGCATTGACATCACCCATAGCGGCGATGATATTACCGCCGTTATCGGTGGTGACGGCGGTAAAACCGTCCATCCATTCACGGATGGTATCGGTCAGTTCTGTTTCACTGCCGGAAATACCGCCGTCCCGGCACAGACTCTGGAGAATTTTCTTTATCATAGGGGTATACATCCTTTTTGTCAATTACATCATGCGTGTTGAGAGATTCGTTTTCCTTGCGAACCATTATTTATACGGTGAATTTATCCGTATAGAGTGTGAGGGAAACGTGGAACGGCATTTCACTGTCATCGGACTGCTGCTCGTATTTGACATCATCGTTGACGGTGAAATCCTTCGATTCATTGATACGATAGCGATAGCTGACGAAACCTTTATAAGAAGCGAAATTGACTTCGGCATCAATGGCGGTACGGCGCTCACTGTCTACGGTAAACTGACACAAAGCTTTTTGCAGACTATAATTGGCATGAACCGACATAAAAGCATCCAGCAGTTTCTGACGGTTCACCGCACGAAAACGGGATTTTATCAGCTGTTGGGCATCCTCTTCGCTGACAGCACCTTCTCCGGCCGGATAAGGATTAACAATGGTAACCGTACAATTAAAGGTGTCATAATAGCCTTTTTCAATAGATAGCTTATCCAGATACAGATCATTTTTTTCCTGCTGTACCACTTTTTTCAGAAAAGCGGTCAGATTTTTCCATTCCGCATTGACGGTGAGGGTCAGAGAAGCGACAGTAATATTTTCATTTTCCGCCAAAGGTTCCGCTGTGGGAACAGAATCAATAATCGTCAGTTCCTGCTGTCCCATTGTGGTGACGAGTGCCTCGAAATCGGCAGATTTCATGGGAATATCGGGCAGATTTTCGCCCGGCTGCGGCAGGGAAATTTCCCGACTGCTTTCCGGCTGACTGCTTTCTTCCGGTTGGCTGCTTTCCGTCCGGCTCGGCGTGACGGAACTCTGGGTGCTTTCAGCGGAAGATTCGGCAGGAGCAGGTACTTCCTGTGCACAGCCTGTTGACAGTGCGGTGATAAGAGCGAACAGCAAAGCAGTACAAATCAGCTTTTTTTTCATGTAGTTAACTCCCTTTGAAGAATGTGGAATGTGGAGTGTGGAAATGTGCCATACCCTGCGGAAACAGCACAACACAAAATGTGAGCGCAAGCCTTTTCAAAGGCTTGCGGATTCCAAAGGCAGAGCCTTTGGTGAGGTTTGGGGGGGCGGGTGTCCGGTGGACACCGCTGCGTCAGTAGCAGCACCGACCGAGCCGACAGGCGAGACTCAACACCCTCCAACATTCAGAGTTCGTTGACGAGGCGTTTGAAATGGAGACCTTTTTCGGCAAAATTCTTGTACATATCAAAGCTGGCACTGGCCGGGGACATCGAAACGATATCTCCGCTGACAGCATGGGAACGAGCCGCCTGTACCGCTTCTTCCATGTTCTGTACACGCAGGATCAGGGGATTGCCGTCATGATAGGCGGGGGCAGCTTTGGTGGCGGCTTCGATTTTGTCGGCGGTAGCGCCAAAGAGAATCAGTACCTTCACCTTGTCGGGAACGACAGCGCCCATTTCATCATAGGAAAGGTGTTTATCATAGCCGCCGGCGATTAAAATGATTTTTCTGTCATATAATGATAGCGTACCTTTGATGGTACGGGTGGGGCTGGTACCGATAGCGTCATTATAATATTTTACGCCGTCCAGTTCCCGTACCAGTTCGGCACGATGTTCTACACCATTGAAAGTGGTAGCTACCTGACGGATGGTTTCGATGCTGACCAGTCCCCAGACAGCGGTGATGGCGGCAAGATAATTTTCAATATTGTGTACGCCGGGGATTTTAATGTCCTTTGCCGCCATGATAACGGTTTCCTTGCCGTAATCGCTCATGATGATCTGACCGTCCTCTGACAGATAAGCGCCGTTATGGACTTTTTGCTGACGGGAGAACTGTCCGACCTGTCCTCTGGTTTCGGCCTTGAAGCTGTTGGCAATATCATTATCCAGATTCAGGACAGCTTTACCGAAGGCATTCTGATGAAGGACAATATTTTTCTTAGCGTCAATATATTCCTGCATATCCTTATGAATGTCAAGATGATTCGGCGCTAAGTTGGTCACAACCGCAATATCCGGACTCCGGCGCATGGAAATCAGCTGGAAGCTTGACAGCTCCACGACTGCAATATCTTCCGGCTGAATCTGTTCAATATCAGGCAGAAGCGGACGGCCGATATTACCGCCGAGATGAACGGTATAGCCCTGCGCTTTGAGCATTTCGGCAATAATCGTGGTGGTGGTAGTTTTGCCGTCACTGCCGGTCACGGCAATGGTTTTGCAGGGGCAGAGGTCAAAGAAAACCTCCATTTCACTGGTAACGGCCGTACCGCTTTCACGGGCGGCGGTTAATTCATCCATGTAATACCGCATACCGGGTGTGCGGAACAGAATATCGGCATGAAGGTCTTTCAGATAGGTTTCGCCTAAATGCAGTTCGGCACCGGCTTCTTCGGCCAGTACGGCATTTTCGCCCAATGCCTCCCGTTCTCTCTTATCGCAGGCTAACATACGGGCACCGTATTTCCCGAACAGACGGATGAGCGGGAGATTACTGCCGCCGATACCGCACAAGGCAATGGTCTTGCCCTTGAGTCCCTCTAAAAATCGTTTACAGTTATTTTCCATGTTGATACCTACCCTTTCGCAAAGCATTTTTGCATACGCTATCATTATATTCCAAATATTCGCTAAATTCAATCGTTAAAAAACAGAAATCGACAGAAAAGTAAAAACTGCTAAAAAAGTCGGAATTATGCGATTATTTTATACAATGGAGCAATTGACTTTTTGTGCAAAAAAGACTATAGTTATTACAGCACAAGTTATGGTTATTCCAGTATGTGATGAAAGGATGATTGTATGAACAACGGTAATTTCGGCGGTTATAATCCCAACGGAAACGGACAGAATCCCGGTTTCATGGGCAGCTATGACCCCAATGCTCAGAATCAGCCCAATGGCGGCTACAACAATGCGTACAACAGCAATCCTTATCCGCAGGGCGGCCAACCCTACAACAGTAATCCCTATCCGCAGAATAACGGCTATCAGCAGCCGTATAACAACACAACGACTCCCGGTTATGCTCCGTATCAGGGCGGCACTTACGGCGCTCCTGCTCAGCAGCCGGCTTATCCGGCACAGCAGACCTATTCCGCACAGCCGGAATATGCACAGAATAACGGTGCTGCACCTTATGCACCGCCGGCAGAACAACAGAATACTTCCCGTGGTTTCGGTATTCCGCTTGTGGGTACCAGAACCGGTACTATGAGTCTTTCCGATTACAGCAAGAAAATTTTCCTCTGGATGGGCGCAGGTCTGGCGCTGACCTTCTTTGTAGCACTTGGTCTGATGCTCTGGCTCACCTCCGGCGATGTGCTTGACCTATATATCCGCTTCCACCAGTTCCTGCCGCTGTTCTATGGCGGTTTGATTGCAGAAATCGTTCTGGCTGTTGTGCTGAACTTCTTTGTCAAGAAAATGCCCTATACCGTCAGCCTGACCATGTTTATTGTCTATTCGGTGGTGAGCGGTGTAACGCTTACGCCCATTCTGGTTGTTTATGATGCCGGTTCTGCTATCTTTGCCTTTGCAGCAGCGGCGGTACTCTTTATCAGCTTTGCGATTTACGGTATCGTTACTAAGCGTGATCTGCTGAAGCTTGGTCCCATTTTGGCTATTGGCTTGGTAGTGCTCCTGCTGTTCACGCTGCTTGGTCTGATTTTCCGCATGAGCGGTTTGTCCATCATTATCAGCATTATCGGTATCATTATTTTTATCGGTCTGACCGCTTATGATGCACAGAAAATCAAGGCAAGCTATGCCGCTTATGAAAATGATCCGGCTATGCTGAATAAGGTTTCCGTTAACCTGGCACTTCAGCTGTATCTGGACTTCATCAATCTCTTTATTTACATTCTCCGTCTGATGGGTAAAGCCAGAAGATAAATGTACAATGTATCATGAAAATAATCCGCCGCATTCCTTGTGATGCGGCGGATATTTTTTGCTGTGCGATACGACTTGACGGACAAAGTTGATTTCCGGTGATAAATATGCTATGATAGAGAACATGATAGAAATGTACGGAATGTGACGGTGAAGGAATATGGCGATGATAACGGTAAATCAGCTCTGTATGGAATTCGGTGAACAGAGACTGTTTGACAATATGACTTTTGAAATACAGGACGGCGACAGAGTAGGCTTGATCGGTGTCAACGGCTGTGGTAAATCTACCCTGTTCAAATTGCTGACCGGTGAATATGAACCCACCGCAGGGGATATTATCCTGCATAAAAATACCCGTATCGGCTACATGGAACAGCACGTTTGCCGTAACCTGTCCGTTTCGGCTTATGAGGAAGTGCTGACCGTTTTTCAGGATCTGATAGAGGCCGAGCAGGAATTGGAGCAGTTGAATGCGGCGATTGCGGCGAAAACCGGTGACGTGAATCAATTAGTAGAACGGCAGGCATTCTTGCATGAAATGTTTACCCGCCGAGAAGGGCTGACCTATCGTGCCAGAGCGAGGTCGGCACTGCTGGGACTGGGTTTCGACGATGAACACATCCATTTGCCGATACGTTCTTTAAGCGGCGGTCAGCGGGCTAAACTGCAGTTAGCCAAACTGCTGTTATGTGATGCCAATCTGCTGCTGCTCGATGAACCGACCAACCATTTAGATACCCATGCGGTAGAATGGCTGGAAGAGTATCTTATGAACTGCCGGTGCAGTTTTATTGTCATTTCGCATGACCGTTATTTTTTAGATAAAGTAACGAACCGCACCTTTGAACTGGAAAATAAAAAAATGACCCCCTACAAGGGAAATTATACCGCTTATCTGCCGCAGCGTGCGGAACGCCGTCTGACGGCACAGCGGGTTTATGATAATACGGTACGGGAAATCAGCCGGTTAGAGGGTATCGTGGAACAGCAGCGCCGCTGGAACCGTGAAAAGAATATCCGCACCGCTGAAAGCAAACAGAAGGTGATTGACCGTCTGACCGAAAATTTAGAGCGACCTGAACATCTGCCCGAAAGCATGACCTTTCGTTTAGGCATTAACAATCAGAGCGGTGAGGATGTGCTGGAAGTCAGTGATGTGGCGTTATCCTTCGGAGAAAAGACTTTGTTCCGTCATGTCAATATGGAAATACATCGGGGCGAAAAAATCTTTCTGTTAGGTCCTAACGGCTGTGGCAAGACCTCTCTTGTCAAAACCCTGCTCGGACAATATCAGGCCGACAGCGGCCGTATCCGTTACGGTGTCGGCGTGAAGAAGGGCTATTATGACCAGATACAAACCGGTATGGACAGCAGTAAAACGATTTTTGAGGAAATTGCCGACAGCTTTCCGTCTATGACGAATACAGAAATACGCAGTACGTTAGCCCGTTTACTGTTCAAGAATGATGACGTATTCAAACCCTTGTCCACACTCAGCGGCGGTGAACGTGCCAAAGTATTGCTCACGGAGCTGATGCTTTCCAAAGCCAATTTCCTGCTGTTGGATGAACCGACCAACCATCTGGACATCAATTCCTGTGAAGCCCTGCAGCAAGCCTTGACGGAATATGAAGGGACACTGTTAGTGGTATCCCATGACCGTTATCTGATTAATCATTTGGCGGATAAAATATTTTATCTCACGGCGGAAGGCATACAGGTATATGAGGGCAACTATGAGGACTTTCTGAAGAAATTCCAGCCCTTTGCCGCCGCACCGAAAACCGCTGTGCAGACACCGGCGGCTGAAAAACAGGCGGATTATAAAAACAAAAAGGAACGGGATGCTTTGCGGCGTAAACATAAGGCGAGAATCACGAAATTAGAACAGGAAATCGCCGAAACGGAGGATACGCTGACGGCACTCAATGCATCCCTGAGTGAGCCGGAGAATGCCTGCAGTTATGAAAAAACGCTTTCGCTGACAGAGGAAATTGACCGGACCCAGCACCATTTAGATACGCTGTATGAGGAATGGGAAAGCATTTCCCTGCTGTTGGATGAACTGAGTGATACATGACGGCATAAAAAAACGGCACGTTTTTTTACAACGTGCCGAAACCTGTTTTTCTGAATAATATTATGCTTCTGCCAATACTTCGTCAAAAGCGAAGGGCTGGAGGTCTGCTAAAAATTCCTCGGACGGATTCTCGTCAGGCAGTTCCAGTATCATGGGATTCGTGATATCCAGACTGATAATGCCGATGAGAGAATGGGCGTCAATTGTGTATATATCGGAAATAAGGTTAATTCTGAGCTTGTCATACTTAGCGGTCATGGCGGCAAATTGCTTGACGTGGGTAAGATCTCTCAGGAAGATTTTCGTAGTATACATAATAATACAACCTCCGTCCTTTCGGATATGATAATTTTGCGTTTCGTGTGCGCAGTCCCTCTTGATATCAGGGGGAAATCTTTGCATAATTGTCTTTGGGTAACATTATTGTAACAATAAAAACCGGTCAGGTCAACCGGTTTGACCGTTTTTTGACAAATTCGGACGATAATCCATAAATTGGCTGTCGTGTCGCAAATTTTAGTCTTTTATGACAAATGGGGTAACAACATGAAAGTGAAAATTCTCACCTTAGGCTGTAAGGTCAATCAATTTGAATCGCAGGCCATGTTCCGTATGCTGTCCGACAACGGCTATACTGTTGTCGGCGAGGAAGATATAGCCGATATTGCCATCCTGAATTCCTGTGCCGTTACAAAAGTCAGTGAACAGAAGGCTGTCAAGCTGATTCATCGTCTGCGGCGGGAAAATCCGCTTTCCGTCATCGTTCTGACGGGCTGTATGGCGCAGACCATGACCAATGCTTCTAACCGTTTGCCGGAAGTGGATATTGTTCTGGGCAATAAGCGCCGCAGTGACCTGATTACGGTACTGGAACAATACTTCACCGAACAGCAGCGCCTGACGTTTATTGAACCGTATGCGAAAAAGGATGATTACGAACCGCTGTATGTGGATGATTTCCTGCACCGTACCAGAGCCTTTCTGAAAATCGAGGACGGCTGTAACCGTTTCTGCTCCTATTGTATCATTCCTTATGCGAGAGGACGGGTGCGCTCCTGTTCATTGGAATACATACGGCAGGAAATCACCTCTTTATATAATGGCGGTTATCGTGAAGTGGTACTTATCGGTATCAACCTGTCCTCTTATGGTAGTGATAACGGTCTGACCTTTGCGGATGCCGTTGCAACAGCCTGTGAAACCGCCGATATCCGTATCCGCTTAGGCTCTCTTGAACCGGAAGCAATGGATTTGGCCACCTTACAGCGTTTCTCTCAATACAAAAATTTCTGTCCGCAGTTCCATTTGGCGCTGCAAAGCGGCTGTGATGCTACCCTGCGCCGGATGAACCGTCACTATACCACTGCAGAATATGCGGCTATCGTTAAAAATATACGTGACGTTTTCGAGAATCCGTCCCTGACAACGGATGTCATGGTCGGTTTCCCCGGTGAAACGGAAGCGGAATTCCATCAGTCCTTATCCTTTGTGGAGAGTATCGGCTTTGCGAAGGTGCATATTTTCCCGTATTCCCGCCGGCCGGGTACGGTAGCGGATAAAGCGCCCGATCAACTCAGTCCTGCCGTCAAAAAAGAACGTGCCGCCCGTATGGCACAGGCGACACATCAAAGCACCGAAGCCTTTTTCCGTTCACAGCTTGGCAGAACAGAACCCGTTCTGATCGAAACCCGCAGTAAGGACGGTTATTACGAAGGCTATACCATGAATTATACCCCCGTCCATCTTCCTGCCGCTCCTGAACACATCAACCACATTCTTCCCGTCCAACTAACGGCGCTTGACCCGTCCGGTACCTTCTGTCTTGGTACTTGTGTTGATGCGGTCAAGGATAGTTGATCTGAACAGCAGAACAACTCCTCACTCCACACTTTATTCAAGGTTTTTGTGGATGTCGGTTTCAAAGAGCTGGGTGATACGGTCAACGGAAGCGAAAACGGCATCAAAGCCGAAGTCGTTTTCATGCTGATAGAACGCATAAAAAGCGCCCATCAGCTGATAGGTAATGCGTACATTCGCATAAACGTCATTTTTCAGTTCGGGGAAGCGTTCAAAGAGAATGGCCTTGATTTCCTGCTCGATCTTTTCGGGAAGTCTGGCAAACTGCGAACCGGAAAACAGGATAGATACCATGCCACGGTTGGCATAGAAGCCGTCAATCATTTCTTTGCTGGACTTGCGGGGATTATAGACCATATCGGCAGGGTTTTCCACATGGGCGAGAATATCCCGTATCACGTTCAGCTGAAGAGTATCCGACAGATCATAGATATCCTGATAGTGCAGATAGAAAGTGGCCTTGCTGATTTCGGACTGTTCACACAATTCCTTGATGGTGATTTTTTCCAACGGCATTCTGGAACGCAGTTCCAGAAAGCTATTGGTGATGCTGCGGCGGGTCTTTTTTTCTCGTAAATCCATTTCTTGATACACTCCTTGTCAATATTAGAATAGCGTCTATTATTTTATGATAGACTAAAAGCGTAGATTGATTTCAATAAGAAATCCTGCTATATTGATTATAGTCAATCAAACAACATAAGTCAATCAGAGGAGGAAATAAAAAATGGATTTTTACGGTTTTTACACAGGTGAAATCTTTGATGCACACGAGTTTCTGGGTGCGCATACCACTTCTGAGGGTACGACCTTCCGTACCTTTGCGCCGCAGGCGCAGAAAGTGGAGCTTCTGCTGAATAATCAGTGTATTCCGATGGAAAAAATCTATAACGGACAGTTCTTTGAAGTGACCGTACCGGATGTTCCCTTTGACAGTACCTATGAATATCGTATTCACGCCCGTGGCCGTTTTACCGACCATTGTGACCCGTATGGTGTCGGCATGGAACTGCGTCCGGCGCATAAATCCATTCTGCGTGATCTTGACAGCTACGTTTTCCATGATGAAGCATGGATGAAAAAACGTTCCGATATGAAAAACAAGCCCCTGAATATCTATGAAATGCACGCCGGTTCCTTCCGCAAGCCGGAGGAACGTGCCGATGCCTGGTACAATTATGAAGAACTGGGCGATATCCTGATTCCCTATCTGAAAGAAAACGGTTATAACTATGTGGAACTGCTGCCCATTTGCGAACATCCCTGCGATGAAAGCTGGGGCTATCAGACCACCGGCTATTTTTCCCCGACTTCCCGTTACGGTACGCCGGAGCAGCTGATGAAGATGATCGACAAGCTGCACCAGAATGACATCGGCATTATTCTCGATTTCGTACCTGTTCATTTTGCGGTGGATGCGTATGCACTGGCTAATTATGACGGTTCGGCGCTGTATGAGTATCCGAATAATGATGTCGGTCAGAGCGAATGGGGCAGCTGCAACTTCATGCACTCCAGAGGCGAAGTCAGAAGCTTTTTGCAGTCCTCTGCGAATTACTGGCTGAAGCAGTACCATTTTGACGGTCTGCGGATGGATGCTATCAGCAATATTATCTACTGGCAGGGCGATGCCCGCAGAGGTGTCAATGCCAATGCGGTGGCGTTTGTCAGAAATATGAATCAGAAGCTCAAAGCGATGAACCCCGGCTGTATGTTCATTGCCGAAGACAGCACCAGTTTCAAGGGCATTACCACAGAGGCTGAAAAGGGCGGTCTTGGCTTTGACTATAAATGGGATTTGGGCTGGATGCATGATACCCTTGATTTTATGGCATTGGCGCCCGAAAACCGCAGTGAGCATTATCATAAACTGACCTTCTCCATGCTGTATTTCGGGGATGAAAATTATCTGCTGCCGCTGTCCCATGATGAAGTGGTACACGGCAAGGGTACCATTGTTAATAAGATTTACGGCAACGATGATGAAAGACGCCGTCAGGCAAGGGTATTGTATTTGTATATGCTGGTACATCCCGGCAAGAAACTGAATTTCATGGGCAATGAGCTGGCGCAGTTCCGTGAGTGGGACGAGAAACGTTCACTGGATTTCTTCCTGTTGGAGGATCCTGCCCACAAGAGTTTCCATGAATATATGAAGGCGCTGAATCATCTGTATCTGCATAGTCCCGCACTGTCAGAGGAAGATTATGAGAAGGAAGGCTTTGAATGGGCGGACTGTCATCAGGAGGACAAACTCATTTACGCCATTACCCGCCGGAGCCGTAAACAAACCTTACTGACGGTCTTTAACCTCAATAACAAGGAACAGAATTATTCCGTCAAGCTGCCCGATGACAATACCAAAGCAAAATTGATTTTCTCTACGGCAGAGAATACATCAAACTTTAATGTGTCGGATGGTACGCTGAATGTTACACTGCCGCCGTATGCCGGTCTGGTATTCTATGTAAGCAAATAATGTTTCTGTAAAGAAAAACGCAGATGTGCGCTGTCCTGTAGGACGGTGACATCTGCGTTTAGTGTTACAGTTTGGAGTTTGGAGAGTGGAGTTGTTTTGGGTATCGCTGATTTTCTATCTCTATCCCCTAACACAAAATGTGAGCGCAAGCCTTTTCAAAGTTCTCCGGCATTCAGACTTTTTCCGGCTGAGGATAGTCTACGCCGAAGGTATCCACGGTAACGGACTGCATGATCTGCGGCTGGATGGGTTTATCGTTGTAGTTTGTCATGCACTCGGCAATCGTGTTGACAACGTCCATGCCTTCAGTGATCTTGCCGAAAGCCGCATAGGAACCGTCTAAATGCGGGGCGGCTTTATGCATGATAAAGAACTGTGAACCGGCGGAATTGGGATGCATGGCACGAGCCATCGAAAGAACACCCTCGGTATGCTTGAGGTTATTGGCGAAGCCGTTTTGGGAAAATTCGCCCTTGATATGATAGCCGGGGCCGCCGGTGCCGGTGCCGTCAGGACAGCCGCCCTGCAGCATAAAGCCCCTGATAACACGATGGAAGGTCAGACCGTTGTAAAAGCCCTTTTGGATGAGGCTGATAAAGTTGTTGACAGTGTTGGGCGCTACGGACGGATACAGTTCTGCCTTCATAACGCTGCCGTTCTGCATGGTGATGGTAACAATAGGATTCTGTGCCATAATATATCTCCTTCTGGTTATATTTGCCGCTGTAGCGGTACGTTCTATCCTATCATACCATATCTTTCTCCGGAAATCAATTTTTTCTGTTATCCGCTCCTGTTTCAAACGATAACAAAAAAGATTGACAAAAAGGAAGGGATGCGTTACAATAAGTCTGTATATTTTGTGCGGATGCACAAGACTTGAATGCGAAAGGAATTGTTGTCAATGGCTACGCCGAAAATTACTTTTGAAGCAAAAATCAGAGAACAGACCGTCAGAATGTATGCAGATGTACCGCTTAAAAATGCGGCGGGAGCGATCATGAATGTACTGACACAGATCAGTCAGAAGGTCAATCTCTTCAACAATAAGTTTGTCCTGTGCTTCGGCTGGTCTTTCTACTATCTCGTGGAAAGAACCGATGAAAACGGAAATAAGTTCTGGCTCATTGAAACCGATGACTATACCACGAATCCGCTCAAGAACAGAACCGATAATGCAACGGTTTCGCTGATTACCCAGAATATGCAGAGAGAATGTGTACAGGTTGCTAAAGTAAAGCCGGAAGGCTGTACCTGTAAGGATACCATTCTGGTATTGAAAGATGCCATCGAAGCAGAAGAAGTTTATATGCACCGTAAGTCACCCGCTAAGGACGGCGATTCCGGCTGGTATTTCGGTCTGCTCGATGATCCTAAGGAAGAAGAACGTCCCCTGTCTGATTTCCAGACAGTACCCAGCTGGCAGCTCACCCGTATCCGTATGGGCGCCGTCAGAGTGCTGCAAATGCCTGTCGGTACGGTAGCCGTCTTTAAGGGTAATGATATGACCGCTCTTGTTGACGGTGAAGACAGACCCCTGCGTTTTACCACCGAAGAGGAGAGAAAACGTTTGGGCGAAAAACAACGTGCCGAATTTGAAGCGGAAGTGAATAAGGCCAGAGAAGCGGCCGCTCAGAAAGCAGCTGCCGACAAAGAACCTATTCAGCTGCATGAAGTGCTGCCCCAGCCCCAGAAGGACAGCGATCAGTAATGTATACACTGCTCAAACAAAACGGAAAAGCCCGCAGAGGTACTTTTGCCACACCACACGGCACTATCATGACACCGGCATTCATGAATGTAGCCACCTGCGGCGCTATCAAAGGCGCTGTATCTGCGTTGGATTTGAAAGACCTGCGCTGTCAGGTACAGCTATGCAATACTTATCACCTGCATCTGCGCCCCGGTGATGAAAATGTACATAAACTCGGCGGCCTGCACCGCTTTACCCGCTGGGACGGCCCGATATTGACCGACAGCGGCGGCTTTCAGGTATTTTCACTGGCTAAACTGCGGAATATCAAAGAAGAGGGTGTAACCTTCGCTTCCCATATTGACGGTCATCGTATTTTTATGGGACCGGAGGAAAGCATGACCATTCAATCCCATCTCGGTTCAACGATTGCAATGGCTTTCGATGAATGTATCGAAAATCCTGCGGAATATCATTATACCAAACAGTCCTGTGACAGAACCTTCCGCTGGCTGTGCCGGTGCAAGGATAAAATGACCGAACTGAATCAACTGGAAACGACCATCAATCCCCGACAAATGCTGTTCGGTATCAATCAGGGCGCTACCTTTGACGATCTGCGTATCGAACACATGGAGCGCATCCGTGAACTGGATTTAGACGGTTACGCCGTAGGCGGTTTGGCTGTCGGTGAAACAGCTGAGGAAATGTATCACATTCTGGATATCGTAGAGCCGTATATGCCGCAGGATAAACCCCGTTATCTCATGGGCGTCGGTACGCCGGTGAATATTTTAGAGGCGGTCTATCGTGGTATTGACCTGTTTGACTGTGTTATGCCTACCCGTAATGCCCGTCATGCGAATGTATTCACCTGGAGCGGACGGCGCAATATGATGAACGAGAAATATACCCTTGATGAACGTCCGATAGACGAGGAATGTGATTGTCCTGTATGCCGGAATTTCACACGGGCTTATATCCGTCACCTGTTCAAAAGCGGCGAAATGTTAGCCATGCGTTTATGTGTCATGCACAATGTATGGTTCTATAATACCCTGCTCATGAAAATACGGGAAGCTCTCGACAGCGATACCTACGAAGCTTTCTACCGTCATTATCGTGACATTCTTGATAAGCGAATATAACAAAATATCCCCTCCGATAGTTCTTTACAATAGACTGTCGGAGGCTTTTTGCGGCGTTCATACTGCATTTACCATAAATAAATACGCTAAACCGAAGGGATTCTATGTAATAATGACTCTTGCAAGCCGCCGCAAAAGCTGATATAATATACCTATTCTTTGAATAAGGGAGAGAATTTCATGACATTTGCTTTAATGGATACTTCCGCCGCTGCCGCTGCGGATGCTTCACAGGTTTCTCAGCAGGCTGCACAGCAGGCAAATCCCTGGCAGTGGGTATTGACTATCGGTATCTGGGTAGTCGTCATTGCCGCCGCTTATTTCCTGTTTATCCGTCCGCAGAAAAAGCGTCAGAAGGCCGAAGAAGAACTGCGCAACAGCATTGAAATCGGTGACGATATTACCACCATCGGCGGTATTGTCGGCCGTGTTATCGCCGTTAAGGAAGATGACGAAACAGTCGTTATCGAAACCGGCAGCGACAAGACTAGAATGCGCTTCAAGAAATGGGCCATCGCTTCTGTGGATACCCCTGAAAAGCAGCCTAAAAAGGAAGTAAAAGCTGACAAAAAGGCTGACAAGAAAGAGGATAAAAAAGAGGATAAAAAAGACTAAGAAATACGATGAGTGATCTCTTCAAACCCTGTCCGGTAACGGACGGGGTTTTGTTCTGTCCGGCGGTTCCGGTGCATACATTACAGCAGGATATTGCTGTCATGAAAGGAGCGATCCGGATGAAAGGAGAATCCCATGCCAAAGACTTACATCTGTCTGTCATGATAAAGGGAACAATCATTGGTGCGCTGATTGGCGTGACGGTAACCCTGCTGTTGGTGCTGGTGTGCGTGTATGCGGTCGTCAAAATGCAGACGATACCTTATGGCGCTATTGCACCGATGGTCATTGTAACGGCAACAGTAGGCGCTTTTATGGGTGGTTATTGCAGCGGACGTATCAGCCGTCAGAAAGGACTGTTATCAGGCGCTGTCAGCGGATTGCTGGTATTTCTGTGTATGTTGGCGGCGGGTACATTGTCGGGCGGTATGCTGGGTACGATGACCCTGCTGCGCTTACTGCTGCCGGTAACCGCCGGTGCTTTGGGCGGCATTGCCGCCGTCAACAAAAGACAACGACGCAAATAGTGTGGAGTTTGAAGTGTGGAGTGTGGAGTTGTAAAATGCACTGCCAGTTTCCAATATCTTTCTCAGCATACAAATCAAAAGTTTCGGTCAAGCCTTTTCAAAGGCTTGCAGGTTCCAAGGGCAGCACCCTTGGTGGGGTTTGGGGCAAAGCCCCAAGCTAAGCCCCAAGAATAAAGAGTTGAAATTGGCGGAAAGATGTGGTATGATAGGATTATATCGAAGCGGCACAGTGCCGCTGTCCGGAAAGGGTGATTTAGAATGAAGGCAACAAAGCACATCAAGACACTCAACAGTGCCAACCTGAAGGAATCTGCTGTCAAGGGCGGCTGCGGCGAATGCCAGGCTTCCTGCCAGTCTGCCTGCAAGACTTCCTGCACTGTCGCTAATCAGAAGTGCGAGAAGTAATGAGGAAAGCACACAGGAATGAATGTAAAGGGCGGATGCGAGTCCGCCCTTTATGTTATGAAAAAAGGAGAATCATGCATGATACACAAATATCAACTCAACGGATATAATCTTTGTCTGGATGTTCACAGCGGTGCCGTACACGTTCTGGACGATATCACCTATGACATACTGGATTATTGCGATGAAAACATGACCGAGCAGGCTCCCGCCGCTATGTTGTCGGCGCTGGCTGACCGTTACCCTCAGGACGAACTGAAAGAGGCTTATGCCGCTTTATATGAACTGTATGAAATGGGACAGCTCTTTTCACCGGATGATTATGAGCAGTTCGCTGACCTTATGACGAAAGCACCCATCAAGTCTATGTGCATCAATATTTCCCATGACTGTAATCTGCGGTGTGAATACTGCTTTGCCGCTAAAGGTGATTTCGGTCAGGGTCGCTGTCTGATGTCATTGGAAACCGCTAAAAAAGCCATTGACTTCATTATTGCCCGTTCCGGCACCCGTCACAATTTAGAAGTCGATTTCTTTGGCGGTGAACCACTGATGAATTTTGATGTCGTGAAGCAGACCGTAGAATATGCCCGCAGCATTGAACAACAGCATAACAAGCATTTCCGCTTTACGATTACCACCAACGGTTTATTGCTGGACGATGACAAGATTGATTTCATTAACCGTGAAATGAATAACTGTGTCCTGTCACTGGATGGCCGCAAGGAAGTCAATGACAAACTGCGTGTAACACCTAACGGCAAGGGCTGTTATGATATTATCGTTCCGAAGTATCAGAAGTTGGTGGCTTCACGAGGCGACAAGGATTACTATATTCGTGGTACGTTCACCACTTACAGCAAGGATTTCACGGCGGATGTCCTGCACATGAAGGAACTGGGCTTTGAGCAGTTATCCATTGAGCCGGTTGTTTCCGACCCGAAACTGCCCTATTCCATCAAGGAAGCTGACCTGCCGATGGTCTTTAAGGAATACGAAAAGTTAGCCAAAACCCTTATTGAAATGCGCCAGAGAGGGGAGTATTTCAATTTCTTCCACTTTATGATTGACCTTGATCAAGGTCCTTGCGCCATCAAGCGGCTGCGTGGCTGCGGCTGCGGTAATGAATACGTTGCCGTAACACCGCAGGGCGATATTTACCCATGTCATCAGTTTGTCGGAGAAGAACAGTGGAAAATGGGCAACCTCAATGACGGTACCTTTAATGAGGATATGAAACTGCGTTTTGCCAAGGCGAATGTCTATGCCAAGAGCAACTGCAAAAACTGCTGGGCGAAATTCTATTGCAGCGGCGGCTGTAATGCGAATAACTGGCAGTATGAAGGCGACATTCTGAAATCTCATAAGGTCGGCTGTGAACTGGAAAAGAAGCGTCTGGAATGTGCCATCATGATTAAGGCGGCCTTAGCCGATCAGGAGGATATGCCGAAAAGCACCTGTGACGGTGAGGACTGCTTTGCCCCATGTCTTTGAATGAAGGAAGAAAAGGAATGTGAAATGAACCAATCAAATCAAAAGAGATTCCGTTCCATTGAATTATTTGCCGGAGCCGGTGGATTGGCGCTTGGTATTGAAAAGGCCGGTTTTGAAACAATAGGATTGGTTGAAATTGACAAGGATGCGGCCGGTACCCTTCGGCTGAACCGGCCGCACTGGAACGTCATCAACCAGGATATAGCCGAACTGACGAAATTGGATCTGACAGATTATTTCGGAATAAAAAAAGGAGCCTTAGACCTGTTATCAGGCGGTGCTCCCTGTCAGAGTTTTTCTTATGCCGGCAAGCGGTTGGGACTGGAGGATGCCAGGGGAACTCTTTTTTACCATTATGCTGTATTTTTGCAACAGCTTCAGCCCAAGGTGTTTTTATTTGAAAACGTCAGAGGACTTTTAACACATGATCGGGGACGTACCTATGCTACCATTTGTCAGGTGTTTGAGGATTGCGGCTATGCTGTACAAAAAAAAATCCTGAATGCGTGGCATTATAATAACGCACAAAAAAGAGAACGATTGATTACTATAGGCATCCGGAAAGACTTATTAAGCAAAATGACTATCCATTTTCCGGAGCCTTGTCCCTATAAGCCGGTTTTAAGGGATGTATTACACGATGTGCCTGAAAGTGAAGGCGTTCAGTATTCCGAAAGCAAAAGAAAAATTTTTGAATTGGTACCGCCGGGTGGCTATTGGCGAGATATTCCCGAAGATATTGCAAAAGCATATATGAAAAGCTGTTGGAATATGGAAGGCGGCAGGACAGGCATACTCCGCCGTATGAGCATGGATGAACCTTCTTTGACTGTCCTTACTTCTCCCACACAAAAGCAAACCGAAAGATGTCATCCCATAGAAGCCAGACCGTTTACGGTGAGGGAAAATGCCCGTATACAATCTTTTCCGGATGAATGGAAATTCTGTGGCAGCGTAGGCAGTCAGTATAAACAAGTAGGCAATGCTGTTCCCGTGAATCTTGCCTATGCTGTAGCACAGGAAATTTATAAAAGTTTGGAGATGTTATGATGTGGAATCTTGCCTTTATCAGTGAAGAGGATTTTTTTCTTCATGTGCAGGAAACTATTCAACAATATGGAGAAAAGCTGAAACCTTATGATTTGAAAAAATTCAACAGCAATATTGTTGACCCTATCAAGTTGACATTTGATAAAATGGTTTATCACATGAGCTATGAAGAAATTATCCGTAATGAGATATTCCGACAGCGTGACAAAGCCAATAACAATGATATCGGCTATTTCCATCAATCTATTTTCAAATATATCAAAGATTGCATCGTACCTTCAAGCGGATGGGACGTGATTTTTTCTCCTAAAGAAGGTGTTGATGTGCCGGAGTGTGGTCGGGTCAAAACCGTTTATGTAGAAATGAAAAATAAACACAATACGATGAATTCTTCTGCAAGCAGTAAAACCTATATGAAAATGCAGGGGCAATTATTAAAAGATGATGACTGTGCCTGCTTTTTGGTAGAGGCCATTGCCAAGCAGTCGCAGAATAAAACATGGCAGGTATCGGTAGATGGTGTCAGGCAAAAGCATAAACGGATCAGACGGGTCAGTATGGATGAATTTTACAGTCTGGTCACAGGACAAAGAGATGCTTTTTACCAGATGTGTATGATACTGCCCGAAGTGATCGAAAAGGTGCTTTCGTATTCCGGCCGTGTTGCTGTTCCTCATGATACGGTGATTGAAGAACTGAATGAACTGGCAAAAACAAAACAAGGCTCGTTAGTGCTTGCTCTGTATATGCTCGGGTTTGGCAGCTATACAGGCTTTGCATAATTGTATTATCGGGCAAAACAGTTGAAAAAGCCGTTTGCCGCCAAGAAAAAATGCTTGACAAGCGGCGGAAAGTATGATATAGTAGGCAAGTAAAACAAAGTAAAGCCAAGGCTTTCACCTGTAGGGTTCCGTCCGATACGGGTCAATAGTGCCATCTTCCTGTCGGAGTGGGCAGGGATTTGTTATGCTGTTGATGCACGAACGGTCGGGTGACGGTTCGTGCTTTCTTTTTGTTACCATTATATTTATGGAGGTGCTTTACGATTAGCAAGCAGGAACTTCAGATAAATGAGGAAATTCGTGATAAGGAAATCAGGGTCATTGATGCCGAAGGCGGACAGCTGGGCATTATGTCATCGGTCAGAGCATTGGAACTGGCTGCTGAAAAAAATCTTGACCTGGTAAAGATCGCACCGCAGGCACAGCCGCCTGTATGCAAGATCATGGACTACGGCAAATATCGCTTTGAGCAGGCCAAGCGTGAAAAGGAAGCAAGGAAGAATCAGCATATCGTTGATATCAAGGAAGTCCGACTTTCTCTCAATATTGACACGCATGATTTCAATACCAAGCTGAACCACACGCAGAAGTTCATCAAGGGCGGGGACAAGGTCAAGGTCACGATTCGTTTTCGCGGCAGAGAACTGGGACACCCTGAACTGGGTACCGAGATCATGACACGGTTTGCTGAGGCTTGTCAGGAGTTTGCCAATGTCGAGAAGCCTGCAAAGCTTGAGGGACGCAGCATGATTATGTTCCTGGCACCGAAATCAAATAAATAATCCAAAACTAAGGAGGAACTTGGTATGCCCAAGATCAAAACACACAGTGGAGCAAAGAAGCGTTTTAAGCTTTCTAAGAATGGTAAGGTTATCCGCGCACACGCTAATAAGTCTCATATCCTCAACAAGAAGACCACCAAGCGTAAAAGAGGTCTGAGAAAGACAGTTGCTGCCGATAAGACGAATGTCGCAGCCATCAAGCAGCTGATTCCTTATAAATAATCGCTGACCCTGTAGGAATGGAGATTAACTATTATCGGAGGTATATAAAATGGCAAGAGTAAAGGGTGCGTTGGCAACACGCAAAAGAAGAAAAAAGATTTTGAAACTGGCTAAGGGTTACTGGGGTGCTAAGAGCAAGCACTTCAAGATGGCGAAGGAAGCCGTTATGAAGAGCGGCCAGTATGCTTATATCGGCCGTAAGCAGAAGAAGAGAGATTTCAGAAGACTCTGGATCACCCGTATTTCTTCCGGCTGCAAGGCAAACGGCATCAACTATTCCACCTTTATGAACGGTCTGAAGAAGGCCGGCATTACCCTCAACAGAAAAATGCTGTCTGAGATCGCTATCGCAGATGCACAGGCTTTTACCGCTCTTGTTGAGCAGGCAAAGGCGGCTCTCGCTTAAAATATGGTTTTTCTTTTGCGCCTAAGAGGCTTTCTCTTAGGTGCATTTTCTTAGTAAACAGGCGGCTTTGCCGCAGAAAGGAAAGAACCGTATGAAAGGAAAGAATATTGTCCTGATCGGTATGCCCGGCTGCGGTAAAAGTACTGTCGGCGTGGTACTTGCCAAAACAATGGGCTATCGTTTTACCGATGCCGATCTGGTGATTCAGGAGCAGGAAGGCCGTTTGCTGTCTGAAATTATCCGTCAGGAAGGGCTGGAACAGTTTTTAGCCATCGAAAACCGTATCAATGCGGCGCTTTCACCGAAGAAAACCGTGATTGCCACAGGCGGCAGCGCCGTTTATGGACAGGAAGCCATGCAGCATTATCGTGATACGGGCATTATTGTTTATATTGATCTGCCGTATGAGGAAGTGGCGCACCGTCTGGGTGATCTGACCAAACGGGGGGTGGCCATTCACAAGGGACAAACCCTGCATGACCTGTATGAAGAGAGAAAGCCCCTGTATGAACAGTGGGCGCATATCATCGTACCGGCGGCGGGTATGTCACTGGCGGATACAGCGCTATATATCAAGGAAAAAATCGAAGAATTTCTATCCGACAGGTGATGCCAATGATTACAGGAAAGGACAATGAACTCATAAAGGATACGGCTAAACTCATGAGCAGCGCAAAATATCGGCGGGAAAGCGGCCGTTTTGCAGCGGAAGGCGTACGGCTGTGCATGGACGGCGCTCTTTCGGGAGCCGTGATTCAGTGGTTTCTCTATACGGAGTCGGCACAGAAAAAATATGCCGAAGAATTTATGCTGCTGCAGCAAAAGGCGCAGCGATCATCGGCGGTCAGTGAGGCACTGTTCAAAAAAATAGCCGATACAACCGCACCGCAGGGCTTTTTGTGTATTTTTGCCATGCCGGATGCGGCGCATCGTTTAGGCAGTATCCGGCCGCAGGGACGTTATGCCGCACTGGAAAATATACAGGATCCGTCTAATTTAGGCACTATTCTTCGTACCGCTGAGGCATTAGGTACAGATGGTGTGATCCTGTCGGCGGATTGTTGTGACGTTTATGCGCCGAAAGTGGTACGGGGCAGTATGGGAGCGGTTTTTCGTGTGCCAATGATGTTTCCGGAAGATTTCACAGCATGGATACGCTCATTGCGTGAAGAACACATTATCACCTATGCTTCCACACCGCACGAGGCCGACAATATCCGTGACATAGATTTCTCACAGGGCGGTGTCATGCTGATCGGCAACGAAGGCAATGGTCTGCGGCCGGAAACAATGGCAGCGTGTGATCGAAGTGTACGCATTGAAATGAAAGGGCGAGCGGAATCGCTGAATGCGGCCTCTGCTGCCGCTATCCTTTTGTATCATCTGACCCTGTAAATACAGCCGGAGCGATTGTCAGCACAAGAACAGGGAGGGACGGAAATGGACAAGCATATTTATGATATCTGGCTGCAAAGAGTATTGAATGTACGTTCAACCCATAGCAAAGATATCATTTCCGTATTCGGCAGCAGTGAGAATGTCTATCGGGCGGATGAATCGTCTTTGCGTATGGCGGGAGTGTTAGGCACTGCTGAGTTGGCACGTGCCGCAGACAAGAATCTGGACGAAGCACAGCGTATCTGTTCTTTGGCATATAGTAACGGAATTGATATGGTGGCTTATACCGATGAGCAGTATCCTGTCATGCTGCGGCAGTTGTCCGATCCTCCCTTCGTACTGTATATCAAAGGAACCTTGCCGCCGTTGACGGGTCTTAAAATCGCTATTGTCGGTACACGCAGACCCACAGCATCGGCACAGAAGATCGCATTTGACTATGCTTATGAGCTTACCCGGCATAAAGCACTGATTGTCAGCGGCGGTGCGGTTGGTGTTGATATGCTGGCGCACAGGGGCGTTTTACAGGCAGGCGGCATTACCTTGTGTGTGTTGGGTCACGGTATACTTTTTCCTTATCATAACGGTGCAGAAGCACTGCGGGAGGAAATCAGCCGTCAGACGGTGGAAGTGGCTGACAAAGTGGTGGAAAAACAGATGCGCATTGTTCAGGAAATTGCCAGTCTGCTGGGAGAAACCGCCGCGGA
>ONYQ01000080.1 GCA_900322145.1 uncultured Eubacteriales bacterium
AACAGTACGGTCCTCTGTATGATATCCGCATCCGTCTGCAGTTCGGCAAAATAGCCGAAAACCTCACGTTCAATACCATTGCCGACTGGGTAACGGCGCAAAAAGACGGCGATGCCTATTCCTATACCGTGAATAGCGAAGCCGTCAGCCTTTATACTAAAACGCTCGCCGATAAATATTCCAACTTTGAAAGTCATATAAAGTTCACAGCGGCGGACGGAAAAGAACGCACCCTGCCGAATATGAGTACCGGCTGGATTTTCGATGATGCTTATGCGGCGGAACAGATCAAAAAATTCATTACCGAAGGTCAGTCCGTGAATCTGGTGCTGACCGATGGAAGTACCGAAAGTAACAACTGGTGGCTGCGTGTTGCCGCCGATTATGAAACCCCTCAGAAGCGTGGTGACTGCTATGCCGAAGTCAGCATTAGCCAACAATGTATGTGGCTCCATAAAAAGGGAAAAATCATCCTGACTTCTCCGGTGGTTACCGGCAATCCCAATTTAGGCTGTGATACCCCTATCGGTGCTTTTGTGGTGCAAAATAAAGAACAGAATGCGGTGCTTTATGGCGCTGATTATATGACTACCGTAAAATATTGGATCGGCTTTACGTATGCTATTGGTTTCCATGATGCCGACTGGCAGGACGGTTTCGGCGGAAACTTCTATCTCGAAAACGGTTCTCATGGCTGTGTCAATATGCCGGATGATGCCGTTGAAAAGCTGTACCAACTCTCCTACGTCAATATGCCCGTATACGTCTATTACTAATGTACAATGTACAATGTGCAATGTGCAATGTGCAATGAAAAATCCCCGTCAGTTTCATTCTGAATTGACGGGGATTTTTTATATTCATCAGGAAAGGATGGTTACCTGACGACGGCGGAACCAATGGTCCAACTGGATGATATACGCTAAAATCTGCGGCGCTCGCATAAGCTGACCATACCACGGTGAAGCAATTCTGTCCGGCTGCTGAATAATGGCTTCTACCCCGCTTTTATCCAGAATATCCCTGAGCGGCGAAGTCTTATCTTCTAAAATCCTCGTCACCTCTGCCGCACACAGTTCAAAATATAACGGATGGTGCGTTTTCGGATAAGGACTTTTCTTCCGGTCAATAATCGCATCCGGCAGTAAACCTCGGAACGCTTCCCGCACGATACCCTTTTCACGTCCGTTCAATGCCTTGATCGTCCACGGCAGATTAAACGCATAATCCACAATGCGGTAATCGCAGAACGGCACACGCACCTCTAAGCCGTGCGCCATAGACATCCGGTCTTTTCTGTCCAACAGTGTCTGCATGAACCAGTAGAAATTCAGGGCGAACATTTCCCGCATACGGCGCTCCAACGGACTGTCTGAGGGTAATTTATCCGTATGCACACAGGTGTCAAGATACTTCTGCCGTACATATTCCTCGCCCTTCGGCAGAAAACCGCTCCGCAGAATGGACCGCCGTATATCCAGTGACCGTGACCACGGAAAAGTATCCTCCATGAGAATCTCCTGATTATGATACCACGGATAACCGCCGAATAACTCATCCGCACATTCTCCCGATAACGCTACCGTGAAATCCTCTTTGATTTTGCCGCAGAATAACAGCAAAGAGGCATCTACATCCGTCATACCCGGAAAATTCCGTGCTTCCGCCGCCGGCCGCAGGGCTTCAAATAATGCTGTGTTATCAATCGTCACGTTATGATGCCGTGAACCGATGGCCTCCGACATCAGACCGATAAATGCACTGTCGGGTGTCGGCTGGAACAGACTGCTCTGAAAATACTTGTCGTTGTCCTGATAGTCGATGGAGTAGGTATCTATCGGACTGTCACCATGCCGCCGTCGATACTCTGCCGCCGTATAGGAAATGATGCTCGAATCCAATCCGCCCGACAGAAAACAGCACAGCGGTACATCCGACACCAACTGCCGTTCAATGGCATCCGTGAGCAGTTCCCGTACCTCCTGCAGGCTTTGCGCTGTATCGGCGGTGTGTTCCTTCGCCGTCAGCGTATAATACCGGCGGCGGTACAGCCTTTCTCCGTCATAGAATGCACATTCCCCCGGCCATAATTCTTCTATCCCACGATAAATACCCTGTCCCTGACTGCGCCCCGGCCCGATCAGCAACAGCTCACACAAGCCTTCTTCCGTGATTGCCGGTTTCACTAACGGATTTTCCAACAGACAGTCTACCTCTGAAGCAAACAGCAATCCTTTATCATACGGATAGAAAAACAGCGGTTTCACGCCGATTCTATCTCTCGCTAAAAACAGGCTTTGCCGTTCATCGTCATATACGCCAAACGCAAAAATGCCGTTCAGTTTTTCCACGCAGTTACCGCCCCAGCACAGATACGCCGCCAATACTACTTCTGTATCGCTCATCGTGCGGAAACGATAGCCATACGACAGCAATTCCTCCCGCACTTCCGCCGTATTATACAGTTCACCGTTATACACAATGGTACAGGTACGTTTGCCCTGCCGCATGGTCATCGGCTGTTGTCCGTTTTCCACGTCAATGACCGCTAACCGCCGATGTATCAGGCAAACATTTTCTCCCGTCATCACGCCGCCGCTGTCGGGTCCTCTATGCCGCAGTTGTTCCGCCATGCGTGACAATACCTCTTTTTGTTCCCGGAAATCCTCCCGTTTATCAAACCAACCTGCTATCCCACACATACGCTGCCCCCCTATCAATGTGCAATGTACAATGTGCAATGTACAATTCATTCGGATTAACGCCACACTTCACGCTTCGCATTTTTTACGGACAGCACAAACAGCACCGATACGGCCATCAATGCCATACTGCCCACGGCTGTAGCAGCGCCCCATTCTATCTGTACATCACCAATAACGGCCGCCGTTACTGCCGTCGGCTGATAGAACTGACACACAATATATACTATTCCTGCCGACAAGCTGGCGTTCATCACACGGAACAAAAAATATTTTGCCTTGCTCATCGGCAGATCACCCAGCAAAGCCAATATCTGACAATGCACACACAATCCGCCCAAGCCTATCGCAAAGGCTAACATCCACAGCGGACAACCGCCCTCCCCTATCCGCTGACACGCCATTGTTACTTCCGTGAGAATATAATATGCATGGTTTGCAAAGGGATATTCCACCCCGCAGGCCTGCAGCAGTATTCTCATGCCCTCACAAAGTCCTACCGCTTCATTCACCGCTGACAGCATCGCAAACAGCGCTACTAATACCGTCATCTGTATCAGGGCATTGGTGCCGTCTGTACAGGAAGCTAAAAAGGCGTTGATGTAGGAGATATCGCCGGATACCGTTCCGCTTTTGTGGGGAATTTCCTTCGCCCGACAGCCGGATAACCGTCCGGCAATACGTCCGAGTAAAATGCCTGATAAAATCTGTGATACAAATAATATAACTCCGGCCTGTGGGCTATGCAGCAGCAGCGTACCGATACCCGTTATCACAAAAGCGGGGCCTGCCCCTACACAAAACAGCATCATCTGTTCCGCTTGTGCTGCGGTGATTTTCCTTTGCTCATACAGCAGCCGCACACATTTTGCGCCGACCGGAAAACCGCCGATAAAACTCAACAGAATTGTACCAGCCGTTTCCGGCGGCAATCGAAACCAATGTCTTGTCATCCTGCCGCAGCAGCGCCCGAAATAGTCACTCAGTCCCGACCGTATCAGAAATGACGACAGTACCATAAACGGCAGCAGGGACGGCACTAATAATTCACACGCCGCTGACAATCCCTGGCGGATACCCTTCGCCGCCTCCCCTGCAAACCATAACAGCAGTATCATGCTGCCGATGGCAATGATACCAATGCCTGCGGTCATCCCATGCCGCAATCCCTTCTTGCTCATAACATCACCCGATAAAAGATATGCAGCAGGTGATTATTCTATCGCTTTCCGCATAAAATGAAACAAACAGAGCGTAAACAGTTTGGAGTGTGGAATGTGGAGTGTGGAGTTGTGCGGTTCTTCACACTTCTTTCTCTTAGAAAACAATCATTGCACATTGTACATTGCACATTTTTCAGGAAGGGGGTTCGGGGGAGAACCCTTTGTTACAGCAAAGGGTTTCCCCCGAATCAGGTAGCATCGCATGAAACACAACGAAAAACGGCAGAAACGGCCGCAATCTATTTTAGGCGCTCATTTAGGCGCTCTGCACATGGAAATCAGCAGTAATCGGGAAGTCATCTTCGAGGGCAGCAAGGGTATCCTTGAATACAATGACCGTTCTATTAAAATCAATGCCGGTCAATATGTGGTTGCCTTTCAGGGACGGGGACTGCATATTCAGACAATGACGGAACGGGATATTGTGATACACGGCTTTCTCACCGCCATTGAATACATTATCTGAGGGATTGGAATTATGCTCGTAAAATTTTTGCGCTGGCTGTTCGGGTATATCCGCTTTACGATTGAAGGGAATTTTCCCGAACGCTTTTTGAACGCAGCCGCACGGCGGGGTGTGGATTTATGGAAACTATCGCATGAAAACGGTCACATGACGGCGCAGACCCGTCAGCGGGAATATGCGGCGCTATGCGATATCGCCCGCAAAACCGATACGCAATTGACAGATATTCACTACGGCGGTCTGCCGGCTTTTCTCAAACGCTACCGCCGCCGCAAGGGGTTACTCATCGGGTTAGTGCTGTGCGGTATCGGCTGTCATTACCTTTCGGGCATTGTCTGGTCGATCAACGTGCGTACACCGTCCCTTATCAATGAATATGAGGTGCGGCAATTACTGCGGGAACACGGTCTGACCGAAGGCACACCTGCTAAAAACGTCAATGTGTCCGATATCATCAACAGTATTTCCGTCAATGACCGGCGTGTCAGCTGGATGACCGTCAATATTATGGATACCAACGCCGAAATCAATATCAGTCCGAATTTAGCCTCTTTCATCGGTACACAAACGCCCGTACCGCTCAGTAACATGAAATCCATCGCTGACGGCACTGTTACCAAAGTAGAGGTTTATCAGGGTACGGCGCATATCCGTGTCGGGGACGGCATCCGGAAAGATCAGTTACTCGTAAGCGGTCTGGTCGAATATAATAACGGCCATGTGGAACTCACGGACTGTGAAGCCCATGTATTCGCCCGTACCCATCGGGCCGTTACGATTCGTCTGCCCAAGCAATATACCATTCCCCAAAGGCAACAAACGACACTCAAACGGGCTATGACGGCTTTCGGCTTATCCGTACCGCTGACAGTAACGGCGAATCCCTCTGAAGGAACGGTTTGTCAATCTCAGCGGGAACAGCTTACCCTGTTAGGGCATCCACTGCCCATCTATATTACCGAAGAAAACTGGCATCAATATGAAGAAGTGCCCGTGGAACTGACACTTCCACAGGCACAAACCCTTTTACAGCACAAGCTGTCACTTTATGAATTTTTCATGCTCAGCAGTACCCGGCAAGGTACTATCGTTGACCGGAAAATAACCTGTCGGGAAGAAGCTGACGGCTTTATCTTGCAGGCGGATTATACCATCGAGGAAGATGTCTGTCGGAAATCCGTCATTCCTCTGTCGGTGGAGGAACCGGCGGAGAATTCTCCTGTAACTTAGCGGCAACCTCTTGCGGAATACGTCCCGCCTTTTTAACGTGCGTACCGATAATTTCCGACACGTCACTAATGGCGATAAACGCCGAAGCATCTATATTTTTGATGATTTCCTTGAGTTCATGAATTTCAAACCGTGTCAGCACACAATACAGCACGACTTTTTTACCGCTCACTAAACCGGCACCTTCCATAATGGTTACGGTTCGTCCCAGACGGCTGTAAATCTGTCCGGCAATTTCCTGTGCGTCATCGGTGATAATCATCGCCGCTTTGGTCTTTTCCAGACCGGATTCTACAATGTCCAGTACCTTTGAGGTGATGAAGTAGGTCAGCAGACTGTACATGGCTCTGTCCAGTCCCATGATAATGCCTACCGCCGAAAAAATCAGTACATTGAAAAATAACACCGTTTGTCCTACCGGCAGTTTGAATTTTTTATTCAGCAGAATAGCAACGGTTTCCGTACCGTCCAGACAGCCGCCGAAACGTATTACCAATCCGGCACCGATACCTAAAATAACGCCGCCGAAAGATACCGCTAACAGGTTTTCACTCGTGACATTCTGCATCGGAGCGAAGATTTCCAGAAATACCGAGAAAATCACCATTGCATACACGGCCTTGACAATAAACATCCGTCCCATTTTGCGGGAACCGATAAGCAGGAACGGCGTATTCAGCACGACTGTCAGGATACCCAGCGGCCAGCCCGTCAGATAATTCACGATAATGCCGATACCTACTACACCGCCGTCCAGTATCGTACACGGCACTAAAAATTCTTCGATCGCAAAGGCGGCTATCACCGCACCGACCGCAATCCCCACAAAATCCAGCAACAGCTTGAAGGCGTTTTTACTGTTCCACTGCTTCACGGACTGTTCACTCCCTTCAAAGGGTCATCGTCTGAGAAATCCGGCACATACTGCACATTCGCTGAGGATAATTCCTGTACAAAGCCGTCCAATCCCAAATCTTCATAATGCAGAAGTACCTTTTCATATTCCCGTCTGGTAATGCGGCGGTTGATTTCCGGAAAATCCGCCGCCCGTCCCATCGGGATATACTGCCCCATCAGACTGACAAGGATACTGTCACCAAATTCACGCTGTAAGGTGTCCAGCACTTCGATAGAATTTCTGGTATTCTGCGGCAGAATCAGATGCCGCACAACCGTTCCTTTCAGCAGTAAGCCGTTATCATCGAAAACAGGCCGTCCCGTCTGCCGCACCATTTCATGAATCGCCGGCAAAGCATACGCCGCATAATCCGCCGCATGGGAATACTTTGCGGATACTTCCGGACGAATATATTTAAGGTCGGGCAGATATACATCTACCAAACCTTCTAAGCGCCGCAGGGTTTCGGTTTTCTCATAACCGCCGGTATTATAGACAACCGGCACCGGCGGCCGGTACTGCGTTAACGCTTCTATGATACTTTCCGCATACGGTGTCGGACTGACAAAGTTGATATTATGTACTCCCTGTCCTGCTAAATGCCGCATGAGCTGAATGAGTCCTTCAACGGTCATGGTCTTGCCGTGATGTTCCTGACTGATGCAATAGTTCTGACAGAACACGCACGACAGCACACAGCCGCTGAAAAATATCGTTCCCGAACCTTTGGTACCGCTGATACACGGTTCTTCCCAGAAATGCGGCACCGCCCTTGCCACCTTCGGCAGAATCCCCATGCGGCAAACCCCCTGACCGCCTTCTTCCGTCCGTACTGCATGGCAATTTCTCGGACACAGACTGCAAATATATTCTCCCATTGATGCACCCCCGATAGAAATATAGGGGATAACCCTTTGCTGTAACAAAGGGTTATCCCCCAGCTTTTAGCCTGTCGGCTCTGTCATTTCAAATCATTGTACATTGCACATTGTACATTGCACATTGTACATTATTTTCCGTAGTAGGCTTTGAGGTACATTTCCTTAATCTCGGACATCAGCGGATAACGGGGATTCGCTCCCGTACACTGGTCATCAAAGGCGTGTTCTACCATGTCATCCAGTGAAGCGAGGAAGTCCTCCTCCTTAATGCCGTAATCGGCAATTGTCTTTTTAATGCCGATAACTTCCTTGAGTTCCTCAATCTTGTCAATGAACTTGTTAAGGGTATCGTTATCGTCTGTGCCGTTAATGCCGAGGAAG
>ONYQ01000157.1 GCA_900322145.1 uncultured Eubacteriales bacterium
GGGGAGGTGGCAAAAATCAACCATTAAAATGGTTGATTTTTGACGGAAGGGTTTGTGCAGTCTGACGAAAGCATTAGAAATTTGCTCATTTATAGTTTGATAGTATTATATCATGCTTTCAGCCAAATACACACCCCTTTTTGAATTTTTCTCTATTTTTCCCCCCACCCCATCCTGTGCAAGAGTATTGACGGCCGGAAAGAATCATAGTAAAATGAGGGGTATGAATCATAGGAGATGATAGGATGAATACCATGAATACCACCCAAAAGGCCGCTCTGCTGATGTCCTCGCTGTCGGTATATCGGGGACTGATGCAAAGAACGGTCGTCAAAGCCTTTTATGAGCTGATCTGTTCGGTCGATAAGCCGATACGGGAATTTACCGATGCCTGGGGACATTTCTTTTCCCTGCTGTGTGAGAGGGGCTGTGCCGGTCATTGGGCAAAATATCTGACAGAAACCGCTTTATACGATGACAATGCCTTTTCCCGTGCGGCGGCGGCCGGAGAAGCCGATGAACTGCCCGACAGTGTCCGCCGTGCGGTACAGCGTGATCTTTCTGTTCTCTATCGGCTGAGTCTGCTGCGGCCTGCGACCATTTTAAGTGACTACTGCCATCAGGATGAATTGGGCTATGTGGTGCGGGAACTGCCCCGTTGGGAGAATGGTCAGCCGGCAAAGGAATTTTTTCATGAGGAAACCTTCCTGCAGCACTTAGCGGATTTTTACCGCCATAACGGCTGCGGTATGTTTGCCCGTTATCGGGCGTTTATCTGGCGGAACGGCAATATTGAACCCGTCCCCTATCCGGACAGTATCGACCTTTCTTCACTGAAAAGCTATCAGGTACAGCGTCAGGCCGTCACCGATAATACCGTTGCCTTCCTGCAAGGGGTCAGCAGCAATAACTGCCTGTTATATGGGGATCGGGGTACCGGAAAGTCCTCTACCGTCAAGGCACTGCTCAACGCTTATGCGAAGGACGGTCTGAGAATGGTGGAAATGCCTAAAGACCGTCTGGGTGATTTTCCTCTGCTCATCGAAAAAATTGCCGAGATTCCGCTGAAATTCATTCTCTTTATTGACGACCTGTCCTTTTCCAGTGATGACAAGAGCTATGCCCAGCTCAAAGCCGTTCTTGAAGGCGGTCTGGCGGTCCGTCCGGCTAATACGCTCATTTATGCTACCTCGAACCGCCGTCATATTGTAAAGGAAAGCTTTGCAGAACGCAATGGCGATGATATCCATGTCAATGATACCATTCAGGAAACGCTGTCCTTATCCGATCGTTTCGGTCTGGCGGTGAATTTCTCCAAGCCGACCAAAGAGCAGTATATTGAAATCGTGGAAGGCTTAGCCGCCGAAAAACAGTTATCCCTCGATCATGATACGCTGATTGCAGAAGCGGAACAGTTCGCCATCGGACGGGGCGGACGTTCTCCCCGCTGTGCTATACAATTTATTGCCGCCGCAGAAGCCAAACAAAAGCTGTCCTCTGCCCCTGATGAACCGTAAAAGGAGACCGACCATGAAAAAAATCACCGTTTTGCTGTTCACCGTTATCCTTTGTTTTCTGTACAGTGCGTGTTCCTTTGATAACGAATACCCCGTAACACTCGCCCATACGACTATACAGCGCTGTCCGAAACATATTATCTGCCTGAGTGACTCTGTGGCGGATATCCTGATGACCTGCGGCTATGGGGACAGAATCATTGCCCGTTCAGAAGAATGTACACAGCCGGAACTTTCCGGCCTTACGTCTGTCGGCCATAAACATTCTCCCTCGGTCAATAGCATCATTGACCTGCACCCTGATATTGTCTTTGCGGATAAAAGCATCCCGGACGAAGCCTATCATACTATCAGGAACAGCGGTATTGAAATCCTCATCATGATGCCGGCCAGAACAGGGGATGATCTGATCCGTTTATATGAAAATATCGGCGCCATTATGGGCGGTCGGTATAAAGGGCGTGAAACCGGCAGTCAGAAAGCCGAAAGTATCCTGATTACCCTGCGGGATTTACAGCGCACCATTCCTTCCAGCAATATTGTCATCACATCCTGCTATCTGTATGATCTCAACGGTCATGCGGCTTCGGATGACACTCTCGAAGGAAAATTATTTTCCTATGCCAATACGGTCAATATCTGCGGCAACGCACGTCATGCCAATGATGCACTGATGACCCTTCAGATGTCCAATCCCGATTATATTTTCTGTGCTGCCGGATTGAAAGCACCCCTCATGGCTGATCCGGATTATGTCGGCATGAAAGCAGTCAAAAAAGGACACGTCTATGAAATAGATGCTCTGCTTTTTCAGCGTCAGGGCAACAGTCTGATACAGGTACTGTCCTTTATGCTGGATAGTATGGCACGGGATACCGTATCTGCCGAACCTTCTCTCTCACAGGAAAGCAGTCAGCCGGAAATCAGCAAACCGGAAGCGAGCAAGCCGGAAAAAACGAGTAAACCGGAGGCCAGCAAACCGGAAAAAACGAGTAAACCAGAGGCCAGCAAGCCGGAGTCAAGCCGTCCAACGCAGGAAAGCAGTCAGCCGGAAGAGTCCAGTTGGTCTTATGAGCCGGAACCCTATCAGCCGATTTACTGGCCGGAGGAATACAGTCAGCCGGAACAAAATTCTTATACAGAACAAAGTTCTTCCACCGAACAGAGTTCTTCCTCTGAACAAAGTTCTTCTACCGAACAAAGTTCTTCTACCGAACAGAGTTCTTCCACCGAACAAAGTTCTTCTACCGAACAGAGTTCTTCCACCGAACAGAGTTCTTC
>ONYQ01000083.1 GCA_900322145.1 uncultured Eubacteriales bacterium
ACAATCCCCCCCACTACACAGAACCGGAGGTCGATATACGCTATGCCGAGATGGAACCGAAGCTGCAAAAAGCCATTGATCTGCTGCGGGAAGACAATCAATTTCTGAATGTCCGTTCCGATAACGGCACGAATAAGCGCATCCGTCCCGACAGTATCCTCTACTTTGAAAGCGTGGATGAAAAAACCTTTGTCTACAGCAGTACAGAAGTTTTTTCCTCTGACAAAAAACTGTATGAACTGGAAGAACAGTTTAAGGACAGCAGCTTTGTAAGGATCAGTAAAGCCTGTATCCTTAATATAGATCACCTTGACAGTGTTAAGGTACTCATCAACGGGCGGCTCGAAGCCAGGCTGCTCAACGGTGAAAAGCTCATCATCAACCGCCACTATGTTTCCGCTTTCAAAAAGAAATTAGGATAGAAAGGAGCTTATAAACATGGATAGAAAATCTTTACTGAAACGACTGCGTACCTATGGCATTTCCTGCTGCGTATCCTATACCCTTGTAAGCCTGATTCTTTCGCTGCTCAACCGCAGCGAAAATCTCATCGTCGGAGATATCTGGCGTACCAATTTACAGCTGCTGTCCGTTTGTGCGGTGATCGCTCTGCTGATGTTCATCACCGATACCCTGTTGAAACAGGAAGAAAATTCCTTTTCCCTGCCGGGTTTTATGCTCGGTCTGGCGGATGTGGCTGCGCCCGTACTCATTATGGGCGGTCTGGTATTTCACTGGTTCAGCTTCTCCACGATTTATATTCTCATCCCTATCGGTATCCTCTTAGTGGTTTATCTCGCCACCTTCGCTCTCTTCTATATTAACGCTAAACTCACCGAAAAAGAACTGAACCGTAAAATTCACGAAAGAAAGGAAAGATTACAGCATGACAAACAGAATGATTGAGGTCAATGACCTGAAAAAATCCTACGGCAAAGTACAGGCCGTCAAATCCCTGAGTTTCTATGTGGAACAGGGAAAGCTTTTCGCCTTTCTCGGCCCTAACGGTGCCGGTAAATCCACCACGATTGATATTATCACCACCTTCCTGCAAAAGGACAGCGGTACCGTTACCATTGACGGGCTGACACTCGGTAAGGATGATGATAAAATCCGCCGTATCATCGGCGCTGTCTTTCAGGATAATATGCTGGATGAACTCCTGACAGTACGGGAAAATATCCTCATGCGTGGTTCGCTCTACGGTCTGAAAGGCACTGCCCTCAAAGAAGCCGTCAGCAAAGCAATTGCCGCCGCTGAAGTCGAAGATTTCCAGAACCGCCGCTACGGTAAATTATCCGGCGGACAGCGCAGAAGGGCGGATATTGCCAGAGCGCTGGTACATACACCGAAAATTCTTTTTTTAGACGAACCTACGACCGGCCTTGACCCGCAGACCCGTAAAACCGTCTGGGAAACCATCCGCCGCCTGCAGCAGGAAACCGGCATGACCGTTTTTCTGACGACTCATTACATGGAAGAAGCCGCCGAAGCCGATTATGTCGTTGTCATTGACAGCGGTGAAATCGCCGCCAGAGGTACTCCTTCCCAACTCAAAGAAACCTATGCCGGTGATTTCCTGAAACTCGTTCCCAAAAAAGCCAGCGCCGAAAAAATCCGTGCATGGCTGACCGACAAAAAACTCCCCTTCACGGAAAATGCCGATACCTTCCGTGTCAGTATCCCCCATACAATGGATGCTCTGCCTTTGGTTGATGAATGCCGCCATGACCTTGACAGTCTGGAAATTGTCAGCGGTACAATGGATGATGCCTTTATTGCCATTACCGGAAAGGAGATAAGAGAATGATTGCCTTTGCTAAACGTAATTTGAAGTTATTTTTCCGTGATAAATCTTCCGTATTCTTCTCCCTGCTGTCCGTTCTGATTGTCCTCGGACTGTATGTTCTGTTTTTAGGCGATCAGTTAGTCAGCAGCATGAAGGATGTCACCGGTGCTAACCGTCTGATGGATAGCTGGATTATGGCCGGTATCCTCGCTATTACCCCTGTTTCAACCACCCTCGGTTCTTTTGGTACCATCGTCAGCGACAAAAGCAAGAAAATCGACAAGGATTTCCGTTCCTCTCCCATTAAAAACCGTTCCTTAGCCGCCGGTTATATTATCAGTTCCTTCTGCATTGGCTGTATCATGTCCCTGTTTGCCCTCGCCGTGATTGAAATATACTTTGCTTGTAAGGGCTACGCTCTGCTCTCCGGTCTGCAATTCCTGCAAACGCTCGGCGTAATGCTCCTGTCCGTCCTGACCAGTTCCGCCATGATGTATCTGGTAGTATCTCTTTTCCATACACAGAACGCTTTTGCTACCGCCAGCACCATTATCGGTACCCTCATCGGCTTTGTCACCGGTATTTATCTGCCCATCGGCAGCACCGACCAGTCTGTACAGTATGTGATTGAGTTCTTCCCCATTTCCCATGCGGCTTCCCTGTTCCGTAAAATTCTCATGGCTGACCCCATGACAGAAAGCTTCAAAGGCGCTCCCGATAATATCGTCACAGACTTCAAACTGGAAATGGGCGTAGAGTTCCGTGCCTTCGATCATACCTTCACTTCTCTGGAAAGTATCGGTTATCTGCTGTTGGCCGCTGTCGTTTTCTACACCATCGGCATTATTATCACCGCCAAAAAGAAAAAATAACGCTCGCAAATACAACGACCTGTTTTCTCTTTATCAAGAAAGCAGGTCGTTTACCGTGTAACAGCTCGGTCAATATCTCCACACACAAAAAGCAGACCGTACCGAAAATTTTCCGATACGGTCTGCTTCTTTATTATTCCAAAAAACTTTCTCTATCCACAACACAAAAGTTTGCGGGGTCGAGTGGCAGCGCCCCAACATTAAACGGGGTGGATGTGAGAAGCAACGTCAGCATTGGGATTCAAACCAATGCGGGCATCACGGCGGGCTTTGAAGAATTTAGGCGCTACCTGCGGGAACTGGGCATAGGTCAGTACATCCTCCGGCTGCTCAATCCATTCGGGAATCTCGGCACGGAGTTTCTCCAATTCAGGCTCTAACAGGTCAGCCGGACGACAGGTTACCGGCTTGTCGTCACCAATGATTTTCTTGCGGAAAGCAGGATCCACTGGTACGGGTGTCGTGCCGTATTTGCCGGCTACCAAATCCTTGAACTGACCGCTGCAATTCTTGTATTCACCGAACAACACATTGAATACCGCCTGTGTGCCGACAATCTGTGAAGTAGGCGTAACCAACGGCGGATAACCGGCATCCTTACGCACTCTCGGCACTTCTTCCAGTACCTCTGTCAGCTTATCCGCTTTGCCGGCATCCTTGAGCTGCTTCAGCAGATTCGACAGCATTCCGCCGGGTACCTGATAAATCAGGGCTTTTGCATCGGTTGCCAACATCTTCGGGTCAAGCAGACCGCTCTTGATATACTTTTCACGCAAGGTCATGAAATACTCCCTGATTTCGGACAGCTTTACTAAATCCAATCCGGTATCATAATCACTGCCCTGCAAAGCCGCCACCATAGATTCTGTCGGCGCATGGGAAGTACCATTCGCTAACGGTGACATGGCTGTATCAATTCTGTCACATCCGGCTTCGATGGCCTTCATCAGACACATGGATGCCAGACCGGAAGTATAATGTGTATGGAGCTGTACCGGAATCTTGACGGCCTTCTTGATAGCCTTGACCAATTCTTCGGTATAATACGGTGTCAGCAGTGCCGCCATATCCTTAATGCAAATGGAATCCGCACCGGCGGCTTCAATCTGCTTGGCATAATTGACATAATAATCCGTTGTAAAAATCGGGCCTGTTGTATAGCTGATGGCTACCTGTGCCTCGACATTGGGATTTTCCTTCTTGGCGGCCTTCGTCGCATTGATAGCGGTCTGAAGGTTCTTGATATCGTTCAGCGCATCAAAGATACGGATAACATCAATACCGTTAGCCACGGAACGCTGTACGAAATATTCCAGTACATCATCCGCATAGTGACGGTAACCCAGCATATTCTGTCCTCTGAACAGCATTTGCAGGCGTGTCTTGGGGCAATTTTTACGAATCACACGCAGACGCTCCCACGGATCTTCATTCAGAAAACGGATACAGGAATCAAACGTTGCACCGCCCCAACATTCCAGTGAATAGAAACCGATTTCATCCAGTGCCGGCAGAATCGGCAGCATATCCGACAGCGGCATACGGGTGGCAATCAGGGATTGGTGTGCATCACGCAGGATGGTTTCGGTAATTTGTATTTTCTTTTTAGCCATGATAACCTAACTCCCTTCGTACAGTGCCTCAGTTCAGGGTAACCAGTACCGCACCGGTATCGACGGATTCACCCTTGTTGACGGCAATCGAAGCAATAACCGCATCACGGCCGGCCTTGATCTCATTCTCCATCTTCATGGCCTCTAAAACAACCAGTACATCACCGGCCTTGACAGACTGACCGACCTTCACCGGTACATTCAGAATGGTACCGGGCATCGGAGATTTGACCGGCTCACCGCCTGCTGCGGGTGCGGCTTTGGGCGCTGCTTTCGGGGCAGCCTTGGGTGCGGCGGCAGGTGCAGCAGCTGCCGGAGCGGCTGTGCCGTCTACTTCCTCTACTTGTACATCATATACGACACCGTTTACGGTAATTTTCAGATTTTTCATGATTAACATTCCTTCCCCTCTGTCAGATAAAGAGATTATTATGCTTTTTCGGGAGCGTTGTCACACGCTTATTGCAAAGCATCTCCACCGCAGCAACGATTTTTTCCCGTGTCTGTGCTGCTTCAAAAACGTCATCGACATAACCGTTTTCAGCCGCTTTCATGGCTGTCAGTTCGGCGGCTTTGAAATCAGCGATCAATGCCGCTTTATCCTGCTGCGGATTCTGGCTGCCCTTCAGCTTGCCGCCGAAATCATCTCCCCATGTCATAACAGCAGCCGCTTCGGGCGCTAAGGCAGAAATACTCGCTCCTACCCACGCATAGGTCATATCCGCCGCCGCACCGGTACCGGCGGCGGCAATATAGACTGCGCCATAAGCATCGCCGGTAATGACGGTAATTTTCGCTGTTGTCGCTTCCGCATAGGCAGAGGTCAGCTTGGCTGCCCCTCTCAGACAACCGAATTTCTCCGCATTGACAAAGGTCAGCACCGGCATACTGAACGCATCACAGAAACGGATGAAACGTGCCGCCTTGCCGCAGGCATGACCATTCAATACTTTACCGTCCAGTGCTATGATACCTACCGTTGTGCCGTTGACAGTCGCTAACGCTGTTTTAACTTCCGGTGCATAAGCGGCCTGTAATTCCATCAGGCTGTCCTCATCGACTACCGCAAAAGCCGCCTGTGAAGCCGTCATCGCATCGTTCACATCCTGCTGGGCGCTGATACTGTCATAAGCAATACACGCTGTACTCAGGTTATTCGCCGGCAGCATCGACACTAATTTTCTCGTCTGCGCCAACGCTTCATCGTCATCCTTAACGACCAGATGGGCAATACCCTTTTCGGCATTTTCTTTTGCCGAAGCATTGGTACCGGCGGTATCCAGCGAAAAAGCCGCTTTTTCCGACAGCACAATCACATCAGCACCGGCAGCAATCAAGGCCTGTGTGCCGAAGCAATTGCCCAATACAACAGCGATCTGCGGTACAACACCCGACAGATTATTGGCATATTTCAGCACATCCCCATAAGCGGCCAACAGCCTGGTACCTTCATCCAGACGGCCGCCGATAGAATCATAGACCGCCACGACAGGTTCACCGGTTTTCAGTGCCAGATCATAAACCTTTTTTATTTTAGCGGCCTGCGCCTCAGACATAGCACCGCCGGCGGCATCGGTACTCTGGGCAAAGGCATAAACCCCCAGCCCGTCAATGCTGCCATGTGCCGTCATGACTTCGGCATAGCCGTCCTTCGATTTTACGAAAGCATCCAATTCGGTGAAAACACCGTCATCAAAGAGCTTCGACAACCGTTCACAGGCCTTTGTCCCCTGCAATGCTGTCTTTGCTGACGACAAGGCCTCTGTTTTTTCTGCTAAACTCATCAATACTCACGACCTTACTTTTTCGATAGAAAAAATTTTTCCTCCATTGTATTATAGTATAATCCTGCACAAAATTCAAGTATCATTTGCCCCTTCTGCCCTATCACTTAACATCCTATCGAAAAAATAGGGAGTGCGGCGCAATTCCACACTCCACACTCCGGATTCCACACTATTCACGCTTCAAACTGAAAAAGCGTCCCGCACACAGGCGGAACGCTCTCCGGAATACAAGCTCACAACGGCTGACAGCAGCCGCACAGATTACTGCTCTTCCTTCTGCTTTGCAAAGCACTCACTGCAATAAACAGGACGATCCTCACGCGGCTTAAAGGGTACTCTTGCTTCTTTGCCGCAAGCAGCGCAGATAGCAGTGTACATTTCACGCTCAGGCTTCTGGGCATTCTTTCTGGCATCACGACAGGCCTTGCATCTCTGCGGCTCATTCTCGAAGCCCTTAGAAGCATAGAATTCCTGTTCGCCGGCTGTGAAAACGAATTCAGCGCCGCATTCCTTGCAGATGAGAGTCTTATCCTCGTACATTTGATTTACCTCGCTTTGGTATAATTATAAATTTTCGCCCTCGGACGGAATTGCACCGCCACCTTTGATTTTTATTTAAAGTCAACGCTCTCCTTATATAAGCTACATCGGGCATATTTCAGGGTCATTTTCTGACCCTCAGTTTTTTTCTTATTCTCTGCATTGCATTGTCACAGGATTTTCTGCTTATCCCAAGAATTTTTGATATCTCATCATAGCTCTTGCCTTCAATATAAAGCTCCAATACCTCTGACTCCGTTTTTGAAAGCTCCCTCTTGATATGATACTGAAGGCTCTCAAACGTTTCACGGATAACAAAAGCTGTTTCAGGCTCTGTTTCGGGCGCTGACGGGACATACTTTACATCCTCAAATGAGCAATGCTCATTGTTCAGCTTATTCCTGTCCGACTGAAAGGCTCTGACAGCAGAGATTATCTTATTTCTTATGCATACGCCTGCATAAGTGCGGAATGAAGCCTTTCCTTCGGCATCATACGATTTGACCGCATTCAAAAGACCCAAAAATGCCTCCTGAAAGAGATCGTCAGGTTCCATGCCGCTGCCGTAAAATTCCGAAGCTCTGTAGCGTATGATAAAAAAATATCTTGACGAAAGCTCCCGGAAAGCTGCCTCATCACCGGATCTGTAAAGAGTGACAAGCTCCCGATCGGTAAGCCCGGAAAGCTCTTTGTCTGATCTATTTTTGAGCATTCCCACACCTCTCCAACATCCATATTATTCATCATACACTATTTTTTACAATAAGTCAATGATTTTTTATATTTTAATCAGGGTTTTTGAACGAGTTAATTTTTTATGAACATTTTTTCAACTTGGTATGAAATTTGATTTTTTTCAAAGTAAATTGCAATTAATGTGACTTAATA
>ONYQ01000085.1 GCA_900322145.1 uncultured Eubacteriales bacterium
CAGACGGGCAGTATCCAATACCGTACCAGAACCGAATACACGGTTGGAGGGATAACCGCTGAGCTGTTTGGCAACATACGTCAGAATATCCACCGGATTCGCTACTACCAACAAAATACCGTTCTTGTTATATTTCGCAATCTCCGGAATGATGGACCGGAAAATGCCTACATTCTTCTTGACTAAATCAAGGCGTGTTTCACCGGGTTTCTGACCGGCTCCTGCTGTTACAATGACAACCGCCGCATCGCTGATATCCTGATAGGTGCCTGCATAAATCTGCATCGGCTTGGCAAACGGCAAACCATGACTGATATCCAGCGCTTCACCCTCTGCCCTGTTCTGGTCGGCATCAATCAGCACGATCTCCGAAAACAGACCGCTCTGCATCAGCGCAAACGCCGAGGCTGAGCCGACAAATCCACAGCCGACAATAGCGGCTTTTCTGCTGTTCATTTCTACCATGTTCAAAACCCCTTTTATCTTTAGTTTATGTATTATAGTATGTCCCGCAATTCATGCTCAAAGCGTCGGACTATACATACCCGAAGCGGCTTTTTCGGCGTAAGTTTCAAAATAGTTCCGGATCCTTTCGTCACTCACCTGCCCCTTCACTTTGAGGATCTCTCCGCCGACAGAGGCTATACCGGAAGCCCCATACACACCGCCAGCATAGGTACCCAGCGGATGGGCATACGGCCGCTGGACTTTTATCGCCTGCAAGGCCGGATCGGCTGACACTTCATCTGAGGCGGCGGCACGGCGATTGGTCGGAATCGCCCCTCTTTCGGTATGCCGTTTGAGCTGGTTTTCTTCACAAGTGAGGAAATAGGCTAATGTCTGGGCGGAAAACGGAAAGGAAGAAAATTTGCTGACACCGATCATCTTATAGCCGCCAAAGGAATGAAGCTGTTTTTGTTCGCCGTCCATCAGTACGGTGGGCAGTTTAGCCGCTCCCAAATTTTCCGTACCGATAGCTTTCCGAATAGACGGACCCATCCATGTACCGGTCACGGCCGCCGCTAATGTATTTTCCTGAAAGCCCTGTTCTATATAGGCATTGTCACCGATCTGTCCGGGATTGCCGGAAAAGCCTTTTCCCTCGTTCTCTGCTATATGGCACATCGCTTTGGCGGCACTCACGGCCTGTTCTATGTCATAGTCATCTTTCTGCACACCGTTTTCAAAATGGAACTCTATACCGGCCGTAAAGAAGAATCCTGTGCTGTAATAGGCATTGCCGAAATTCAGATAAACATTCTTATCGGCGGCTGCCGCCTTTTGTATCATGGTGTCCATATCGCCTACGTCACCCTCGCTGAACACCCTTTTGTCATAATACATAAAATAGCCGTTATCGGCGGTTTTCGGAAACGCATACAGCACATCGTTGTCACTCGCCGCCGTGATGGAATCTCCACTGTTTTCTTCACGGACATTCTGTGCATAGAAAGGCAGTACCTCAGCCATAGCATCCGCTTTCCGCAAATAATCCAACTGTTCATCTGCATAGCTGAACACATCCGCCGCTTTCTTCGGGGATTCTATCACCGCACCGCCGACATCTGCTTCGCCTTTTACGATTGTTTTCACACTAATAGTATAACGGCTGTCAGCATAGCGCCTGACAAATTCCTCGACCAGCGATTTTTCAAACTCCTTGTCCTCAGCGGAACACCATATTTTCAATTCAATTTTCCCGCTGTTGGCCGCCGCTTCATGTGCCATATTATCCTTGATGGTTTGCAGTGTGGCCGGATCGGAAAAATCCGTTTTTTCCTGTGTCACCGCCGGATCGGAAAAATCTGTTTTTCCCTGTGTTACAGCCGAAACGGTTTTTGATTCCGTCTGTAAAACATCCGCTGGCTGTCCGTTCTGACAGCCGGCCAAAGCGCCGGCCGCTAACATCCCTGCCAACACAGCCGCCGTCATTCTGAGCCGTTTTTTCATTTCACAGCACCTCTTTCTGTCATGTACTTTCATGCATACCTTTCCTGTTGGCAAAAACACACTTCTTTAGTTTATTGTAACACAAATCGTGCTAAAGTCAAGAAATATCTGTTCAATGTAACAAATCGGTAAAATACCGTCGTTCTGGTATATGTCCTCAAATGCGTACCGAAAAACGATCTGCTGAAATAAACCAAAATCCCGGAACACAGCGTTCCGGGATTTTTTTAGGAATATGTGATAAGGGTACGTTTAAGCATTAAACAACGGAGTGGAATAGTATCTGTCGCCGCTGTCGGGCAGAAGCGCTACAATGGTCTTACCCTTGTTTTCAGGACGCTTTGCCAATATCAGCGCCGCTGTCAAAGCCGCACCGGAGGAAATTCCTACTGAAACGCCTTCCTTGACTGCCAACAGCTTGGCGGCGGCAAAAGCATCTTCGTTTTCTATCGGCAGGATTTCGTCATAGACAGCCGTATCCAGCACATCCGGCACGAAACCGGCACCGATACCCTGTATTTTATGCGGGCCTGCCGTACCCTTGGACAATACCGGTGAAGAAGCCGGTTCTACGGCAACGACCTGTACCGCCGGATTCTGCTCCTTGAGATAAGCACCGACACCTGTAATGGTGCCGCCGGTGCCGACACCTGCTACAAAAATATCCACCTTGCCGTCGGTATCCTGCCAGATTTCAGGGCCTGTCGTTGCCTTATGCACAGCCGGATTCGCCGGATTGACGAACTGTCCCGGAATAAAGCTGTTTTCGATTTCCTTCGACAGTTCCTCTGCTTTGGCAATAGCCCCCTTCATGCCTTTGCTGCCATCTGTCAGGACGATTTCCGCACCGTAGAATTTCAGGATGTTTCTTCTTTCTACGCTCATGGTTTCCGGCATGGTGATAATGAGCCGATAACCTTTAGCAGCGGCAATAGCCGCCAGACCGATACCGGTATTGCCGGAAGTCGGCTCAATCAGCGTGGTTTCCGCATTGATGAGTCCCTTTTCCTCGGCATCCTCGATCATAGCTTTAGCAATTCTGTCCTTGACACTGCCCGCCGGATTGAAATATTCCAGCTTGACCAGCAGTGTAGCTTCCAATGCCTGCTCCTTTTCGATGTTGACTACCTCGACCAGCGGTGTATGACCGATCAGACCGATGGTTCCCTGATATACGTTTGACATAATCAATTCCTCCTTATTGAATCGCCTTGAAGGCGTTGTCTAAATCTTCAATGATATCATCAATATGCTCGGTGCCGATGGAAAGACGGATGGTATTTTCAAAGATACCCTGATCTGCCAATTCCTCCGCAGACAACTGGGAATGTGTGGTAGAAGCCGGATGAATGACCAGACTCTTGACATCCGCTACATTCGCCAACAGGGAGAAGATTTTCAGATGGTCAATAAACTGCCATGCCTGTTCCCGTCCTCCCTTGATATTAAATGTAAAGATCGAACCGCCGCCACGGGGGAAATATTTCTGATAGAGGGCATGGTCGGGATGATCGGCCAGTGACGGATGATTGACCTTTTCCACCAGCGGATGATGAGAAAGATAATCAATGACCTTTTTGGTATTCTCTGCATGACGTTCCAGACGCAGGGACAGGGTTTCCACACCCTGCAACAACAGGAACGCATTGAACGGAGAAATCGTCGCACCCGTATCACGCAGCAGAATCGCACGAATATAGGTAACAAAGGCCGCTGCGCCTACCGCATCATAGAAGGAAACACCGTGATAACTCGGATTGGGCTCGGCAATCTGCGGATAATTACCGCTGACCTTCCAGTTGAAATGACCGGATTCTACAATGATACCGCCGAGTGTCGTACCATGACCGCCGATAAATTTTGTAGCGGAATGTACCACGATATCAGCGCCGTGTTCAATCGGTCGGATAAGATACGGTGTACCGAAGGTATTATCTACCACGACCGGCAGACCGTGACGATGTGCAATGGCTGCGATGGCATCAATATCCGGAATATCGCTGTTAGGATTGCCCAGCGTTTCCAGATAAATGGCACGGGTATTGTCCTGAATGGCGTTTTCAACTTCCTGTAAGTCATGGGCATCTACAAAGGTCGTGGTAATGCCGTACTGCGGCAGAGTATGGGACAAAAGGTTATAGCTGCCGCCGTAAATGGTTTTCTGGGCTACGATATGACCGCCATTAGCCGCCAATGCTTCAATCGTATAAGTGATAGCCGCTGCACCGGAAGCCAGCGCCAATGCTGCACTGCCGCCTTCCAGAGCGGCGATACGCTTTTCTAAAACATCCTGTGTGGAGTTGGTCAGACGGCCATAGATATTGCCGGCATCCGCTAAGCCGAAGCGGTCGGCAGCGTGCTGGCTGTTATGGAATACATACGAAGTGGTCTGATAAATCGGAACGGCACGGGAATCGGTGGTCGGATCGGCCTGCTCCTGACCGACGTGCAATTGTAATGTTTCAAACTGATAACTCATGATAATCTTCCTTTCAAATATATATATGATCGTGTTATTAGCAAAAGAATGACCCGAAGGCCTTTCGGCTCCCGGGCATTACATAGTACACAAAACAGCTTTTTTCAACAACATTGCCAGCCAATCAGCGAACTTTCTGAACGCTGCTTTCCGTGGATACCGCTGCAGGCGGTCATCACACAGCAAAGGAAGGCAAACAGATATCCATGTGCTGCTGATCCGCAGAACAACAATGTCCTGTGGCGCTTGTCGCTGTTTTGTCCCTTGTACAGACCCGGGAGCAAAGCATTCGACAACACATCTTTTGATTCCGATGGAATGTTGTGAAAGCAAACATGGTACATTCTCCTTACTTCAATAATCGTTGTTCCTGAGAACATCTATATCATACCACTATCTACCTATCGTGTCAATAGGTTTTTAAGAAAAAACTTATTTTTTCTTGTGGTAATCTTCAATTGCTGCCTGAATGGCTTCTTCCGCCAAGACGGAACAGTGCATCTTGTAATCCGGCAAACCGTCCAGCGCTTCGGCAACGGCTTTATTCGTCAGTGTCATAGCATCCTCTGCCTTCTGCTCTTTAATCAGCTCCGTTGTCATAGAATTGGAGGCAATCGCACTGGCACAGCCGAAGGTTTCAAACTTAACGTCTGTGATCACACTGTCCTCGATCTTCAGATACATCTTCATGATATCGCCGCATTTGGCATTGCCGACCTCGCCTACTCCGTCCGCATCCTCAATAATACCGACATTTCTCGGGTGCATAAAATGATCCATTACTTTTGCACCGTATAAAGACAGGATGATTCCTCCTTACGGTAAAATAAAGGTTCTCTTGCCTGTTATCAGGTCACGCCACACCGGAGAAAAGCTCCACAGATAGGTCACGACCTCTTCTACATTGCGGATAATATATGCCGCTTCTTCGCAAAATAATAATTCGCCACATCGTTCCATTATCATTTTCCATACAAAAGGATGAGTTATCTATACATAGCGTCATGCCGTATATGTCTGCACCCTCTGACCTCTGCATGGCATGGTGGAAAATGCCCCGGACAAATAGTCTTCTACCACATCCAATAGGTGTTCCGGATAAAGCGTTTCCTCCACCATCAGATCAAATAATTTCTTGACATAGTGATAATCTTCTGAAATGTCTTTTACCTCAGCCTGCCGGCCTTCTCCCCTAATCTGAATGCCATAGACTTCAACAGCCCCCACCTCTTCTATGATGGCAGTAGAAGCCGACAACGTATAGATGTTATTTTCCTTTTGGCAAACAATGCTCTTCATACCGAATCCCTCTCTATCTTTTGTGATAGTGCAAAAAAACTTACCTATCCATTTGCGGAAAGTGATAATGCCGAACCATCGGCAGGATACAATCCGAACACGCACATCCGATATTGCTTTTGGCGGCTGTTGTTTCTATACTCTTAAGTATACCTCCTGCCGCTTGCGTTTTTTGTCCAAACTTCAGAAGGAAATTTCCGGTTGTACTTTCTTGGACAGCACGAACACACATGAATCAATTGCCCGCCAGACAGTCATCAGACAAAAGGAAGCAGAGCCGGACAATCGCATTTCCACCTCTGCTTCCTTCACTTTTCTCCAATAGTATTGCGTGGCCGTATATTACACAGCAAAAAAGCACTGCACAGCTACGAAAAACCGGACTAAGCAATGCAAGATTGACTGGCGGCTCTTAACGGAATAATTTTGGGAAAACTGCCGCACAAATAATCTTCTGCCACATCCCGCAGATGCTCCGGATAAAGTTCCTCCTCCACAATCAGATCAAATAAATGCTTGACATAATAATAATCTTCCGAAATATCCTTTATTTCCGCTTTGCAACATTCTCCCATAATCCGGATACCATAAACTTCAACCGTTCCGACATCTTCTGTTACGGCGGTAGAAACTGACAAAGTATAAATGTTATTTCCCTTTTTGCAGACAATCCTTATCATACCTGATCCCTCTCTGTTCTTTGTGATAGTAATATTTTATTACTCCGATATTATATAATACTATAGAGGAACATTCAATATTTTAAGAGATAAAAATTCTCTTTTTTTGTGATTGCAGTGAAGAAGTTTCCAATACACTCACACAACTTTTTGTGGAAAGTGATGATTTTCAAACATCACTTTTGTATATTCGGATAATAAACATTTTCATTTGTCTTGGAGCTTATCAAAAGAATTGAAAAAGTTTCACACCCGTTGAAATAAGGCTTTTGAAATTGACTCCTTTATCACTTGCCACTATAAAGCTTGTGGCCAATAACGCTTGCCCATAAAAGAAGAATGTGTTATAATGGATGGCACATAAACAGTTTTCAATTATGAAGCTGCTCAAAGAACAAAATGAAAGCAAAAAACAGAATCAATAGGCTGTTCATGTTGCCAGCTCCATTTTAAACTAAGTGATGCTATGCAATACATGACTGCTCTATTTCCCATCTGAACGGTATGATTTTTGGAAATGCTCCGGACAAATAATCTTCCACCACATCCAAAAGATGTTCCGGATAAAGTTCTTCCTCTACCAGCAGATCAAATAATCTTCTGACATAGTGATAATCTACTGAAATGTCGTCAACTTCTGCTGTCCCATATTTTCCCATAATCCGGATACCATAGACTTCAACCGCACCAACCTCTTCTATTATGGTAGTGGAAACCGACAGAGTATAAATGTTATCTCCCTTTTTGCAAACAATTTTTACCATACCTATCCCTCTTTACTCTTTGTGATCGTAATGTTGTCATTACGTTGATATTATATAACAAAAAGCAGGAATATTCAACGCTTACGGTAATATACAATCTCATTTTTTGTGATTTGAATAAAGAAGTTTCCAATACATCTGTACAGTTTTTTGTGAAAAGTGATAAGTTCAAATCGTAAATATTGTACAAATTGATTCTTCTCGTCAACAATTGTTGTTTAAA
>ONYQ01000090.1 GCA_900322145.1 uncultured Eubacteriales bacterium
AAACGTTTCCTGCCTCCCCTTCAGGGGAGGTGCCGAGCGTTAGCGAGGCGGAGGGGTTCTTGTTTTTGTGCAATTTTCAAATTTGCTCATTTATAGTATGAAAGAATGGGAGTCAGCCGTGTTTCAGTGGTTCATCGTTTGGCTGGCATTAGCTGACAGTCACATTGACAAACTGGTAGGCGGTATTGCTTTGCGCATCCTTGATGATGATACGCAGGACATAAGTGCCTTTTTGCGTGGGCTTGAAAACCATTTTCGTGGCAGTGCCGAAAGCGACAGCACTTTGCCAGTCAGAAGCGCCGGGGGCTTTATAATCCAGTGCATAGCGGTAATTGCCGTAACCGCCGGAAGCTTTGCCGGTCACGATCACGCTCTGACCCAGTGTGATGGATTTAGCGGAAAGGGTGGAATTGTTCGTGAGGGTTTTCGGCTTGACCGTCAGGGAGAAATTTTTATAAGCGGTTTTGCCGTTAGCGTCCGTTACCTTCATGCGGAGAGTGTAAGTATCCATTTTCGTGGGCTTGAAGGTGCGGGCGGCTGTTGTGCCGAGGGCGGAAGCCGTTTTATACGAGGTATCCGTGGAGGATTTATAGTACAGGGCATATTGATAGGGGGCTGTACCGCCGGTTGCTTTGCCGGTGACGGTCACTGTCTGACCGATGGTAATGGAAGAAGCGGAAAGGGTAGAAGTATTGCTGAGAGGTTTAGGATTGACCGTTAATTTAAGATAACGGGTTTTGACGGTGTTTTTGCTGTCTTTGACGCTCACACGCAAAGTATAAGTGTCAACAGCGGAAGGCTTGAAGGTCATTTTAGCGGTGGTGCTGTAGCTTTTGACGGATTGATAGGAGCTGTTGCCGGAAGTTTTATAAGCAAGGGCATATTGATAGGGAGCCGTACCGCCGTCTGCCGAACCGTTGACGGTCACGCTGGAACCCAGTGTAATAGCAGAAGCGGAAAGGGTGGAAGTATTGCTCAGGGGCTTTTCATTGACCGTCAGGCTGAGAGAAGTATATCCCGTTTTGCTTTTGGCATCGGTGACCTTGACACGCAGGGTATAAGTACCGGTTTGTGTCGGCTGGAAGGTCATGACCGTGTTGGTACTGGATGAAACGGCAGTTTTCCAACCGGTCTGATTCGGGGCTTTATACTGGAGCGCATACTGATAACCGCCGTAACCGCCGGTGGCGGAGGCTGTCACGGTGACGGACTTGCCCGGATCAATGGCGGAGGCGGAAAGAGAAGCAGTGGGTTTGATGGCATCCTTGACGGTGATATTGAAGAACTTTTCCGCCTTGACACCGTTGCTGTCCGTTACCACGACACGGGCAACATAACAGCCGGTTTTGGTCACCTTGAAAGTACCGGAATTGCTGTCCACAAAGGACAGTTTCGTGTATTGGTTGTCGGTCTGATACTTGTAGGACATCTCGTATTGATAGGGAGCGTTTCCGCCGGCAGCGCCGGTAATCACTCTTACACTATTGCCGATGACCGCATAAGTCATGGATACACGGGATGTATTCTGAAGCATTTTGGAAGCATCTAAGAAGGTATGACCGTTATTGTTGGCATAGGTTTCAACGATACTGCCGGCTTTGCCGACTAAGGTAAGGTCGGCTTTATTGCCGGATACATCAAATGCTCGGGTGCCGATAGCGGTAACGCTGTCAGGAATGATAACATAGGTGAGCTTCGTATAGGTAAAGCAGTAATCCGGAATAGCGGTGAGTTTGGTTGTCTTGAAAGTGACTTCGGTCAGATTGGAGCAGTCACCGAAAGCGCCTTCGCCCATTGTTTTGAGGGTAGAAGGCAGGGTAATGGCGGTGATGTTCCTATTATAATAGAAAGCGTAATCGGCAATAGCGGTAGTACCGCTTTTGAGGGCGGTAATCGCCTTGTTCGGACAGCATATCAGCGTTGTACCCTGATAGAGTGCGCCGTTGAAGAACTGGAAGGTTTTACCGCTGACATTGATATTCGTCAGGGAACGGCATTCGGTAAAGGCAAATGTGCCGATGCTCTCCACGGAAGCCGGAATATTGATTTTCGTGAGGTTATAGCAGGAATTGAAAGCGCTTGAGCCGATATACTGAATGGTATCGGGCAGAATGACCTCTTTGACTTCACTGCTCATCTGAATGAATTTTTCACCGATACCGACAACGGTTTTACCGTCAATGGTAGCAGGAACGGTCAGCACTTCGGGAACTTTCTGACCGTCATACTGATACACTTCCACACCGCCGGTAACATTTCGGGTACTGAACAGGCAATCCCTTTTGCGTACATAGTAATAACGGGGGGCTGTGCCACTGTAGCCGGCCTCTACTTCATAACATTCCTTACCGTCAGAAACCATTGCATTTTTATGGCCACTGCCGGAGCCGGCATCACGGTTGCCGTTGCGTACCCATGCCTGCAAACCGATTTTTTGCGCCATGGTAATAGTGGCATCCGTAGAACCCCAGCAATCCGCACCGCCGGAAACAATCATTCCGACCGCCGAGGAATAGTGATAGTCGTAATTATGGTTTGCCGAAAACTGGGCGATTTTATCGACTTTCTGATAAGTCGTCATGCCCGACTTGATATTTTCCTTGATATAATCGTCCATGACCTTATCGGCATAGGCATTGGCATAGTCCTTGAGGGTAACCGATACATTGAAGGTCTGACCGTCTGCCCGTACTTGTACGGTATAAGTACCGAAATTGATTTGCTGATTAATGCGGATGGGTTCCTGATTAGGGTCAGGCGTTGAGGTGGTATACGCCCAGCCGTTGCCCATAGAATAGGTGTAAGTTGTTACCCGTTTGGGGGTAATCAGTCCCGTATCAGATACGGAAAGATAGCTGCTGCCGGTGGAATAGGTAACGTTGCTCGCACCGCTGACTTTCAGCTGGAACTGTGTCGCATAACTGGACGGGATAGAGATGTACTCATCCGCCCAGTCGCTCAAAGCATACAGGGTAACGGATGATGCGTTGACCGTCACCGCAGAAGCGGCCGATACGGTCAATGTGCCTGCTTCGGTCAATACGGGTACGGTGGCAACGGACAATCCTCCAATGATTGTCAGTCCCAGAGTGACTGCTGTGATACGTTTCAGCAGGGAAGCAGTAAAATGTCTCATAAAAATTCCTCCTTTTTTGAGTAATACATCGTGAACGGCATTTGTCCACATCCTTACTTATATTATAGTAATTCGGCTGAAAAACGTCAATCTTAGGGGTGAGCATTTTTCATACCTGAGAAAAACTGTATACCTGCACAAGGAACGGGAAAATTATAGGGCTGTTCAGACAAAAAAATGCTGTCATTCCGAGGAGCAAAGCCTCTTTCAAAGGCACTTTGCCTGTCGCACGGAATGACAGCTTTCAGAAAGGATTTATGTAGGATAAGAAAACTCAGTCGGTGTATTGTACGGCCTTGTCAAAGAGGGCTTCGACTTCTTTGACAAGGCTTTTTGGTGGCGAGTGTAGCGATAACGGCGGCCAGCATACCGCAGACAAAGCCGGGAAGAATCTCATAAATCTGCGTATCAAAGACACACGAACCCGGAATGATATTACTGCTGGTGAAGAACAACAGCCAGCAGATATCCGCTAACGCACCAACGGTAATACCGGCGATAGCACCGGCAAAGTTGAAGCGTTTCCAGAACAGGCTGAGAATAATGGAAGGACCGATAGCGGCACCGAATAAGCCCCAGGCATTGGAAACCAGTCCCATGATAGAAGCGGATTCCGGATTGGCGGCAATCAGCAGAGCGATGACAGCAATGCACAGTACCACGATTCTGCCGACCCACTGCATTTCCTTGTCACTGGCTTTATTCTTGCTTGAGCAGATATAACTTGACAATGCACAATGTACAATGTACAATGTGCAATGATGGGAAAGACCACAAAAGATGGCAGGAAACTGTGGCTGTGCGTTAATTCCACACTCCACATTCCACATTCCACATTGATAAGGGGTTAGGATATGAGAAAGATTTCGGTGTTAGGGGATTCTATCAGTACCTTTGAAGGGTATCAGCCGAAAGATTATGCGGTGTATTATAATCGTATCGCCCAGCTTTATAACGGCATGGCGGATGCGGAAGATACCTGGTGGATGCAGGTCATTCATTATCTTGACGGGGAATTATTGGTGAATGACGCTTACTCGGGAAGCCGTGTATCGGGAAAGGATTTTCCGTCGGCGGCGTGTATGGAACGGCTCCGGCGTTTAGCACCGGCAGGACAGATACCCGATGTGATTTTAGTGTATATCGGGTTCAATGACTTCGGTTATGGGGTGCGTATCCAGCAATATCCCGGCCGGACGGAAGATTATGATTCCTTTGCGGATTCCTATGACCGTTTGCTGAAGCGATTGACGGCGCTGTATCCGTCCTCGGAAATCATCTGCGGTACACTCATGAAAACCGTCTGGAAGGAACATGAGGATTGGGTATTTCCGCCGCATTTTGAAGGCGAATATAATTTTGAGGACTATAACCAAACGATTCGTGAAACGTGCGAACGTTATCCGGTACGGTTAGCCGATTTGGAAAAGACAGGTCTGCGCTATGAAACACTGGATTCAACACACGGCACCGCCGCCGGTCATAAAACGATTGCACAGGCATGGATACAATGTCTGGAAGCCATGCGGCTGAACAAATGAGGAGTGAGGAGTTAGGAGTGAGGAGTTAGGAGTGAGGAATTGTGGTGTCCGGCACTTCTTTCTATCGGAGAGGAACCATTATGAATTATGAATTATGCATTATGAATTAAAAAAGGGGGAGTTTGTGATGACGGTAAACGGTACTGTTTCTGCGGCGGAAGCGCTTAAAAAATTAAAGGAAGGGAACGCCCGTTATCTTACGGCGACAACAGGCAATGGAGATATTTCTTTGCGGAAAAGGAGCGATACCTGTGCCAACGGTCAACAGCCCTATGCTATTATTATTGCGTGTTCGGATTCAAGAGTGATACCGGAAAGCATTTTCAGTGCAGGTATCGGTGACTTGTTTGTGATTCGTGTAGCAGGTAATGTCATGGACGACCATCAATTGGGTTCGGTGGAATATGCGGCCTCGCATTTGGGCGTAAAACTGATTGTGGTATTGGGGCATGACCATTGCGGAGCGGTAGATGCGGCGCTCCATCATGACCCCGAAGGCTATATCCGATTTATTACCGATGAAATCAAGGAAGCCATCGGGGAAGAACAAGACCCCTATAAGGCCTGCTGTCTGAATGTCAGACACAGCATGGCGATTATTGAGGAAAGCTTTGCGATTCATCAGGAAGAGGAACACGGCTTGCAGGTAGTAGGGGCGGTATATCATCTCGCTGACGGCAAAGTGATTTTTGATATATAAGCAAAGAACATCCGGAAAAACCTTTTTGCGTGGGCGGAAGGTTTTTCCGGATGTTTTTATGCGCTGTCAGGCAGGGGATATATTTTTTCGTAGCAGGCGATGAGTTTCCCGTCATCCAAAGATTCATCAATATGCCAATGCCCGAAATACCATTGACGGAAATGGGCGGTCGTATACAGCCAGTCTAAAAAGCCGGTCAATTCTGCATCGTGACGGTCAGGAGATTTTTTCATCCAGTAAATAGCCCGTTCCGGACAGGTATGAGTGATGATATAATCAAACGTGTTGTCATGCCGTTGAAGGTTTTCGGATGCATGGCGGTATTCTTCAGGGGAAGGCAGTTCCTGCGGCCACCAGCTTTTGCCGGGTGTGCGCCATGCCTTGTCAATGCTGTAAGCGCCGCCGAAGGTGAAGAATTTCTTTCCCTCCATCACATAGACTTCGCCCCGTTGAAGCAGGAAAATATTTTTTCGGATACGCCGTACCGTACCGCCGCAGCGTTCCTCCTGCGGATAGGTTGCTAAACGGTCGAAATTCTCGTGATTGCCGGATACAAACAGGATTTCTGCAGGGAAAAACTGTTCGAGATAATCCAGCTTGTCATCATCCCAGTACCGTTCATTGGTGCGCCGTACCTCAAAGACAAAGCCGAAATCACCGCAGACAATGAGTTTATCCTGTGCCGTGAAAGCCGGCTTGTCGGGAAGGTGTCTGTTTTCGGTCAGAGCGTGAAGTTCTCCGTGGGTATCTCCTGTAATGTAAATCATGATATTGCTCCTTTCTGCTGTGGTTATGGAATCATTCTGAAATCAACGATAAGCCGCATGAAAAAGCCGGCATAGCGGTTCATGAGCATTTTGTATTCAGGGGGTTCGATTTTGCCGTTGGTACCCATAATGGAATAGATGACGTTGCCTTCCTTGATATGGTACGGCAAATCGGACAGACCGCATTGACGGTAAAATTCATGGCGTTTGAGTCGCTGTTCCCGATTATCGGCGGCGGTATCGTGCCAGTCCTCTAACGCTAAAAAGACACGGTGCTGAGGATAGCGGTCAAGGAGCGCTTTCATGGCGAGTTTGCCCAGACCACGCCCCCGCTGTGATGAATCAATAGCGAGATAGAATATATAGACTATATCCTTTCCCATGATAAGGTAAATCATGCCGCACCATTGACCGTGATGGTGCAGGCTGTACATGACAGCCCGTTCCTGCCGTACCCGTTTCATCAGCAGGGCAAAGGGTGCCCGTTCCTCGATGGGGAAAGCTTCGTGATATAATCGCCGGATTCTGTCACATTCAATTTTGTCATAGTGGCTGACGGTCTGCAGTTCCACACGGTTTCCCTCCTTTTAACTATAAATGAGCAAATTTGAAAATTGCACAAAAACAAGAACCCCTCCGCCTCGCTAACGCTCGGCACCTCCCCTGAAGGGGAGGCAGGAAACGTTTATGCGCTGTCGTCTTTATTATACGCCGTCTGACGGTGTAATGCAAGGCTTGATGATACCTCACAGTAGGGGAAAAAAGCCGGAAAATACAGGAAAAACGGATCATTTGGCGGGGAAATGACCTTAACGGCCCCGTTCTATAAAAGTGAACAAATAGCGGCATTTTCTTTTGTGCAGATAGCACGATGAAAATCTATTGAAAATATGGGAAAATCTTTATATAATTAGAATGATAATGCAATTGTACATTGTACATTGCACATTGTACATTGATTTGGAGGTTGTGATAACATGAAACATACTACCCGCCGCAAATTATGCGCCATTGCTATGGCGGCCGTACTGCTGACAGGTGTTGGTGCTGTGGGCAGTGCTGTACCGGCAGTTTCCGCTGGTCTGACCGTCAGCGCCGCCGAAACGCTCACGGCTGACAGCTTCGATTACACCGTTGACGGGAACGGCGAAATCACCATTACCCGCTATTACGACAGCGACACGGAAAATGTGGTGATTCCCGACCATATTGGCGACCATAAAATTACCGCTATCGGCTATGGTGCTTTCAGAAACCGTAATTTCAAGAGTATTGTTCTGCCGGATTCCATTACTACCATCGCAGAGAATGCTTTTCTGGGCTGTGGCGAAATGGAAAGCATCCAATTCGGAAGCAGTGTGAAAACGTTAGGAAAATCCGCCCTTGCCGGTTGCGATGCTTTGACCGATGTGACCCTGCCGGAAGGTATCACGGAAATAGAGGAGTATCTTCTTACCGGCTGTGAAAATCTCAAGAGCGTAACTCTGCCGGAAGGTATTACCTCTATCGGACAGCACGCCTTTGCATCCTGCTGGAATTTACAGAAAATCAATATACCGGACGGGGTGACCAGTATTTATCGGGAAGCCTTTGAGGGGTGTGTCCGTCTGTTTGACCTGAGTTTTCCGGACAGCGTTTCGTATGTCGATTATGAAGCCTTCAACAGCTGTGGCTGGTATAATCAGCATCCGGCCGGAGATGTGTATGTCGGCAGTGTTTATTATGGCTATCAAGGCGCTATGCCGGCAGGTACTGCTGTTGTCATCAAAGAGGGTACCAAAAGCATTGCCCCTTTCGCTTTCTATGAGTGTGTGAATTTAGCGAGCGTGACAATCCCTGACGGCATCAAGGAAATTGATTCCTCTACCTTCAGCGGATGTACGTCCCTGACGAGTGTCAGACTGCCTTCTGATCTGGAAAGGATTCAGAACGATGCGTTTGAGGGCTGTACCCGTCTGACAAAAATCGTTCTGCCGGAAAGCCTTTCCTCTATCAGCTTTTTCGCCTTCGCCGACTGCACCCGTTTGAAAAACATTACCATTCCCAAGAACATAGCGGATGTTGACAATGATGCCTTTACCAATACCGCATGGCTCAAAGCCCAGCCGGACGGTGACCTGTATTTTGGCAAGACCTATCTGATGTATAAAGGTACCATGCCGGAGAATACGACCGTCACCATCAAGGAAGGTACTGTCGGTATCGGCGGTGATGCTTTTGCAGAACAGACCAATCTGATTGGTGTTGTTATTCCCGAAAGCGTCAGGATTATCACAGGCAGTACATTCTATGGCTGTACCGGATTGAAAAGCGTCCGTCTGCCGGAAGGTCTGGACAAAATTTCATGGGGTATGTTCATGGACTGTACGGCACTGACCGATGTGAATATTCCGGATGGCGTGACGGAAATCAGCTATAGCGCCTTCAGCGGATGCACTGCCCTGAAAACCGTGAAACTGCCGGAAAGCGTGACAACTATCCGGAACGCCGCCTTTGAAGGCTGTAAGAATATCAGAACACTGGATATTCCGGAAAATGTCACTGAAATCGGTCCGGATGCGTTCTATCAGTGCAACCCGAACCTGATTCTCTGCGGCAAGCCGGGTACTTATGTACAGCAGTATGCGATTGACAATGAAATTGCTTTCCGTGTAAGAAGCCTGCTGAATACGAGCCGTCTTTCTGCGGATAGTATTGCCCTCGGTCAGAAAGTGAGAAAGTGACCGTTGAATGTTCCGCCAATTACGGTACGCCGAGTTACTACTATAGCATTTATTACCGCAAAGCCGGTGATACCAAATGGAAAACACTGGAAACCTATACCTACGATTCCGCCGTTGACTTCAAGCCCACAGAAGCAGGTGATTATGAAATCAGAGTAATAGCGTATAGTCAGCTCAGCAAGACAGCCCGCAAGGATATGAAGCTGACCGTTACCAAAGCTCTGACCAACACCTCGAAATTAGGTGCGGAAAGCATTAAGGTCGGGGAAAAGGTCAAGGTACGCTGTTTTGCAGAAGGCGGTGCCGGAGATTATGAGTTTGCGGTATACTATAAATTAGCCAATGAGGAGAAATTCACCAAACTGCGTGGCTATAAGGCATACAACATTATCATGTTCACGCCCTCGAAAGCAGGCACTTATGATATCCGTGTATTTGTCAGAGATACTAACGGCAAGCTGGCTCGCAAAGACCTCCGACTGAATGTCACTTAAGAGTTAGGAGTCAGGAGTTAGGAGTTAGGAGTGTGGAGTTAGGAGTGTGGAGTTGATAGCCGTCCGACCTTCTCCAAAAAGTGTGGAGTTGATAGCCGCCCGACTTTCTTCCATGACGTGAAAAAC
>ONYQ01000091.1 GCA_900322145.1 uncultured Eubacteriales bacterium
GTTACGGCTATCGAAAACAATGCTTTCAATGGTCTTTACAATCTCACGAGTATTACGATACCGAACAGCGTTACCACGATCGGAGACAGTGCTTTCAGCGGCTGCAGCAGCCTGCAGAATATTGACATTCCTGCCGGAGTAACTTCCATTGGCGATTATGCCTTCAACTGCTGCAGCGGCCTGACAAATATCACTATTCCGGACGGCGTTACCGCTATCGGCAACGGCACTTTCAGTGACTGCAGCGGCCTGACGAACATCACCATTCCGGACGGTGTTACCGCTATCGGATATCAAGCCTTTTGGGGCTGCACAAGCCTTAAGAGCCTCATGCTCCCCAGCACAGTAACATCCATAGGAGAAGGTGCTTTTGCTGAGTGTACCGGCCTGACGAATATCATCATTCCAGATGGGGTAACCATGATTGATAATAACGTTTTCAATCGCTGCACAAATCTGACCGATATTCTCATTCCCGCAAGCGTTGTGTCTATAGGGGATTACGCCTTTAACATTTACAACGAAAATATGACGATATATGGACAGACAGGAAGTTTTGCCGAACAATATGCGGTCAATCATAATATTTCCTTCAAAGAAATACCTGTTAAGAGTACAGAAGTTATCGCACCAACATGTACAGAAAAAGGATATACCATCTACCATTTTGCTAACGGAACATTTGGCGACTATATGGATGACTATGTTCCCGCTACCGGCCACGACTGGAATGAACCAGTATATGTATGGCTGAATAACAATACAACGGTCATTGCTGTTCGTACCTGCAATAATGATCCAACACATGTGGAAGGTGAATCCGCTGTTTCTGCGTATGAGGTCATTACACCACCGACCTGCCAGAATCAGGGCGAAGGAAAATATACCGCCGAATTTACCCGGCAGGCCTTTGCGGAACAGGTCAAAAGCGTTATTCTTGACAAGACAGAACACCATTATATTTATACAGACGGCGCTATTATTTCGTCCGAAGGTCATACCCTGTTGTGTACGCAATGCGGTGAAACAATCATGGAAGCACACAGCTTTGAAAATGATGTCTGTACCGTTTGCGGATATGAAAAGGAACACACGGAACGTATCGACTGGAGCAAAGCAACCTTTGAATTCACAGACGGCAGCAACGGCCTTTATGCCTATACCAAAAGAATTATCTCGCCGGAGTTCGTTATTACATACAATGGCACTGCACTGAAGGAATATGAAGATTATGATTTTGCTGAGGCTTCCGAAGAGGAATCTAAAAGAGCCGGCCGGCATACGATCATTGTTTATGATAAAAATGATGAAACCAATACTTTCTCATTTGATTACTACATCTACGATCTGAAACTCACAGCAGTGGAAACTGCCAATACCACCAACAAAGTCAGATTTATCACTACCAGAAACGCAGACAGGGTGAATGTCAAAAAATTCGGCCTTGTCCTTGATAAGAAAGGGCTTATCGGAGAGGATGTATCTCTGACAACAGGATGCAACACGCATATTTCACACACGCTGATCAGGACGACCACAAAGTACAGCGTAAACATCGTGGATTCCGGCAACGGCGTATGGGCAAGACCATTTATGAAGATAACTTTGAATGGCACTACTTATGCGATTTACGGAGAAGCTGTATTCCTTACCAGATACACGCCGGAACAAATTGCTGACCCTTCCATCAGTGACATAGAACCACAGGTGGTCAATGGAAAAGTCAATGTAAAAGTCATGAAACCGGCTCATGATGCCAACAAGTATACGTGCAAGGAAATGGGCGTTTTGTTCAGCAAGAACGGAAAAGTTGAATCCCTGGAACAGGCACAGAATAATAACATTTTGGTTTATGAAAACGCAGGCAACAAAGTTGTTTCAAAAGGCTTCGTGAATGCTTCTAAGGTCGGATTGGCGTCTTTGGATGCCTATGGATCCTATTCTGCTTCCATCAGCTTTGTTAACGGCAATCCTGTTTACACAAGGATGTATGCTATTTTGACCGATAAAACAAAAAATGAGGATATTATTCTTTATGGCAGTTATTATGTATCTGTTCCGAATCATTGAGGAGATAGTGCTCATGAAAAAGAGAGAATATCAACCGGCATATATAGAAATCATTTTGTTTGAAAAAGAAGATATCATCACTACTTCCGGTGATGAAGAAGGTTCATCTATCGACGACGAAAACTATCACGAGGATCTTTGAGGAATGGTGTGAACTACCCATTGGCTTTAGACAATGGGTAGTTCACCGACTTCTCACATATCTCTACATCGTCATGGTAATCCGGAAACTCTTTTTCATTGTCCCGGAATTTCACTTTCATATACGGCAGCATCTATAACAGAGCAGCTCCACCGCTATTCCGTCGGTGGAGCTGTTTTGGTATGATGATTCTTTCAGATCACAGTCCTCTCGGCTTCATACTCATCGGGATCGCCGGAGGTTAAGATAATATCTTCGGTTATGAACTCAATCACTTCGAGTTCGATTCGCTCATATTTTTCTTTCTTCATCACCATATCCTCCTTATCTCCCGAAGTAGTCATTGGCCGCCTGATTATAGCGATAGGTCGCAGCAGCAAGAGCCTTCATATTTTCACTGGTCTTATCTGAGAGCAGACACCCTTTGACATAATCGAGGACAGAATATTGGTAGTCGACTCCATTGATGTTCAGCGTGCAGAGCTTATCAAGATCAGCCGCCGCAATGTTCTTTAATTCAAAATAGAACTCATTGCCCTTTTGAACGGGGTTTACGTCTTTTCCCTCAAACGTAACGGTTATATTATCAAAATTGCCCTGATAATAATGCCGGATGGAGGTCTGTGAGAGATAGACAATCGTCGAGCCGTTGTATGTCAGACCGTCGGGCAGTCCTGCGCTCATCATGCTTGCGCCGGTATCAATAGTGGCTGCATCAACGGCAGACGGTTCGTAATAATACGGAGAGGTTTTATCCTTGTCCGTCAGCTTTGCGTTAGCAGGATGTTCCTCGTCACGGTGGAACTGTTTCTGTGCCTTTGCGCCGTAATCGAGCATCACCTTGACGAGAGCGACCAGCTGATAATACTTATCCTCGCCATTTTCTGCGATATACTTCGTCCTGAATGTTTCACTGGTCAATATGACATCTGCATACTGTACAGCAGAATAGGTGTCCGTCTTGATTGGTTGTCCTTCGATAGTCAGTGTTGCTGTGATGTCGTAGGTCATCTCGGCAGCCGCAATCGGACAGGATGCCTTATAGCCGCAAAGGTTCTTTTCCACATCTTTCACGACAACAGAATGGTGCTTGGTGTTGCCTTCTACTGTCCATGTGAAATCAACGGTAGCACTCTGTGCTTCTTCATCGGTCAAGTCAAGATAGAAGTTGATGTCGATATCGCCGTTGAGGCTCATACTGTGACTGACAAAGTATTTTCTGACAAATTCCGCCTTGACCGTTACCGGCTGCGCAGACATGACAAAGCTATAGACATTATCAACCGCAGTGATCGGCTTTGTTACGCCCTGCTGCGGTATCAGGGTCAGCGATTGCAGTACATAACCGTTCGCAGGCTCAACTGTCACGATGACGGTATCGCCTTCAAAGGTTGCCTCTTTGTTGACACTTATGTTGCCGTTCACGGATGAAACGACAGTGATCGGGTATTTGGGCATTTCCGTCCACTTTGCGTAGAGCGAAAAGTCGGAATAAACGGCGGAGGCGAAATCATATTGCTGTGTCTGCTGTACATCCTTGTACCAACCGTCGAAGATGAATCCTGTACGGCTCGGATTCTCAGGCATACTGCAGAAACCTCCGGTATATACCGTCTGCACAAAATTCTCTGCACCGTTATCCGGAACAAATGTCACCGTGTTCATCCTGTCAACCGTATAGCAGGTAATCACTTCATTATCGCTGTCCTTATAGGTCCAGGAGCGCAAATGATAGCCCTGCGGCAAATCCTCCGGCGCACAGACACAATTGCCGGCATAATGCCCCAGATTAACCTTGAGCGTTTCATAAACCGCCGGATCGGAGCCGGTTCTTTTCAGTTCATAGGAAACTAACGGAGCCTTTAGGATCTTGATGATTCTGCCGTTTGACGCAGATGCCGCCTCGGTGAAAAGGTCATAATAGGTCAGGCTTCCGTCAGAGGATACGATGGCGGCTTCCTGCGGGAGCCACAAGGCACCGATCTCTAATTCATCTTCCACAATCTTGCCAATGAAGGGAGTGCCGTATGAGGAGGCGCTCGCATCTTCAAAGAAGGCAACAAATCGGTTGCCGGGATTCATTTCATTCGGCAGATACGGTATCGGAGGGAAGAACCAGCCTTTCGGATACGGAAAGGCTATTTTGATATCGGTATAGCTGAGGATATCCAGCACAGGAGGCAGGATACTGACAATAGAGGACGTGTTTTGATTATAGGTGTCCCAGATATCGTTCACACAGTCGGGCAGGATGTCTGACGCTGCATCCATGATCGTGATACCTGTATCAATCCTGACCCAGGCAAATTTCAGATTCTTGTATTTTGTCCCGTTTTCTGTCTCTGTTTTTTCGATACATTCCGAGTTTGCATCCTCAGGCTGAACGTCGATTTCTTCGGCATCAATAAGGACTGAAGCTTCTGAACCGAGGATAACGCCTGTACCTTCTTCGGCAGGCCCGTCAACGTAGATGGTCGCTGCAGCACCGGCTGCAACAACAATCGTCCCGGAAACAATGGAAAAGTTGCTGCCGGAGTATTTGCTTGATTCCTCATGCTCGTAGTAATAGGTCACGCTGCCGTCGTCTTTTGCCTTTGCGTAACCGGAAATATCAGCACTATGACCATTTGCGATAACACGCAGCATCTCATAATTATGACTGTCCATGCTGTAGGTGTCGTCCATATCATGCAGAAGCACAATTTCTTTTATGCCGCCGGCGGCGCTTACGGCATCGGTGAATTTCTCATACTTCATACTGCCGACCATAGCGCAGTACGGAGTCAGCGTATATACCGTTACGTTGCCTTCTGTAACCGTGTTGAGCCTGAAATGATCGGAAGGCACATTGACAGTCAGGGAACAACTTCCTTTGATAATGCGCAATGTCTGAGATTCGTATAGCGTATAGGCTTCGGAGATATCCGCAAGCAGGGTGATTGTCTTGCCGTTCGCCGCCGTGACAGCTTCGGGAAAGGTCTCATACAGCGTATCGCCGATCGAGGCAGCCGCAGGGAGAGCCGGAATAATCCAGCTGTCCTGATTGATCTGATTCATCCCGTTTTCGTCGGAAAAATACCTACCGCATAGTTCGCATGACCAGTATTCCGAATTGCCTGCCGTATACACGGTCGGCGCATTCGCAGGGTGATAAGTCAGCGTATGCGTATGATAAACCGGTGTCAGCGTTTTCCCGCTGATATCAGCAGGCGCTGCGCTTCCGGCTGAATAGATATCGGTGCCGTCAGTGAAGGCTTTCAAAAGCGTCACGCTATCGGAGTAGGAGTTGGCAGAATAGCTGTCGTCAGTTTTTGTCCAACCGAGGGTAATATCGGCGGAGCCGTTTTTGCCTGCACCGATACCTGCACCGTAGCCGTCAGTATTCGCCGATACGATACCCGACCCGATGAGGATGGTTCCGCCGGCGGTACCGCCTCCTCCGATAGCCGCACCGTAAGAAAGGTGATTTTCGGATTCAATAGATGCACTGATCGTACCGCCGTTGATGGTGACGTTTCCAATGCCCTGACTGCCTCCCCCGATTGCTGCGCTGAAAGACGAAGAACTGATTGTTGCGGTGATATTGCCATCTGCAACCGTGATTTCTCCTTTGCTATCCTGGCCGCCGCCAATGGCCGCACCGTAAGAAAATCCTCCGGGGTTGACGGTGGCATGGATTGTACCGCCGTTAACGGTAACTTTTCCTTCCCCCTTATTGCCGCCGCCAATCGCCGCAGCGTGAGCATGATTTCCCGAATTCATGTCGGCGAAGATCGTACCGCCGTTGATGGTGACAACGCCTTTTGAGCCGTTACCGCCGCCGATCACTGCGCCGTAAGCATAATCTCCCGGATTAACGGTAGCGTTTACCGTACCGCCGTTGATAGTAACGTTTCCTGTTCCTGTTCTGCCGCCGCCGATGGCCGCAGCGTGACAAGCGTCACTCACTACCGTAATAACGCCGCCGTTGATGGTAATAGCGCCGTTGCCTGTCCAGACACCGCCAATGGCAGCATAGGCAGATTCTATCTCGGTCGTATGGATGTTGTTTATAGTCAAAGCGCCTGTTGAATGGATTTGACCGTAAACAGTCAGTGTTCCTTCATACTGATTGACCGTGATGCCCTTGGGGGCGGTCAGGGTATAATCATCGGATAGAATCAGGTGTACGTTACCGGTGCAGGTGATGCGGCTGCTGATCTCTGTATCGGAAGTAACCGCATACCAGCCGGCCGTCAGCGCAGTCGAGTTGCTTGTCATCTCGGTAACGCTGTCAGCAGTTTGTAATTTACCGTTGGCATCAATGTAACTGATGCCGTCCAATGCTTCTATCGTGGTGACGGGGATGATCATGAACACCCCGAAGCTCATGATGAGCGAGAGCAGCATGGATATAACTTTTTTCACATAAAAACCTCCTCACATAAAAAACAGCTAACAAGTATTTACTTCACACCAGTTTCCAAGTTTTCAAAAAGTAAAAGTGCTTATAAACAGAAAGAATCAAAGGTGAATACATTTTTTGAGGATATATGGTTCGTCTCGAAAGCG
>ONYQ01000092.1 GCA_900322145.1 uncultured Eubacteriales bacterium
ATCAGTTTCTGGAACTGTCGCATAGACATCTCCACCTTCTACTTGATCTCCTTCTTTTACACAAAGTGTAACATCCCATAATTTCTGTGTGGCTTCATCAAAGCAATTATTCCGTATACACTCTTCAAAACGCCCGATATTTTCCTCTGTACTCAGGCATATCCATTGAAACACGATATGATGCAGGGACGGTTCCTGTACGGAAGATGTGCGTATCCTGTCCCCAGCAGACGGTATGGACACGGCATGGGCTTGTGCCGATTGCCCAAAGATGTCTGAGGCACTGCCATACACTACCTTCTGATTTTGTACAGGTGACGGCATATTATATTGAGCGTCAAACTCCGCAGCGGAAGCCTCCTCATTGGTCGGAGCATCCGATGATTCCTCCATGCCGCCAAACAGCTCACTATGCTTCTGCTTATCCTTCTTACCCATTTTATCATAGCACTGCTTCAGCAGCGCATATAACTGCTGCTTTTCCTCATCCGTCATGTCGGTATTCTGATAGGCATAGCAGGCATATTTATAATTGTGATAAATCCAATCGGTACTGTTGTTGTTTTTCAATTCCCGCTGCAGCTGACAATAGAGATCGTATTCCTTGAAGAAACTTTCATTATTGTTGCTGGTCTGATACCATGAGCGGGAACCTACAGAACCATATTGCCACAAAATCCGATACAATTCCCCTCTGGTCAGGCAGACGTTATCAATGTATTGGTCAACACGTTCAAATACAATGCCGATCTTACGCATACATTCATCGGATTCTTTTTCCATCAGGGCAGCACGCTGCTGGAAAGACTGCAGCAGCCAGATAAGATACGACACCAGAAAATTCTTATCCTCTGCCGACAAATGCTTGTTGGCATCCAGACTGTTCTTGAGATAATTGAAATAATCGCCGCCGGTGGTATAAACATACAGATACGCTGCATAGGCGGCATATTTTAAGGTTCTTTCCGAAAGCTCCTTGTAATGATCACGGAAAAAGTCCTTCCTCTTTTTAATGACGGAAAAATCATATCCACCGCTGGTATCATCATAATAAATGCTTGCCTCGAGGTCATACGCATTCACGATACTCTGCAGTCTGGGAAACTGGGCATCATTGAATCTTTTCTTGACCTTGTTCATGCTGCTGTCAAAACTATTCGTCAGAATGTTGACACATTCATAGGCAGTGCAATAGCTTTTCATAGCATCAAGAATCATCCTCTGTTCTTCATGGGACAGCCGACAGAAGGATTCAAAAGAATAAACCTTCACCAGATCACTCAGGTGCGTATTGATATTTTCCTGTGCAGCCGTTACGATCACATAACCGAAAGCGCCTTTGGCATAGGCATTGACCGCAATGACTTTATCCTGCTGATGAAGCTCTTCGAGCAGCGTTTTCAGATCACCGCATACCATATTTTTGATATGCTTTCTGATAATGTCATCCATGCGTTCCTTCATGGCCGCATCATTTTCGAGTTCATAGTAAAAAACGTATTGATGCACAAGGGAAGTGAGATGACCGGTATAAATCATTTCAGCATTGACGTTCAGCCAGTCATAAAAAGCCGGATACTGTGCCAGCGTGCAGTAAAAACTGCCGGAGGCGGTACGGTGATCGAGAAAATCCTGCGCCATTGTCTGTATACGGGATAACAGCATCTCCGATTCCTGTTCCGTCAGCACGTCCTTGTACCGGTCAGGGAAAACCTCCCGGCAGATTCTGAGCTCCAGCTCCTGGATCACGCATACCCATTGATAAACCCAAAGATTTCTCGCCGCCGTATAGGCTGTTTTTTCTGCATCAATGATCTCTCCGATATCATCCACATGAGGATACAGCGCCTGATAGATTCTATGCTGGGGAGCAACGTGATCCGCTAAGGCAAAATAATCCGGACAAGCGCTTTGTCTATGACGTTCCATGATTTCCGGCAGGCACAGAAAATCACGAATCACCTGATATTCGTCCGGTGTTTTCCACTTGTATTTACGAATCAGTTCCTGTAAATCATAGAAGGTGTCTGCCTGTTCAAAACCGCCGTCGGGGGCATCCGATAAAAGCATACAGTACAGCAAAAACATGGTGTAGGACATCCAGCCCGTTACGGAATCCTCTTCCGGCATCAAGTCCGTTTCCGGCAATTGACCGCTGTTGAAGAAAGTCAAATCGGCACGCTGTTCTTCGGAAGAAACCGCATAAACCGCTGCGTAATCCGAAAAACGGATTTCTTTCCATATCTTCAAAAAGCCGATAACATCAAAAGAGGGAGTGATCCGGAAAAGGTGTGTATAGTCTTTTTGCTGCACTTCTTCTATAATGCGCTGACACATCGAAGCCCTGACCGCCTGCAGGCGCTGTCTTTTCGGCTCGTCAGCGATATCACCGGCATATTGTTCTGCTGTTTCACAGAGTGCAAGCAGGGATTGCAGCTTGTGATAAAATGCCTGTATATCATCCGGCTGTTCGGCGCTGTAAGCTTCCGCTTTTTGCAGGAAACTGTCAAAGCACTGATCGTAAGCCGTTTTTCTGAGCGTTTCATTGTCCCATTGTCCGATATCATCGCAAAAGCTGCTGTAAGCTGTCAAAGCATCTTCCGATGCTGCCGCCATATCACAGCGCCGCTTTGTCAGCGCCACAACAATCGTCTGCAAGCGTTCCTGCTGACCGGCTTCATAACCGCCGGACAGCCTGCCCGATGCCATACACAGATCAAGCATGGATAGCAGCTTGTCACAGAATAACGGTACATCTTCCGGCTGTTCCGTACAGTAAGCTTCTGCTTTTTGCAGGAAGCTTTCAAAGAACCGGCCGTGAATTTCCTGCCGGAAACCGTCCTCTTGCCAGTCGTCCGTACACTCACAAAAATGTCTGTAAACCGTTGAAGGTACTTCCGCATCGGCCGCCTTACCGCATAACCGTTCCGTCAGCGCCGGAATGACCGCACTGCTTTCCGGCAGCAAACGCCGGAGCAGTTCACAGAAACTTTGCATATCCTCTTTTGAGGCAGCCGCCTTATCCGCCAAAGCATACAGATAGTTATCCGGCTGCTGACAATACCGCTGAAGAAAAGATACCTTGTCGGCCGCCTGCAGCAGACACGCCTTTTTGACTTCCTCTGTTGCCGCAGAACAGCTCATCAGAAACAGCATTTCATCCTGATATTTTTCACCGTCCTCTGACAGATATTGCCAGAAAACAGCTATAAGCTTATCTTCGGGAATCTGTTCCCGACCGCCTTGTGCCGCAAATTTCTGCAAATGACGGAGATAATCCACGCAGACATTGACATCAATCGGCGTATAAGCGCCTTTTTTGAGGTGATCCCGAATGCCTGCCTCTTCCCAGACAATCAGCTGCTCCGCATCCGAAAAGCGCACACTTTGCTGTTGGGTACCAAAGGCCTTTTCCATTTCTGCAAGGGAACGGTGACGGAGATTCTGTCTGGACGCTTCAAATTTCTTGCCGTCAGGTGTCAGACTCATCAGAAAATCCTGCATACACTGCATACTGTCCTGTGCGGTCAGGGATTCCTGCATCAGATCAGCCAGTATTTTTTGGGCGATCTTACCATACAGGGAGTCTGTTTTTATCTCGGAATAGGGATTCTTATAATCGAATACACGCTGATTCGACAAAGAGGAACGGGCACTGCGGGGAATAAAGCAGATACTGCCGGTATGGCCGTCTGCCTTATTCGTCACACAGTATTTGAGTCCCTTGCGGAGATTATCATATTCGTTAAATCCGCCGCAGCACTTGGGGACGATCATATGCAGAAAAAGCATCCATTCTGCGGCCTGACGGTAGCAGTTCTCCTCGGCTTCATAGGAAAAGCATCCATCGTCCAGCAGAATGACCAGGGTGTCATCACGGAATAAATTGGCATAGAACCATTTCAGCAGAACCGTCAGCTTCTGACCATCCATCAGCTGATACTTTGCGGCAATATCACGCAGGGACAGCCATGTTCCGTCACTGTTTTCCAACGGAGGAACAGCAACCGGCTGCAGTTCCTCTCTTGGCTCCCGTTTATCCTTGTAATAAAAAGGGAAACAGCAGCGGACATAGCTGCGGGGATCACTGATATCATCCGGATCATGACAGACCATAATATGGCTCATATCATTATAACGTCCGTTGCCGTCCTGCATATCAACGCATTGGGCGGCCGTATAAATAAAGTTCTTTTCACGGTCACCGTATTCTACATACTCGGTGATAATATCCGGAAAATCATATCTTTTGCCGTGAAAATTGCTGAAACGTTTTTCATCTCCGCCTGAATATTTCTGTACCTTCAGTCCGGTATTCATCGTGCCATAATAATAGCATTGTTCATAAAGACGTATATTGTCCTCCATTGTCAACACCTCATAACCATCCTAATTCCTCAAAAGGCCGTATCAGACAGCCTACCAGCGGGTCAGTCATTCTTACCGGCTCAAACGTGCATCGGGTCGGATCATCTTTTGACTTCGGGGCAACACTGACACAATGGCAGGAATAGTCGATTTTTTTGCTTTTCCCCATCATTTGCCTGATGCTTTTTCCTTTGCCAAAATATTCCTGAATGAAACTGCCGATATTCTGCAGGGCGGATTCCCTGTAATCTTTTTCAAATACACCGCTCAGACTATTCTTATCGTCATTTTCTTCCTCTCCCTCGTTTCCTTCCTCATCATCATTTTCTGATAAAACAAGCGGATCAAGAAAGATCCTGAACTTGCGCGGTAACATATTTTCGATTTCTTTCAGTTCATCTGATTTAATGATCGTAAAAGCAATATGTTCCAATTGCAGTACCCTGCCATAGTCTTCCAGCATTTCCAGTTTGGTCATAATGGTTCTCAGCATGGCAAAAGGAGATGTTTTCTGTAAAAGCATCTGTACCGGAATGCCCTCATTGGATTTATTATCACTCTGTATTTCCGCCTGCTGATCCGGTTTCAGAAGAACCGGCTCATCACCGTTCTGAAAATAATAGTTGATATCCTCTTTCTGCATCTGGGATGCTTCCATAAAATAAATGATGGCGCACATATAACTCAGCATCGTCATGGATAGATCATCCTTCAGACGCTCAAAGAATTCTCCTGCGGAGTCATAAATGGCAATAATCACGCCTTCGCCTTGATGTTCGGAATGGGGGCCGTCTTTATAAACCATTCTGAACATCACGGGCGGATGATAACGCTCGGGGGTTTTTTGAGGGTATTGATGATTATCCAGCCTGTCTACATTTTCATAGCGGGTTTTTTGAATATGAACACATTCCCGTTCATTCTGAATCGCATTGTAGGCTTTCCAATTTCCTCGGCCGATACCATCCAATAATTCAATAAAAGCATTTTTCAGCAAAGCGGTCATATAAGTGGTTTTGCCGCCGGCGTGGGGCGCTACCAGCGCAATGGGAATCATCCCTACCGTTTTTTTATCAAACCAATAATCCGGCAAAAGTGTCCGGCAATCAGGGCAACACGGCCGAATGACATACAGACCTGTCTTTTTCGTATCACAAATAAAAAACGAATAGGGGCCATAGGAAATATTATGCTTATCTTTTTCGTGCCAGGTATAGATGCCTGATTTCTCAATCATTTCCCGGAGCACAGCAATCTCACTGTATGGCGCAGCGGAACTGTCAGACGATTCTTTATAAAATCTGTTATGTCTGATATCACTCTTAGGATACAGAAGATCTCTTGGTTCCTCTACTCCCGCCAGTCCATCCCATAAATGATGATAATCGTCATCATTGGATGTGATTTGTTTATAGCCTTCCAGAAACTGCAGTTTTTCCGCTTTGTTCTCCATGTTTTCTGCCAATTGGGATTGTTCCATCTGCTCCTTCAATGTTTCCTGCATAAAACTTTCAAAAGGCTGCGTATTCTGACCATAAGGGAACACTTCATAGGCAAGCAGATCGGTCAGATCCTCTTTAACAACAGCAGGGTCAAACATCTCCGTCTGTTCATACGGGCATCTGTGCCGGAAAGATGTCAACGGACTTGTTGATACGGGCATATTCTTTTCCTCCTCTTGATAGTAAATGGTCATCGTTTTGCCTGTTCCTGTCATCCGGCATACGGAGCGCCGATAAGCATCACGCCGGCATGACAGCAGACAAATTCCGATAATAGATAATGTATGCTGTGCGGACATCACCGCTTTCAGGGAATGTCAACGACAACTTCCTTTGACAGTGACGGGTCAGTAAATGTCATCCTGCTTCCTTTATCAATCTCTTGTACCAGCGTTGTCGCAGTACCGTCCGGATGAATATGCAGGACACACAGACCGGGAACGGTCATTTCACATTCCACACCTTTTTTCATAACGGTTACCGTCTTTTGATAAGCCAGAAAAACGACCCTCGAAGCCTTGCGGTTCACCTGCGCACCGCCGACGGGTTTCATATGCGACAGACACACCCCAAATGTATCGGCCTTTCCTGCATAGGCATATAACGCTCCGTCAATGGTAATATCAAAGTAAAAATTCAATTGTCTCTTTTTCCATTCATGCAGTCTGCTGCGAACAGCATCCGCCGCATGGTCTAAATTGGTATTGATATTGGCCGTATCGGTGTTGGCTTGACAGAGCATCTCATATCCCTGCGCTGATTCCCGGCTGATCTCGTCCAGCGCTTTCTTCAGTTCGGTCTTTTTTTCACGGAGAGCATAAATTTGTTTACGGGTAAGCGTCCTGAGAGATTGATGGCTATAAAGCGCCGCTTCCGGCCGTCTCAAAAGCAGATCGGCCTTGATAGCCGCACTCTTGCATTGCTGCAGGCCGTTCGCTGCCGTCTGATACAATCTTGTGATCTCCTGATCGTTGGCAACCGCTTCACTGCCCTGTATCTGCCTGCGAAGTTCTTCCAGATATTCCGGAAATATATGCGCCGTTTTCAGGAACGTGTCAACCTCTGCTGCGGCATCCTGATAATTCCGGGCAGAAGCAACATTGACGGCTCCGTTGGCATGGTTTTTGATGTTATTGATTTCTGCGGCTATTTGTTCCTGTATCTCTATGATATCATTCTTTGCCTTGATCTTCTGCCAGAGCCGCACAATCACAAACACAACCACGACGACAGCCGCACAGCCCAGAACAACAATCACCGTATGTATGACGGTATCCCATCTCATATCTATCACACTTCCTTTCACGCTTAATTCTGCCGTTTGGTTCATCTCGTCTGCAAACGTAATATACACGCTGAACGGTTCACACTTCTGCAATTCTATCACTAATTTTTCATGGTCAATATGTGCGCTGACCGGATTATGGTCATTATGCTGGGTAATGCCGGTAATACGCAGCTGCTGCAGAGGAGAATCCGCATCTCTGATATATTCCTCCAGCGGAACAGAAAACTGATAGAATTCTTTGCCGTCCTTTGTCACCTTTTCGACACGCACATTCTGCCCGTCAAAATTCTTGATGACAGTGGGGGCGGCCGGTCCTATCTCCTGTTCACTCATCAAATGATAATCCAGCGAAACGGCATCCGCATAGGCAATATGAAGATCCATTGATAATATGCCATAGTCTGTCAGTTCAAAGGCTTCACTGACCAGAGAATGTTCCTCTACGGTCAACGGAAATTCCTTTTCCATGAGAACCGCCTGACTGTCATCCTTCAGCACAAAACGGGCGGTTGCCTTCACGGCTTTATCCGGTACGATTTTTTGACCGTTGGCATCATATAAATGCGCCTGTATGTAAACCTGCTTGTTTTTCACCGGCCAGTCACGCTGCTGATCCGCTGAATGTAAAGAGCCCGAAGCTAACAGGTCGGTATAATACGCTAATGTTACTTTCGTATCATCGGGCAAAGAAGCGCCGTCCGACGGTAAGACCTGCAGTGTCCATTCCCCCGGCGAAGGATCATCCGCCGAAACAAAGGTACTGCCATGTTCCTTCCACTCCACTACCTGATCGCCGGCGGCATTGGAAAGCGTAACCTTTGCGTCTCCTGTATTGACATAAGCCTGCACCCGTTTGACATTCAGCTGCGGAAGCGAAAAGCTGTAAACACCCTCTGCATCCGGATAAACCTGTGAATATCGGACATCGCCCCGCAACGAGTAGAAAATGTGAATAAAGCGGTCATAGAGTTCATTCAGGTTATTCTGTTTGACCCAAAAACAGCGTTCCTTATCGTAGGTATTGGTAATATCGAAATAATTGACCATCTGCCGCAGATAATCCTCATCGGTTTGTCCGCCGCCATCAATCGCCACACAGTACAATTCAATATTTTTATCCCGCAGAATCTGCGTTTGCTGTTCGGTCAGCGCATCCGCTTCCTGCTGATAGCTGTAGGGTGTTGTCCCTTTGCCGTCGTTGATACCGTCCGACAGCATCCACGGCCGATATTGGTATACATATTATTGATGTCCTGTTCCGTAAAGTCGAGATACTTTTCCGAAACATTTTTAAAAGATGCTTCGTCCGATACATCCGCCAGACTGAAGTATTTATAGATATGATCTGCAAAGTAAACACAGCCAATCCGTGTATCGGAACCGACGGCAAGATGAACAGCTGTTCTCAGGGCACTGTTGCGCAATTTCTGCTTATTCCAGATCGTTCCGCTGTTGTCCACTACCAGTACCACATCCGTTCCCCTGTCACTGGCCGTCAAAGGCGGCACCGGCACTTCCTCTGCATGACAAATCAGGCTGTTGATACCCGACAGCATCCAGAGCAGAAATAATATTCCGATAAGCGCCGGAATGATTTTTTTCTTATGCATGGGTTTCTCTCCTTTCCTTTATCAATTGATGCCAGGCTATCCATGAACAATGGTATAGTGCTGAATAAATTTTACCGTATATTACAGCATCTGTCAATAAATGTCCCCTGTTCAGACAGGTAAATTCCGCCCGAAAAAACGGGAATTTTCCGGAACGGACAGAATGTTTTTATATTTCCGAACAGAAAAATAATAAAGAAACACTTCCCGACACGCATAAAAAGCGGACAAGATGCGCTTATCTTGTCCGCTTCACTTATCATCTATGGATGCCGCAGGAACAGCAAAACTTACTCGTCAAAGTTCAGAGAACTCAGCATTTCCTCTAAATTCTGAATCAGCGCTTTGGCTTTGGCTTCCTTGTCCTGAATATCAGCAATAACCTTTTCGGGTGCTTTGGCAATAAAGGCCTGATTGCTCAGCTTGCCGGCGGCAAAATCCAGCTCTTTATGCGCCTTAGCCAACTCTTTCTGAATACGTGCCCGCTCCGCTTCTACGTCAATCAGTTCACGCAAGGGCATACAAAGCCTGGCATCCGCTGTTGCGGCGGTTACCATGCCCGCACCGACTTCTTCCGCTGATGCGGTGACCGTTACCTGAGAAGCACCTGCTAAGCGTGACAGGAATTCGCCGGCTTCTTTATATTGTTCGGGCTGTTCCGTCAGAATCGTGATCTGCGTTTTACGGGAATTCGGCACTTTATGTTCGGAACGGCATTCACGCACCGCTCTGACCGCCGCCATGATCTTCTCCATACGGATTTCGTCCTCCGGGAAATTCAATTCTTCCCGATAGACCGGCCAGCTCTGCATCATCAGATAACCTTCCTCATGCGGCAGTGCCTGATAGATTTCCTCCGTAATGAACGGCATAAACGGATGCAGCAGCTTGAGAATATCCGTCAGCACATACGCCAGCACGTTCTCTACATTCTTCTTTTTGGTTTCATCCGTACTGCTGAAACGGTTCTTAGACAATTCAATATACCAGTCACAGAAGGTATTCCACACGAAATCCCATACCTTTTGCGCCGCCACACCCATATCAAACTGTTCCAGATTATAGGTAACATCGCTGATAATGGTATTCAGACGGGAAAGGATCCATTTATCCTCCAGTGCCAGTTCAGACGGCAGTTCCACATGATCTATCGTCATGTTCATCAGCAGGAAACGGGACGCATTCCAGATTTTATTGGTGAAGTTTCTCATAGCAATGATCTTATCGTTGCTATAGCGCAGATCATTACCCGGAGAACTGCCCTGCACCAGCATAAAGCGCAAAGCATCAGCGCCGTATTGGTCGATGACCTCCAAAGGATCGACACCGTTGCCCAGTGATTTGGACATCTTGCGTCCCTGACTGTCACGCACAATACCGTGAATCACTACTTTCTCAAACGGCAGATGACCCGTATAAGCCAGACCGGAGAAAATCATCCGGCTGACCCAGAAGCCAATGATATCATAACCCGTCACCAGCGTACTGGTCGGGTAGAAATAGTTATAATCGTCTGTTTTTTCCGGCCATCCGAACACCGAGAAAGGCCACAGTGCCGAAGAAAACCAGGTATCCAGTGAATCGGGATCCTGTGTCAGATCGGAAGAGCCGCATTTCGGACAGGTACAGGGTGCTGTTTTGGCAACGATGGTTTCGCCGCAGTTACCGCAGTACCATGCGGGAATTCTATGTCCCCACCACAACTGACGGGATATGCACCAGTCACGGGTATTTCGCATCCAGTTGAGATAGGATTTTGTGAACCTCTCCGGAATGAACTGAATTTCACCGTTTTCTGCCGCCTTTACAGCGGGTTCTGCCAATTCCTTCATTCTGACGAACCACTGCTTGGAAATCATCGGTTCGATAGTCGCATGACAACGGTAGCAGGTGCCGACCTCATGCTTGATATCCTCCGTCACACGCAGCAGCTGCAGTGCTTCCAGATCAGCCAGAACAGCCTGACGGGCTTCCTGTGTGGTCATGCCGGCATATTTGCCGCAGTCCAGCACTTCCGGTTCATCCGCTGTGGCTTTTCCGCTGCTGAGCAATTCCTGATAGGCTTTCAGATCATCCGGCCCTGTCATATGGCCGTCATAGGTAAAGCAGCGCACCATCGGCAGCTGATGCCGCAGACCAACCTCAAAGTCATTCGGGTCATGCGCCGGAGTGATTTTTACCACACCGGTTCCCTTTTCCATGTCGGCGTGTTCATCACATACAATGGGGATTTCCTTGTTAATCAACGGCAGAATGACATGACAGCCATGCAGATGCTGATAGCGGGGATCTTCACTGTTAATGGCTACGGCTGTATCACCCAGCATGGTTTCGGGACGGGTCGTGGCAATTTCCAGATATTCTCCTGTTTCCTTGACAGGATAGAGAATATGCCAGAAATGACCCGCTTTTTCCTCATATTCCACCTCGGCATCGGAAATAGAGGTCTGACATTTCGGACACCAGTTAATCATTCTGTTGCCACGATAAATGCGGTCCTGCTCATACAGATTGACAAAGACATCCAATACGGCTTTGGAACACTGTTCATCCATCGTAAAGTGTTCTCTTTCCCAGTCGCAGGAAGAGCCTAAGGTGCGGAGCTGTTCTACAATACGGCTGCCGTATTTCTGTTTCCATGCCCAGGCACGTTCCAGAAATTTATCACGGCCGACTTCGGCTTTCGTCAGTCCTTCCTGCCGCATCTGCTCCACGATTTTAGCCTCTGTCGCAATGGCGGCGTGATCGGTACCGGGTACCCACAAAGCCGCATAACCCTGCATTCTCTTGAATCGGACAAGGATATCCTGCAAGGTATTATCCACCGCATGACCCATATGCAGCTGTCCGGTAACATTCGGAGGCGGCATTACCACGGAATACGGCTTTTTGGCGGGATCGGCCACGCCTCTGAAGCAGCCGTTGGATTCCCACTGGTCATATATTCTTTTTTCGACGTCACGGGGATTGTACGTTTTCGGCAATTCCTTTTTCATCAAACCATTCCTTTCCTCTGTCAAAAAAACATCCGATACAGGACTGTACGGATAATTATAGAACTATAAATGAGCAAATTTGAAAATTGCACAAAAACAAGAACCCCTCCGCCTCGCTAACGCTCGGCACCTCCCCTGAAGGGGAGGCAGGAAACGTTT
>ONYQ01000041.1 GCA_900322145.1 uncultured Eubacteriales bacterium
ACGACAATAACTGCGGTTCCTACACCGTCACGATTCCTGCCTCCGTTGATCTGAGCAATACTGCCACGACAGAAACCGCAATCACGGCTGAGGATGTTGCGCTCCTGCCCGACTGAGAAATCTCCGTTTATCTCAGCGGCGCAAGCAATACAACTAACGGTCAGGTGTTCCACGCCAAAAACGCCGATAAAACCTCTACAGCGATCTATACCATCACCGACGGCAGAGATCACTATTCCGTAGGCGACAAGATTGCTACCTTTACCGAGAACAGTTCTCAGCCGCTCGTATTCTCACAGGCAGCGGGAGCAACAAAAACGGGAATGCACTCCGAGGTTCTGACCTTTACGATTGAGGCAAAGGATACGGTTCTTGTCGATGCCCTCGACCTCAGCACCATCCCTGCCGGTCAAAGCGTGGTAACCATTGACAAGGACACAACGGTAACAGGCTCTCTTGCTTCAAACAAACACATATTAGTAAACAACAGTGCTACACTGACAATGAAAAATGTCGATATACAGGTAGCATCCGGTCTTGAACAACCCGCTATCGAGTTTACGTCAGACGGAAGACTGGCTTCTTACGGTTACAATGTGCTTCAAGGCGGAAAAAACAGTGCGGCAATAAAAGCCAATGCTTTTTTAGAGATAGTTGGAAACGGCACTCTTGATGTAACCGGCAGCGAAAACGCACCGGGAATAGCCGTATATTATCATTTAGGAATTATCGATGGTAAGATCATAGCACACGGCGGCACAAACGCTGCCGGTATAGGCGGCGGCAAAGACTTTAACAGCGGCAACATTGATATCGCAGGCGGCGACATTACGGCTGTCGGCGGAGAATATGGTGCAGGTATCGGTGCAGCAGGTGAAGCTTTATGTTCAGCCATAAGTATTTCCGGCGGAAAAGTAAGAGCTTACGGAGGCAAAGAAGCAGCCGGTATCGGAAATGCATCCGGTAATGGTGATCTTATCAATATTTCAGATGCTGATGTTTATGCAGTCGGCGGTGAACGTGGTGCAGGTATCGGTACAGGCAGTAGAGGTCTTTGTAATGGTATAACGATTTACAGCGGAACTGTAACAGCAATCGGCGGTGAATATGCTGCAGGTATCGGTACAGGTTTACCGGGAACAATAACCGGGAATATATTTATCTCTGCAGATATTACAAGCGTTACTGCAACAAAGGGCGAATATGCAGCTGAGTCGATTAAAGCCGGTACTTCCGGCGGCGAGATCAGGATTGAAGACCCGACCAAGGTTACGCAGAACTGACCGCTTGTCAACAGCTTTAAAAAGGTATCCTTATGAAACGGGATACAACAACCTATTGGAAGCGAAGTATTTTGAGACAGTACTGATCGCAATGTGAAAGGGGGTGAAAAAGTGAAAAAAGCAAAATGGCTGATACTTGTGTTTATGCTGTTCTGTGTAGTTGGGCTGTCGGCTTGTTCCATCACATCGGACGACATAGAGCTTTCAGTCAGGGTCAATTCCGATCTGAAGGCGACTGCAACAGTGACTTTGAGCAATATTAACCTTTATGATTTCAATTACGGCTCTCATCTTGACCGCATAGATATTTATTATGCCTACAGCGATGAGAAAAAGACTTCTCTTGCATCTTATAAAGAAAACAATTTTTCAATATCAGCCTCAAGCATTCCCGATGATGCGGGTGACGGAAGGTTTTCCTTTAAGATCACGGACGAGGAAAACAATGCGTTCCTTGAAAGCGGCAATAACTACTGGGAAAAGCAGGTCGAATTTCAGCTACCGGCGGAGGCCTCAGGCAAGGATGTGGATTATCTTGTCGCACTTATCGGAAGTGATATTGATACCTCCTGGAATACGGACATTGTAGCATCCACGGTTTCTTCAAGGATATTTACCTTTAAGGCGGTTCAGCCGATGTACACGGTAACTATCCCTGCGGCTGTTTCCTTGGGACAGACGGCATCCGTCAGCGTTGACGAGGGAGTATATCTCGGCTCGGATAAGTATGTCTGCGTGAAGATACTCGGCGACAGTGACGGAAAGTTCACGCTTTCTCAGGCTGACGACAAGTTAGCCTACACGATAAGCGCAAAGTATCCCAACGACAATAAGAGCTATGTACTTGATAGTGAAACCCTTGTTGTCTACGGCACGTCAGAAAATTCCGATACTGACAAAACTGCCGAGTTGACCTTCAACAAACCGTCAGATGCGGCAGTAAAAGCAACAAAGTATGCAGGCACCTACAGCGGAACGGTTACTTTTGGCGTGTCCATAGAGGACGACCCTTCTATCACCATTGACAAGCCGTCATTGTTTTTGAACAAGGGTGAAAGTGCCCGGCTCACAGCCGTACTCGGTTCGCTTCGTGCCGACGGCAGCGTCACATGGAGCAGCAGTGATGAAAGCGTTGCGGCAGTATCTTCTGACGGCACTGTACAGGCAAAGTCCGACAACAATACGGTCAGCGAGACGGTCATCACCGCCACAGCTTCCAACGGCAGAACAGCACAGTGCAAGGTCAAGGTAGGAATCGGAAGGCTTGTTGACATTTCCGGACTGACAGGTACATTTCAGGCACAAAACAACGACATACTCACAGGCAAGGGCAATGCAGACACCCATATCACAGTTGCAGACGGTGCAAACGTAACCCTCAGAAACTGCGATATTACGGATATACCCAATAATCCTTTTCATAAATGGGCAGGCATTACGTTTGAGGGTGACGGTACAATCGTTCTTGCAGGCACTAACAATGTAAAGGGAGGATATGAGGAGTATCCGGGCATTTATGTTCCAGAAAATAAAACACTTACAATTGAAGGCTCCGGCTCTCTTGAAGCAGGCAGCAATAGGTGGGGTGCCGGCATCGGTGGCGGATATAAAATTTCCTGCGGAAATATAATCATAAACGGCGGAACGGTAAATGCCACAGGCGGACAAGACGCAGCAGGCATCGGTGGCGGATATAAAATTTCCTGCGGTAATATCACCATAAACGGCGGAACGGTAAATGCCACAGGCGGACAAGACGCAGCAGGCATCGGCAGCGGATTTGGTAGTTCCTGCGGAAACATTGCCATAAGCGGCGGCACGGTAAATGCCACCGGCGGAGAAGACGCAGCAGGCATCGGCAGCGGATTTGACAGCAGTTCCTGCAAAAGTATCAGTATAAACGGCGGCACGGTAAATGCCATAGGCGGAGAAAGAGCAGCAGGCATCGGCAGCGGATATTATCATAGTTCCTGCACAAGCATTACTATCAAAAAATCCGTTACCAAGGTCGAAGCCACAAAAGGCACAAACGCTCCCAACTCTATCGGTGCAGGCAAAAACAGCACCTGCGGCACAGTGACCATTGAAACAGGCGCAAATGTAATTCAAAAATAAAAAATTAAAAAATTGGAGGAAACCACAATGAAAAAGTTAGTATCAGTAGTATCAGCAGCGGCTCTTATCGCTGCGGCAGCATCCATGAGCGTTTCGGCAACAGAGGTAAATCCGGGCAATGTCAATACACCCGTCAGTACCACCGTCACATTGAACCTTGATTCGATGTACACAGTTACGATCCCTGCATCTGTCAATCTCACGGAAACAGCAGCAGGCTCCGGCATTTATTCCGGCAGTGACACCATTGCGGCATCTGATGTAAGAATCCCGAACGGTCAGAAAATAAAGGTCACCGTCAACAGTGATTTTGAGCTTTCAGCAGGTACGGCAACGCTCACCTATAAGATGACCGCTAACGGTACAGATGTAGCAGACGGCGGAACAGCTGCGGAGTTTACAACAAACGGCAGCGTTGACCTCGGTTTTGAAACGACCTCTGCTTTACAGTATTCTGGCAATTATTCCGATACGATGACCTTCAATATTTCGGTCGAGTAATTTCGGGGAGTGAGCCGAATGAAAAAAATAATTTCGGTTCTGTCTGTGCTTGCACTCGTGGGAATGCCCACGACAACAGCTTTTGCCGACAGCATCACGCAGGACACTATCGGCAGCTCCGGCACGACAAGCGTAAGCTATGACATAGCTCCCAGCTATGCCGTAGTTATCCCCTCGGGCATTTCCCTTGACAGCAGCCAGACTGTCGAGATAAAGATGACGGGGTTGACAGATACAGAAAAGCCAAAACTTGAATACGATCAGACCGTCAGTGTATCCCTGAGTAATGCTAAAAACGGCTTTTCGGGCAGTGACGGCAAAACGCTTTCGCTCAAAAGCGGCATGGATTCCATCCATTACACCATCACGGGTGCCAACGGAAAAACCGGCAAGGACGATGTGGTGGCAAAATTCAAATACGACCCAAATAAAACCCTTAACGACTATAAGCAGACGCTGACCTTTGCACTCACATCAACCGTTCAGTATGCGGGAAATTATACCGATCAGCTGACCTTTACCATTTCTGACGGAAAAGTTGATATTTCAAAGCTGACAGGTGCGTATCAGGCACAGGATGGCGACATCCTCACCGGCAAAGGCAATGCCGACACCCATATCACCGTTGCCGACGGTGCGACAGTCACGCTCAGGGACTGTGATATTACGGCGATAACGGATGACGGTTACCACAAATGGGCAGGCATTACCCTTGAAGGTGACGGTACGCTCATTCTTGAGGGTACAAACAAGGTCAAGGGCGGATATGACGAATATCCCGGTATATATGTTCCCGAAAACAAGACACTGACCATAAAAGGCATCGGTTCTCTTGAAGCAGGCAGTAATGGCTGGAGTCCGGCCATCGGCGGAGGATATAAAATAAGCTGCGGAAACATCACCATATTGGACGGCACAGTGACAGCCAACGGCGGCAAAGATGGTGCAGGTATCGGCGGAGGTACTTCTAGTTCCTGTGGAAATATCACTATATCAGGCGGTACTGTAACAGCCAACGGCGGACAATGGAGTTCAGGCATCGGCAGCGGATATGGTGCTGAGAGCTCCTGCGGAAACATCACCATAACCGGCGGTATAGTGACAGCCAACGGCGGAGGTGATGGAGGCGCAGCCATCGGAACCGGCGTTGAGGGAAGTACCTGCAGAGACATTACCATATCAGGCGGCATAGTAACCGCCAACGCTGGAATCGGATGTGCGGGCATCGGAGCCGGAGAATATAACTGTTCCTGCGGCAATATCACTATATCAGGCGGAATAGTGACAGCCAACGGCGGAGATCAGGCTGCAGGCATCGGCAGCGGATATTATGACAGTGAATGCAGCGACATCACCATCAAAAACACCGTTACCAAAGTCGAAGCCACAAAAGGCGCAAACGCTCCCAACTCTATCGGTGCAGGCAATTACAGTTCCTGCGGCACAGTGACCATTGAGGACGGTGCAAATGTCACTCAAAAATAATAAATGGAGGAAACTCAAATGAAAAAAATAATAGCACTTTTATCAGCAGCAGCAATGCTTTCGGCAGCGTCCGCAACAGCGTTCGCAGCAGAAATCAACGAAAGCACAGACTCTAAACAGGCAGATGTTACTATATCCACAAGCGTAGCACCGGCTTATACCGTATCTATCCCGGTAAACGCAAATGTTGCATTCAACGCAGCAGAAACTGATTTCGGCTCGGTATCCCTTGAATCTGCAAGATTGGCACCGAACAAGGCTGTTGAGGTAACGATAACTTCTGACTTCGACCTGAACAACAGCGCAGACAATACAGCAGTCATTCCCTACACCCTGAAAGCAACAAAGGGTACTGCCACAGAAACCGTTGGAACAGGCTATTCAGCCAAATTACAGAATACAGGTGACAAGGTCGCTCTCACCATCAATATTGCTCAGGCAGATTGGGACGCAGCCGCAGCCGGAGATTACAGCGATACCGTAACATTCAATATTGCTTACGTTGACGCTGTATAATGCAAAGTATGAATCTCAAAGGAGGTGACCACTCCGGATGAAAAAAATAACCATCCTTCTGCTTGCAGTGCTGATATTCTATGTGCCGTGCATGACAGCCTATGCCGAAACACCCGAACAAAAGGGAGCAACAATATCGGCAGCTGTTCCTGCTACCCATGTTATCACATTTATCAGCAGCGGCGGCAGGATAGAAGATGTTGACAGTACTGTGGGCGGTCACAAAGAATACGGACGCAGATCTGAGCAGCCCTTTCATATCATCCCTGACGATGGAAAGGAAATAGACAAGGTACTGTACGGCGGCGAGGATGTGACATCAAAGGTAAAGGACGGGTATTTCACCACACCTCCCCTTGTGGCGGACATGGTTTTCGAGGTAATATACAGGGATATTCCTGTTGAACCGGTATCCGAGCCGTCAGAGACACCGTCCGTCCACCAGCCGTCTGACAGTCCGGCAAAAACAGGTGACACCGAACAAGCAGCAGTCCTCATCATAGCGGTTCTTCTTATGGTATTTTCCGCAGCGCTTATTATGAAGTGTAAAAATATAGCGAACTGAAAAAACACGGAGTCAGAGTATTGTATTCTGACTCCGTGTTTGAATGTGTGTCGGGCATGACACTAATCTCGCAGGTGAAAGTATAGGTACAGTGCAGATCAAAGGGACACTCAAAACCCAGATCAACAGGTGAATCAATAAAATCCATACGGTTATATTGATATTTCAGCAGTTCAATCTTAACATACATCAATGCGTCTTACAGGCTGAGGCTTGTATTTCTTTTCAAGAATGGCTGTTTTCATTTCTGTAAACAGCTTGCGGTTCGCTACACTTGGCGGTAACTACCCGTGACAGGACTTTCAATCAGCTTCTTGTTGCACTTGATTTTATGAAGCCGTCAACCGTGAGAGAGGGTTTCAAATGGCTGCCGGAAAAGAAAATGGATGCTTTCTTTGTTACGCTGAATAAGTCTGATAAAGACTATTCTCCAACAACAATGTATATATACTTCGGTTGTCTGGATTGTGTCAAGTTTTATTATACACCATCAGTTCCATTATATTTTATAACACGAGATGAACAAAAACAAAAGAAAAAATAAGAATAACAAAGAAAAAAAGAGAAAGCAAGAGATTCAAATATCGAAAAGAGTAAAATTTGACTTATTCTGACTTTGACCTTTCCTGACCTTTTGGTTATAATACAATCACAAGGTCAGGAAAGGTCAAAAGCATCAAACCAAAGTCAAAAAAATCAAATTTATATGCCCCTGTAAAACCTCTACTGCCGTAAGGAAGTGATAAAAATGAAAATGAGCGATATTGTTGCACGGTACATCATGGATATGCTGAATGAATGTGACGGCAATGCAGAAATCCAGCGCAACGAATTAGCCGGGCTGCTCGGCTGTGTGCCCAGCCAGATCAACTATGTGATTTCGTCAAGATTCACACCCGAACAGGGGTATATTGTAGAGAGCAGGCGTGGCGGCGGCGGCTACATCAAAATTACCCGCATTACTACAGACCGCCGTATTGCTATCATGCATGTTGTCAATTCTATCGGCTGTAGAATCTCTGCAACAGCGGCCGCCGCTATCCTCGAAAATATGACAGCACAGCAAATGCTTGATGAATACGAAAAGGTGCTGATACAGTCGGCGCTGTCTGACAAAGCCTATAAGGATGTGCCACAGGAAATAAGGGATGCGCTGAGAGCCTCCATCATGAAAAATATGCTCGCCACCATCGTGGTACTCCAGCATTAGCATTTACGCAAGGAAGATATCGAAAAAAACAACAGTTCAGGCTGAAAGGCCTACACCTTATCCATTATGTTAGGAGGAGATATTTATGTTATGTCAATCATGTGAAAAGAAACAAGCGACAACCCACATCAAAACGATCGTCAACGGAGAACTGAAGGAATACCGTTTATGCAGTGACTGTGCCAAGAAATACGGCTATACCTCCTTTTTGGGAGATGTTGGCTTTGATCTGGATAAGCTGTTCGGCAGCTTTATGGAAGGATTCGGACAAAGCGGACGTGCTCAGAAGCGTTGCCAGTGCTGCGGCAGCAGCTTTGAGGATATTGCCAAAAGCGGCAAGGTCGGCTGTGCGGAATGTTACGATACCTTTTATGAAGAATTGCTCCCATCGGTACGCAGAATCCACGGACGTACCTCCCACACCGGAAAGTTAGCCCATTCAGCCGGTACCGGCATCCGTATCCGTAATGAAATTGCCAAATGCCGCAGTGAATTGGAACAAGCCATCAAGGATCAGGAATTTGAAAAAGCCGCTGAGTTGCGTGACAGAATCCGTGAACTCGAAAAAAACAGTGAAGCCAATGAAGAAGCCGGAAAGAAGGAGTGAGTATCATGACAGCTAAAAAATATACCGACCAGAAGGATGTCAGCGATGTTGTTATCAGCACACGTATCCGCTTTGCCAGAAATCTGAGGGAATATCCTTTCCCCTGCCGTCTGAGTGACGAAAAAAAGCGCCGTGTCGCTTCTATCGTCAAAGAGGCCGTTCTCGAAGGTCATTCCGCTATTTCTGACCGTTTCCGTTATATTCAGATGTCAGAACTGACACAGGAAGAAGCCGTTTCTCTGGTAGAACGTCATCTCGTCAGTCCGGAATTCATTTCTGACCGTCAGGGACGTGGTTTACTGCTCCTTGATGACGAATCGGTCAGCATTATGATCAATGAAGAAGATCATGTCCGTATTCAGGTCATACAAAGTGGCATGAAGTTAGAGGATGCCTTCTCATTAGCTGATAAAATCGACACACTGTTGGATGAAAGACTAAACTTTGCCTTTAACGAAAAATTAGGCTACCTGACACAATGTCCGACCAACATCGGCACCGGCATGAGAGCCTCTCTGATGTTACATCTGCCAGCACTGCAGGAAAGCGGCGTTATGGGTAAATTAGCCGGTTCCCTTTCTAAATTGGGCATCGTGATCCGTGGAATGTATGGTGAAGGTTCCGAGCCTTACGGCGCTGTCTATCAGCTCTCTAATCAAGTCACACTCGGTATTACCGAACAGGAGGCTATCAAGAATCTCCGTGATATTGCAATGCAGTTAGTTGCACAAGAACGCAATGCCAGAGAAAAACTTTCGGAAAACATCAATATATTGGATGATATTTTCCGTTCCTACGGCATCCTGCTGTATGCCAAGCTTGTCAGCAACAGTGAATGCATGAAGCTTCTCTCTAATATACGCTTCGGCGTGGAAATGGGACTGTTTGAAATTGACCTTGATATTCTCAATCGTCTGCTCATCGAAATACAGCCCGCTACCCTCATGAAAAATGTCGGCAAAAAGCTGACACCCGCCGAAAGAGATCATATCCGTGCTGAGCTGGTCAGAACAGCCCTCAGCCAGAAGAAAATCCCCGCTAACAGACGTCTGGAAAACTAACCGCACAATCATTATTAACCATACGGTGTAAAGAGTGGCATGGAGCTTCATATCAGCTCTGCACTTCATACTTCACACTTTCACAAAGAGGAGGAAAGAAATCATGAGTATCTATCGTTTTAATGGATTTACCGAAAAGGCCAATAATGCCATCAATCTTGCCATGCAGTCCGCCGAAGCCTTCGGTCATACCTATGTCGGCAGTGAACATATCCTGCTCGGACTGCTGAAAAATGAGGACGGTGCCGCTTATGCCGTACTCGATCAGTGCGGCGCATCGTCAGAAACACTTGAAGAACTGATCGAAAAAGAAATCGGCACCGGTGAAGAAACCCGCCTGACACCGGAGGATTTCACTCCCCGTACCAAGCGTGTTCTCCAGAATGCTATGCGGCAGGCCGCCAACATGGAACACAATTATGTCGGCACAGAGCATCTGTTAGTTGCTCTCTTAGCCGATCAGGAAAGCTATGCGGTGCGTTTCCTTGAAAAAATGGGTGTCCGCACCAATGACATTATCCGTGAATTGAACGAGATGTTCGGCGGCAGTCCATCCGCCAAGGAAGCTCTTGATGAAACAGAAAGTGCTGGCTCTCCCGAAAGTAGAAACCATTCCTCTACTAAAAATCTGGACAAGTACGGCAGAGATTTGACAGAAGCCGCCCGCAAGGGAGAAATTGATCCCGTTATCGGACGTCAGGAAGAAATCGAAAGAGTAATTCAGATTCTTTCCAGACGTACCAAAAACAATCCTTGTCTGATCGGTGAGCCGGGTGTCGGCAAAACCGCTGTTGCCGAAGGACTGGCACTGAAAATTGTCGAGGGAGATGTGCCAGAACCGCTGAAAAACAAGCGTATCGTATCGCTTGATCTGACCGGCATGATTGCTGGCACCAAATACCGCGGCGAATTTGAAGACAGAATCAGCAAAGCCATTGAAGAAGTCAAAAAGTCCGGCGATGTCATCCTCTTTATTGATGAACTGCATACCATTATCGGTGCCGGTTCTGCCGAAGGCTCCGCCGATACTGCCAATATTCTCAAACCGTCACTCGCCAGAGGTGATTTTCAGGTCATCGGCGCCACCACCATCAACGAATACCGCAAGTATATCGAAAAGGATGCCGCTCTTGAACGCCGTTTCCAGCCCGTTACCGTGGGAGAACCCAGTGAGGACGAGGCTGTTGAAATTCTCAAAGGACTGCGTGACCGTTACGAAGCACACCATAAAGTCAAGATCAGTGATGAGGCTATCACAGCAGCTGTCAAGCTGTCTTCCCGCTATATTGCCGACCGTTTTCTGCCGGATAAAGCCATCGACCTCATTGACGAAGCGGCTTCCCGTGTACGTCTGAGAGCCTATACGGCACCGGATGATCTGCACGAGATCGAGAACCGTATCAAGACACTACAGCAAGAAAAGGAAGAAGCCGTCAATACTCAGGATTTTGAACGGGCAGCAGAACTCCGTGACGAGGAAAAGAAGCTCCGTCAGGAATTAGCTGATCGCAAAGCCGACTGGGAATCCAAACACGCCCGCAAAAACGGCGAAGTTACGCCGGAAGATATTGCACAGATCGTTTCCGGCTGGACAGGTGTGCCGGTGGTACAACTCACCGAAGAAGAAAGCACTCGCCTGCTGAAACTCGAAAGCATCCTGCACGAACGTATCATCGGTCAGGACGAGGCTGTTTCCGCTGTGGCAAAGGCTATTCGTCGTGGCCGTGTCGGTCTGAAGGATCCCAACCGCCCCGTTGGTTCCTTCATCTTCTTAGGCCCTACCGGTGTCGGCAAAACAGAATTATGCAAGGCATTAGCGCAGGCCATGTTCGGTGATGAAAATGCCATGATCCGCTTTGATATGTCCGAATATATGGAAAAGCATACCGTTTCCAAGCTGATCGGCTCTCCTCCGGGTTATGTCGGTTATGATGAAGGCGGCCAACTGACTGAAGCGGTCAGAAGAAGACCCTATGCGGTACTGCTCTTTGACGAGATTGAAAAGGCACATCCGGATGTTTTCAATATGCTTCTGCAAATCCTCGATGACGGCCGACTCACCGATTCTCAGGGACGGCACGTTAATTTTCGCAACACCATCATTATCATGACCTCCAATGTCGGTGCTCGTCTGATTACCGAAAAGCAACAGGCACTCGGTTTCTTTGGCGGTGAAGAGACCCCCAAAAACGATAATGAATCCATCCGTGAGCTGGTATTGGCGGAATTGAAAAAGGTCTTTAAGCCGGAATTTCTCAACCGTGTGGATGATACCATCGTGTTCCACAAGCTGACCAGTGAGGATATCGCTAAAATTGCCGCCAATCTGCTGAAATCCCTCCAGAGCCGTCTGAAAGACCTCGATATTGATACCACCTTTAATCGTATTCGTAGCAGAAATAGTTGACATCGGCTTAACCGACTGAACGCCTGTAATCGTATCACCGCTCTTCGTAAACAGCACGTT
>ONYQ01000094.1 GCA_900322145.1 uncultured Eubacteriales bacterium
TTCGCCTTCCGGCTCTCTCTCACCACCTTGGCACGGTAGTCCTCCTTGGTCTTGTCCTGCATCTGGTCGTACATTGCAGCCTTCTCCGCCTTCAACGCCTTCTCGGAGAAGCTGACGCCGTCAATCAGTTCGGCAATTTCCTGTCCGAACAGACTGACAATTTCCGGCAGCGTAACCGGTGTGTCCTCCACGACATCATGCAATAACGCCGCCGCCAGTGATTCACTGTCCATACCCAGTTCGGCTAAAATACACGCTACCGATGTGGGATGGAGAATATACGGAATACCGGAGGCTCTCCGCTGATCGCCATGCTTTTCTTCTGCAAAGCGATATGCCTTCTCGACCAGCTCAAAATTGTAGTCGTGGCTGCTCTTCTTCATGAGTTCTACCAACTCATGATAATCTTCGTAATACTTAGGGATGATTTCCGACATGACTGATAACCTCCTTTAGCTTCCTGTAAATCACAGATGACTCCAGGTCAACCTTTCCTTTTACTTCTTCTCTCTGCACACTCAGCTCATCGCCGCTGCGCTGGTAACGGATCAGCTTCATTTCCTGCATGATGTCCAATATGATTAACAGCTTGAACGCTCTCAGCGTTGGCAAGCCAATGGCAGACAATAAAGAGTCAATCGTATAAAGCTGGCGGGGATGCTGACGGAGATAACGGTACAGCGCCGCAAACTCTTCACGGGACGGATAATAGTCAATCACTTTCGGGGAAACGATTCCCTTCTGATACTGCTCATACGTTTGCAGTTCCAGCATCGCCTTTTCGGTATCAAAACCGGAAGGTCTCACGTCTTTGATATTAAAGGACAGATATTCCTGCTGCTGGTAAACATTGATATCCAACGAAACGGCGAAATCCAGATAACAGCCTTCCTCATAGGGAAATTCTTCGGGTGTGGTGGAGAACTTGACGAAATTCAAGCGTGCCTGCTCTCTGGCAACAACTAATTTGATATGCTTACCGCCTGCCAATGGCAGGATACGTTCTAATTTCATATGGTTAATACTGAAAACGGGTTTGGGATTGCCATAGCCGAAGGGTTCAAACGCCTGCAGCTGATGCACCATATCCGTTACGATAGCCCCCGGATTCAGCTTGCAATCAATCTTGACCGTCACCAACGGCATATTGTCCAACTGGTCGGCATAGTGATTGATGGCCCGGCGGAAACCGTCAATTTTTTCCTTTGGCAGACTCAGCCCTGCCGCCATCGGATGTCCGCCGTATTTATCAAGATATTCTGCACAAGCAAAAATCGCATCCACTAAGGAAAAACCGGATATGCTCCGTCCGGAGCCTTTGCAAATATCCTCTCCTTCTGCAATAAGAATAGAAGGTTTACCGTATTTTTCGGTAATACGGGAGGAAACAATACCGATAACACCGGCATTCCATTCGGGAGAGGATACCACGATCACTCTGTCCAATGTCAGTTCGGGATGTTCCGCCAACATACGGCAGATATCCTCATAAATACGATTTTCTATCGCCTGTCTTTCGGCATTCACCTGACTGAGCAGTTCCGCCAATCGCTGCGCTTCATCATCCTCTTCTGTCAGCAGCAGCGACAAGGCATCATAGGAAGAACCAAGCCGTCCTGCCGCATTGATACGAGGTGCCAGACGGAAACCAATAGAGCCGGCATTCACTTTGTCGATCTGTGCCTGTTCAATGAGGGCTGCCAATCCGCAGCGGTCGGTATTATTCATCCGCAGCATACCGGCCTTGACAATGGTACGGTTAACGCCCTTTAACGGTACCAGATCGGCTACGGTGCCAAGTGCCGCCAAATCGGCATAATTATCAATCACACTAAAACTGTCGCCTTCCAGCGCAATCACTAACATCATCGCCAGACCGGCACCGCAGCAATCCGTAAATTCGGAAGTATCATCCAATCGGTGCGGGTCAATCACCGCTATGGCCTTCGGTAAAATATCCTGCGGTGTATGGTGATCGGTCACGACCACATCCATGCCCAATTCTCCGGCATAGAAAATTTCATCAATGGCGGAAATACCGTTATCCACCGTTACAATCAGCTGAACGTCCTGTTCCTTAAGACGTTCTATCGCCTGACGGTTCATACCATAACCTTCGGCACCTCTGTCCGGTATGTAATAAATGACATTAGCGGAAACGGATTCCAGATAGGAATACAGCAGCGCCGTTGAGGTAACCCCGTCACAGTCATAGTCACCGTAAATACAAATCTTTTCGTAATTACGGACAGCTTCACGGATTCTCTGTACCGCCTTATCCATATCTTTCATGGTGAAAGGATCGGGCAGCTGACCGCTGCTGTCTAAAAAGCGCTCGATCTGTTCCCGTTCACTGATGCCCCGTATCGACAGCAGCAATGCTGTGAAATCGGGCAGCTGGTACATATTGACAATCCTTTTGGCTAATTCTTTATTCAGTTGTGCTGCCACCCATTTTTTCATACCAAATCCGCCCTTCTTCACCTGAAAATGAGCCGATACGCCCCCCAAAATATACGGCGGTTTTTGTCTCAGTGGATAACAGCCGTTATCCGTCCGCTCATCCGGTTTACTTACTTTTATGAATGTTTTGTAACATCAAGTTTATCATTCTTTTCCGCTATTGTCAACACTCACAATGCCCGCTTTTACAGGGAATTTCCCCGTTTTCAAAGGGGATTTTCATCGGGAAGGAAGTCCCTTTGCGGCTATAACGGAACACCGCCCCTCCTTCGCTCCCAAAAAACGGATCATACTTAAACCATCCGCCAGCCGCATATGTATGAAAAGAAAGGAGCTGTTACTATGACAGGAAAATTTCCGCCCTTATGGGGACGTATACTCCGTTCAGACGGAACCGTGATAAGCGAATGGCATCCCGATGACGATACCTTTTTCGTCAATGCCTCCCAGCGTGATACCGTACTATCCGAATTACTGCTGCGTGTCCGTGAAGCGGCCAGCGATATGGTCAACAGTGGTGAGCTGTCCCTCCTGTGCCTGACACAGCCGACTGAAAACAATGAACCTTCCTCTTCCGATACATGAAATGGGTAAAAAAAGTACCGAAAAATCTATTTTCGGAGAAAGAATTCTTTATCCGCAAGTTTTAGCAAATAATAATAGAAAAGCTGACGGCATAATTCCAATTCTTTTCTTATCTGTCCATTGAAGAACAAGAGGCGGTGTGCTATACTTTTCATTACAAAAAGGAGGACTGCTCTATGAAAATGATACCCGTCAAAACCACCGCCGCTATTCTTATGGCCGCTTTGCTGCTGACAGCTTCCGCCTGCAGTAACGCAACCAGCCCGTCCGATACGGCATCTTCCGCCGATCAGACTTCTGCCGTCAGTACGGCCGCTTCCGCACCTTCCTCGTCCACAGCCAAAGGTGACACAACTTCCAAAACCTCTGACACATCCGGTCAAAAGGTGTCCCAGTCATCCGCTGAAAAAACATCGGACAAATCCGGCGAAGAAACATCCGATACCTCCGCTGAAGAAACGTCTGACGAATTGAGCGAAGAAACATCGGATACCTCCGCTGAAGAAACGTCTGACGAATCCGGCGAAGAAACATCGGATACTTCCGGCGAAGAAACGTCTGACGAATTGAGCGAAGAAACATCCGATACCTCCGCTGAAGAAACATCAGACAATAGCCGTGAGGAAAGCAAGGCACATACTTCTGCACCAACGGATGAAAAACAGCCGGGCGATATTCCGGCACTGCCGGATGAAAACGGTACGGATGTCGGAGAATGGGTCAATAACGTGTTAGTCTATCAGCGCACCGCCTATGAAATGTTCTATGGATGGGACGGCGCAGCGCAGGACTATGCCGCCGCTATTTCCAAAATCAAAAAGGCGCTTGGCGACAGTGTAACCGTTTACAATATCATTGTCCCCACGCACTGCGGCATTACACTCCCACAGCGTTTCTTTGATACCTACGGCATTTCTGACCAGAACCATTATATCAATACCATTCTCAACAGCTATACCGAAGATATCATCGGTATCAATCCCTTCCAGACCCTGATGCATCATCGGGACGAATATCTCTATTTCAATACCGACCACCACTGGACAGGTCTGGCCGCTTATTATGCCTATCAGGATTTCTGCCGCACCGCCGGTATCAATGCTCTGCAACTGACACAGCTGACCGAAGGAAGCATTGAAGGTTACTACGGCAGTCTTACCAATTATGTAGATACCTCACTGGTCAATGTCGATACCGTCCATTATTATACAATGGATGCGGATACCTCTACCTCTGTCTTTGACGAATACGGCGGTAATGAACAGCCTACCCGTCTGTTCCATGATTATGCCGAAGGTGTCAACGCTTACGGTGTATTTTTAGGCGGTGACAGTCCTCTGATGGTCTGCCGCAATCAGGACGGCAACGGCAAGAAAATTGCTGTCGTGAAGGAATCCTACGGCAATGCCTTCTCCCCTTATATCGCTTTGACTTACAGCGAAACCCACATGATCGACTTCCGTTATATTTCATTTGATTTTGAGCAGTATCTCAAGGATAACGAAATTGATGAGGTCATCTTTGTCAATAATACAATGGCTTCCGCCACACCGAACCGCATTGACGAACTCAATGCCCTGACAAAATAACGGCACACACCGCTTATATTATAGTACCCTTTCCTGAGTGAAGCAGAACAGAAGCATATACTGTTCCTGCCCTGCGTCACTCCCGAAAATAGCAAGTGAATATAGCTCTCTTTTATAGTTTTCCCTGCCGTATCTGCCGGCGGAAGAATGTCCGCCTTCTTCCGCCTATGTAACAGTGAATAATAAATAGTGAAAATTACTCTCTTATTTTAAGAGTAACCCTGTCGTTTTTTCAGAAAGGAGTCGTAAAAAACAGCCATGCCAACGGTAACTGTCATTGAAGCAGAAAAACCAATGGAACAAAAAACGTCTGTCCGTGTTGCCGCCTATTGCAGAGTTTCTACCGCCAAAAATAATCAGCAGCATTCCTGCGAGACACAGCAGCATTACTTCCACAGACTTTTAGAAGGTTCTCCCCATGAGCAGCTTGTCCGTATCTATGCCGACTACGGCAGCGGTACTTCTACCGACCAACGGCCTGATTTCCGTCAGATGATGGAGGATTGCCGCAGCCATAAAATTGACCGTATCATCACGAAATCCCTCAGCCGTTTTGCCCGCAATACGCATGATTGTCTGGTAGCTCTGCGGGAACTGAAACAGCTCGGTGTTACGGTGCTGTTTGATAAGGAGGGAATCGACACCGCCAAGGTATCGGATGAAATTCTGCTGACGATTTTAGAGGGGCTGGCACAGGAGGAATCCGCTTCTATCTCCGGCAACATCCGCTGGAGTCTGCAGCGGAAAATGGCGGACGGCACACTGGGTATTGCACGAGTCCCCTATGGCTATCAAAAGGATGAACACAAGCAATTGCAGATCGACGAAAAGAAAGCCGCCATTGTACGGCGCATCTATGCGCTCTATTTGTCCGGCACCGGCGCACACGCCATTGCTCTGCTGCTCAACCGTGACGGTATTCCTTCTCCGACCGGCATCCGCTGGAATAATATCACCATCCTCAAAATGCTCCGACAGGAAAAGTATATCGGCGATATTCACTGGCAAAAAACCTATTCCGTTTTTATGGGACCAAAAGGCCGCATCAATCATGGAGAACAGGACAGCTTTTATATCCGGAACTGCCTGCCCCCTATCATTTCCCGTGAAGATTTCGCCGCCGTACAGCGTCTGCGCCAAAAAAATACCCGTACATCTGACCATGTTCATCAGTCCCTTTTCCGTGGCAAAACCAAATGCACCTGCGGCCGTTCCTATTACTATGCCCACAAAAGCGGTCATTCGGTATGGGTCTGTTCCGGCCGTCATCTGCAGCAGCGTCCCTGTTATAATCCGACTTTCTCCGATGCCGCCTATCATGCCGCCTGGCGCCGGTTATGTCATAAGCTGCGTATTTTCTCGGATGAAATTCTCCTGTCCTGCCTGACACAATGGCGCTGTCTGAACGATCATGCTGTAACCGAAGAAGTACGCCTGCTGCAGCAGCAACAGGAAGAATTGTATCAACGGCGGTATGTGTTGTATGAATTATGCATCAGGGGCTGTATCAGCGAGGAACAGCTTTTTTGCAATGAACAGTCCATTGACCGTTCCCTGCGGGCTTTGCAAGTACAACAACAGCGTTACGGACTGTCTGACAACAACACCGTTCATCAGCTCGAACACCTTTATCAACAGATCACTGCCGAAACCGATCCTTCCGTATTGGCAGATACCATTCTGCGCCAGACAGTCACGGACGGACATACCGCTTTCTTTGAACTGTCGGGGGGACTGATATGCAAGGAGGTCATCTGATGGAAAGACGGACCATTCCCTATGGTTACCGCATAGTAAACGGCCTTCTGCAAACGGAACCGCATGAAAGCGCTGTCATTGAACGTATATTTCGTCTGCGGCTCAGCGGTGAAGGCGTATACCGCATCGGCGCAAAATTATATGAAGAACGTCTGCCGTTTTTTGACGAGGATCGTGATAAGTCTATCAAACAGGTAGATCAGCCAATGAGGATCAGCCGCAAAACGTGACATGATTTCCAATGCAGCGGCACTGTTATTTTCGTGTATGTTGATAGACGGCATGAGCTT
>ONYQ01000060.1 GCA_900322145.1 uncultured Eubacteriales bacterium
ACTGTTCCTGTACTGCTTTGGCAAGGTGTTTGTTCTTCATCATGCCTTTGACATTCAAATCTTCCATCACAATAAACTTTGGCTGTCGGCTTACTATTTTGGAAGTGGCTTTATGAATATGGTTATGACGAATATTCGTTAATCTGTGAGTAATTCCTAAAAGTTGTCTTTCGCTCTTTATAATATTGCGTGTTTTACAGTAACACACTCCTTTCTTATTTTTTGAATATTTTTTAGATATTCTGCGTTGCAATCTACGCTTTTTCTTTTTTAGCTTTCTGACTTTTGCAGTCTTATTGATATTTTTGTATTCTGCCTTGTCAGAACACACTGCAAGAGTTTTTATGCCAATATCAATACCGATACCGTCATTCAATGGATTGCGGATGTTTTCAGGTGCTTCAATTCCTACCGAAATCCACCAATTTATCCCGTCAAATGTTACTCTTGGATTAGAATATTTTACACCAACAGGTATTCTGCCTTTTTCTGCAAGTCTGATATGATTGAATTTCTGTTTATTCGCTTTTCGGCTTGTTGTCAGCTTTTCAAGTTTTACATGGGTATCCGTAAAGCTGATTTTGTCGGTATCAACATAGAAACTTAGCTTAGATTTTCTTCGGCTTTTGTAATTCGGAAACCCTGTCATTCCCTTAAAGAAATTCAGATAAGCATTACAGGCATCTTTTACCGCTTGTTTGGCTATATTGTTGCTGTAATTGTTCAGCCACATAAATCCTGAATGTGTCTTTTTTAATTCCGTCAGCCTTTTTCTCAATTCATAATCGCTGACAAAACCATTATCACATTCATAATTGATCTGCTCATAATCAAGCACCCAATTATAAATAAATCTCGCTGTTCCTGCACATTCAAACAACTTCGTTTGCTGTCTGTTATTGGGACACAACATGACTTTTATAGTTTTTATCACACTTCTCACCACCTTTTTATTTAGTACAATATCACAAAACTACAAAAGTCAACATATTTTTATAACTTTTTATAAAATCGTTTTAACTGTTCAAAGCCTCCCTTCTCTTCCAAGACTTTATTCTACTATTTTCGCCCTCTTTAGTCAAGATGCTTTTTCAGAGTCCACCACACCAGAAACGCACGTTTTTCAGAAATACCCGCTGTACAGGATGACATAAAAAAGCATCTGCCGCCGCAGATGCCATTTTATCATGTTTCAGGTTTTTCGGGGTCACGTTCATGCTTGGAATAAGGGTCAGAGACCAGTTTCAGTTTCGGCTTTGGCTGCGGGAACCGGACAGCCACCGGACCCCTTCAAGCCCTCTGTACAATGCCGTCATCCGTGTAGACGATACGGATATCGGCACCAAGCCCCCCGAATTTTTCGACAACATCTTCATAACCACGTTCAATATGCTCAATGTCCTCGATATGCGTCACACCGTTAGCCGCTAAAGCCGCAATAATCATAGCGGCACCGGCACGAAGATCGGTTGCTTTGACGGGAGCGCCGTTGAGTTCCTTGACACCCTCAATAACGGCTACTTTGCCATCAACGGAAATCACAGCGCCCATGCGCTTGAGTTCCTCGACATAGCGGAAACGGTTATCCCATACCGCTTCTGTCACAATACTCGTTCCCTCTGCCATAGACAGCAGTACCGCAATCTGCGGCTGCATATCGGTCGGGAAACCGGGATGCGGCATCGTCTTGACATTACAGCGCTTCAAAGCGCCTTTGCGGTAAACGTGAACAGAATCTTCATTTTCTTCCACACAAACGCCCATTTCCCGCAGTTTAGCGGTAATGGATTCCAAATGCTTGGTAATGACGTTGGAAATAACCACATCGCCGTCTGTGGCCGCAGCAGCTACCATGTATGTACCTGCTTCGATCTGATCGGGAATAATGGAATAGGTGGTACCACTCAGATACTTCACACCGTTGATTTTAATAACGTCTGTACCGGCACCACGAATATCAGCGCCCATAGAATTCAGGAAATTCGCCAGATCAACGATATGGGGTTCTTTGGCGGCATTTTCAATGATCGTTCTGCCTTCTGCCTTGACGGCTGCCAGCATAATGTTGACCGTTGCGCCGACAGAAACCACATCGAGATAGACGTGTCCGCCGGTCAAGTGATCCGCCTTTACACAAATCATTCCGCCTACCACGTTATGTTCTGCGCCGAGTATGCCAAAGCCCTTCAGATGCTGGTCAATGGGTCTCACGCCGAAATCACAGCCGCCCGGCAGGGCTACTTCTGCATAGGAAAACTTACCCAGCAAAGCGCCCAGCAGATAACAGGAAGCCCGCATTTTGCGGACAATATCATAATTAGCTACCGGTCTGCGGATAGGACTGGGATCAATTTCCAGGGTTGTCTTATTGATGCGGTTAATTCTGGCGCCCATCTCATGCAGGATATTAGCGATCAGATTAACATCCATAATATTGGGGATATTCTCAATACGGCAGATACCGTCTGACAGAATGACGGCCGGAATAATCGCAACCGCCGCATTCTTAGCGCCGCTGATGCGAACCGTTCCCTGCAGTTTCTTACCGCCATTGATTACAATCTGTTTCAAGCTGCAACACTCCTCATAGTTAATCTGTATGAGTTATCTGAAACGGCAGGCCGTTTCACGGAGCAATCAAAAAACACACCGTCAAATACCGGATATTTTGACAGCGTATTTCATGCATATTTCGTCAAAGGGCAATCGGATATTTCTTACAAAAAATTGTTCCATCTTTTGTTATCATAATACAAAAAAGTACGATTGTCAATAAGAAATCCGCTTTATTACAGGATTGTCACCCAAAATATAGATTTTGCATAATAACATCAACCGGTGTTTCATCATTTTTTCATCTTTGTTACTAACGTGTGACAAGGTTTTTACTTTACAGCCGGAAAGGCGTACACCTTTCCGGCCTGCCAATGCCGTCTGATGGTCTGACCGGCACCATTCATGCGGTCAGGCGTTATAAAATTCATACAGCGCACGATAGGTTTCATATACGTCAATCTTGGATACGATTTCAAACGGAGCGTGCATACACAGCACCGGAACGCCTAAATCCACCACATCCGCATTGAGATTCGCCACAAACTTGGCAATCGTACCGCCGCCGCCGCCATCGACTTTGCCCAGCTCACCGGTCTGCCAGAGTACCTCTTTTTCGTCTAACAGACGGCGGATTTTCGCCATATATTCGGCGGTTGCATCGGAAGTGCTGTATTTGCCGCCGCTGCCGGTATATTTCGTAATGACAGCACCGTTGTTCAGATAGGAAGCATTATTGCTCTCAAAAGCGGAAGCGTATGTCGGGTCAAAGGCCGCATTGACATCAGCGGAAAGACAGGTTGTCTTTTCCATCACATGACGCAGAGTGGTACCGTCCGCCGCACACAGATCGGCAATAAAATCCGCCATGTAAGTGGATTTCATACCGGTAGCACCGTCCGAACCGATTTCTTCACGGTCTGTCAGAACGGTAATGACGGTATCCTGCGGGATTTTCGTATCCAGTGCCGCCATGACAGCCGGATAAGCACACACTTTATCATCATGGCCATACGCACCGATCAGACTGCGGTCAAAACCGACATCTCTTGCTTTGCCGGCCGGTACCATTGTCAGGTCAGCCGACATGAAATCGGCTTCGGTAAAGCCATATTTCTCATACAGCAGATTCATGATATTCAGCTTGACGGATTCGCTTTCCTCGCCGTCACGGAAAGGACGGCTGCCGATAAGCACATTCAGCATTTCGCCGTCAAAGGCCTTCGTCATGACCTTCGACATCTGGTCAACGGCTAAATGCGGCAGCAGATCGCTGACCACAAAACACGGTTCTCCCTCGTCATCGCCTATATACACATCCATCACACGGCCATCCTTCATGGCTACCACACCATGCAGTGCCAGCGGTACGGTCGGCCACTGATATTTTTTAATGCCGCCGTAGTAATGCGTTTTGAAGAACGCTAAATCGTTGCTTTCATACAGCGGATTCGGTTTCAGATCAAGACGGGGCGAGTCAATATGGGCAATTCCCAGTCTGACACCGTTTTTCGTACCGTTCTGACCGATGACGCACAAAATCAGCGCTTTGCCCCGATTGACGGTATACACTCTGTCGCCGGGCTGATAGGTTCTGGTACGGTCATAAGCCGTAAAACCGGCTTTTTCCGCCATACCGACCGCATAAGTCACCGCCTCACGCTCTGTTTTGGCACGATCAAGGAAAGTTACATAGCCTTTGCAGAAATCATCCGCCTTAACGATTTCCTCCACCGGCAGTTTTTTAGCGCCGCTTTCCTTTTTCAGCAGCAGTTTTTCCTTGAGCAGTTCTGCCGCCGTTTTTTCTTTCTTTTCTTCTGTCATGTTCATCATACTCCTGTTGATTATTTGACAGCGGAGCTGTCCCCGCTGAAATACAGCTTGTTATAAATACTCTTGTGCTGTTCCACCAGACGGCGGTAATTGTTCGTTTCGTTAAACGGTACGGCCTTGAGCGTTTTGCCGTCATCGGAATACTGCGGGTCCTTGAGCCATTCATCCACATGACCTACACCGCCGTTATAAGCGCATAAAGCCGTTTCTTCGTTTCCGTACTTTTCTAACAGTATGGACAGCAGTTCCACACCGTAATCAATATTAACCGCCGGATCACGCAAATCTTCCATCGTGTGATTGCTTTCCTCTTTATAATATGTTTGCATCCATTCAAAAGTGTCCGGCATAATCTGCATCAAGCCAACCGCACCGGCACGGGAAACCGCCTGCGGATTAAAATCGCTTTCCGTCTTGATAACGCCGAAAATCAGTGCTTTATCCACATGATATTTGTCGGCAGCCGCCGTAATTTCCGTTTCATATTTCAGCGGATAAGTATCCGAAACGATTTTCTGATTCAGAAAACGACAGCCGATACCAATACCCACCAATACCACAATAATCAGTATCAGAGAAACGACCGTTTTGACCGTTATTTTTTTCATATTATTATCTCTCCTCTTTGCTTTCCAGATTTTCCAATAATTCCGCAACAGCCGCCTGAACAACCGGTAACGGCTGTGAACCGTCTATGATAAAATCCGCTTTTCCGGTATAAAAAGCACTGTCCGGCTGTGCCTGCATCCGCAGGAGGGCTTCTTCCTTTGTCAGTCCGTCCCGCTGCATAATTCTGTGCAACCGTATCTCCGCCGGTGCCGTCACGGCAATGACCTTATCGCAAAGACGGTCACAGCCGCTTTCATACAGTAACGGCGCATCAATCACGATATACCCCTCAGAAGTACGGCGGTATATTGTAATATATTCTTCAATCCGCCGTTTTATCCACGGATGTGTCGTTTTATTCAGCAATGCCGTTTTTTCAGCATCGGCAAAAGCTCTTTGTGCCAATAACCGGCGGTTGCATTGTCCGTCCTGGTCGATGATATCATATCCGAAATATTCAGCAAGTGTCTGCAAACAGTCAGAACCCTTTGCCAGTGCTTCCCGTGCAACCGTATCCGCATCAATGATATAACACCCCTGTTCCCGTAAAGTCATGGCGGCGGTACTTTTGCCGGCACCCGTTGCGCCGGTCAATCCGATAATATTATGCAAGGTCAATCACCTCAAATCCGGCCGCCCGTATCATACGGTTATAAACCGCCAGACCAACGCCCTCTGTTGCAGGACAATGGGCATATACAGTCTGATAGCCTTTTTCATCGGCTTGCCGTAAAACGGCAAACAAGCGGTTGGCCTGTTCCGCATAATCCTCTGCGGCACCTAATACCAGATACGGGAGCTGTAAATCCGGAATATCCTCCTCATAGCACAGAACGGCGGCTGTATCCTCCGCATGGGCATTGACGAACCGCAGAAAAGCTTCTTCCGTTCCCTGTAAGAGAATGACATTCGCTTTCGGGGAATAATGCTTGTACTTCATACCCGGACTGGCGGCCTGTTGTCCGTTGGCTAACGGATGCAGTACCGCTTCATCTAAAATAACTTCTCCGATTGCCGCCCGAAGCTGTTCAAGGGTAATACCGCCGGGACGCAGTAAACGGGGCGGCTGTGTGGCTAACGTAATCACCGTGGATTCCACTCCCACACAGCAGTCACCGCCGTCAATAATCGCATCAATACGCCCGTTCATATCCTGTATGACGTGCTGTACAGTGGTAGGACTGGGACTGCCGGATAAATTCGCCGAAGGTGCCGCCAACGGTGCCGAAAGACGTATCAGTTCCCTTGCCGTGGCATCCGAGGGACAGCGTATCGCTACGGTATCCAGTCCGGCGCTGACCTCCACGGGAATGATATCCGATTTGGGTAATATCATCGTCAGCGGACCCGGCCAGAAGGTTTCCGCCAGAATTCCGGCTTTTTCGGGAAATTCCCTGACCAGTGCATGAATCTGTGACAGTTCCGCAATATGCACGATCAATGGGTTATCCATCGGCCTGCCTTTTGCACGGAAAATATTCGCAACAGCCGCACCGTTGAGCGCATCCGCCGCCAAACCGTAAACGGTTTCTGTCGGCATGGCAACCAATCCGCCCTGACGGATAATTTCGGCGGCTCTTGCCACCTCATTCTTTTGCAGTAATTCCGTTTTCATCTGTATCCTCCTCTTCTTTCCTTTTCCAGTATACCCCACCTTTTCCGCAATTGCAAGCCGGAAATAGTGAATAATAATCAACAAATCTGTCCTAAAGAAAATTTCTGCTGCAAAAACGGGAGTTTTTGTTACAGAAACAGGGGTTTTTGTTGCAGAAACCCTCGTTTTTGATAGTCATAACCCACAGAGAAGAGAAGAGAAGAAAAGAAAAGAGAAGAGAAGAGAAGAGTGTGTGTAGCATCGGCCGGCTTTGTGGGAACGGCACATTGAGATAAAACAGCATTTTTACAAACAACAGACACACACTATCCGAAAAAACGGGAAGAGTTTGTTGCTGAAACGTGCATTTGATACTCTGACAAGCGCTCTGCTTTCTTCATTTGACGTGAAAAATTCCCTGATGATGTATCCAACAAACATCATCAGGGAAAGACAGCAGAAATCGTCCGTCACCTGTGCTATCATACCGAAAGTCAACCGTACAGTGATAAGACAGTCTGACCTTTACCGTATTTCTGCGGCTGATACGGCATCGTCTTACACATCCGCTTAGTATTTCTTGTAGTGCCTGGTGCTGTCATCTTCGGGATGTTCTTCTCCCTGATCGACATAGAAATTCCCTTCCTCATTCACACCGCTCTGATAAAATTCCACTTCTTCGAGGAAACGCATCGGCTCCGGTGCATCCGGCTCATGGCTGTCCGCTGACGGCATCTGACTGCCGCCGCTGGTAAAGTGATAGGAACCGTCACCGCTGTTGCTGTCCCCTGCGCTCTGACTGGCTGGCGAAATACCGCCGTTGGTCTGCAGGTCATAGTCCGTATTGACATAGAAACTTTCGGCATCATTATCACTGCCGACATACGTTCCGGCATTTTCAAGCACTAAATCTTCTTTGCGCACCTTCAGTTCCGGTTCAATAATCCCCTTTTGCACCAGAATACCGTAACGGATATTATTGATGGTCTTTCTCATGAGGAAATAGATAAGTACCAGCATGACAACAATACCGGCAATGGTCGATAACAGCGCCGATATAGCATAATTTGTATCCACATCCACAGAGCCGATTGCCTGTCCCAGGAAAGCAGAATTGTTCAGTTCATAGGAATAATTAACATTATTCATCACCATAAACACTTGTGCCGTCTGGTAAGAAGAACTGGGCAGACCAATAACCTTGCCGGCAAACTCAAAATAAGATACCCTGCCGTTAATCATGTCCATCATTCTCGAATAAGAATCCGTAGAATCTTCAGCAGCCGACACAACCAAAAGTTTATGGTTAGCCGTCATCACCAACAGACATTCTGAGGCCGGCTTATTCTCGAATTCTTCACGATAGGACATGATAACATCACTTTTATCAATGATGCCTTTGACCAGTTCTCCCATTTTCAGACTCTCAAAATCTTCCCTGCTGATGTTTCTGTACGACTGCGTCAGATAACCGCATATCTGAAAAATGGCAATGATCTGTCCGATGATGAGCAAACCTGCTATCACCGCCAAAAAAGTTTTCAGTGTAGCGAATTTCTGCGGCTGATAATGAACATCCTGCGCTTTCTTAAAAATAGACATAGCTCTATATCCTCCTACCTATTCGGTAATTTTCCCATTCCTGAAAGACCAGCCGTTATGGCTCGTCAGATATCTTCTGTTCCGGCTAATTGTGCGGCACGGTCAGCCGTTATCAGTGCATCAATCACTTCATCAATGCCGCCGTTAAGGATTTCATCAATCTTATAAAGCGTCAGACCGATACGATGATCGGTCACACGTCCCTGCGGATAGTTATAGGTGCGGATACGTTCACTTCTGTCACCGGTTCCCACCTGTTCATGCCGCTGTCGGGCAACGTCATTATGCTGGCGTTCCCGTTCCGCTTCTAACAAACGGGATTTCAATACCTTCATCGCCTTGTCCTTGTTTTTATACTGACTGCGCTCATCCTGACATTCCACCACTAAGCCTGTCGGCAGATGCGTAATGCGGATAGCGGATTCTGTCTTGTTGATATGCTGACCGCCTGCACCGCTGGCACGGAAGGTATCAATTTTCAGTTCCGTGGGGTCAATGTTCACCTCTACATCCTCTGCTTCGGGCAGTACCGCCACTGTTACAGTAGACGTATGGATACGTCCCTGCGTTTCGGTTTCCGGCACTCTCTGCACACGATGCACACCGCTTTCATATTTCAGACGGGAATAGGCTCCCTGTCCCGTAATCATGAAACAGATTTCCTTATAACCGCCCAGCTCCGTTTCATTGGCATTCAGCACCTCTGTACGATAGCCCTGCCGGACAGCATACATACTGTACATACGATACAGCACCGCCGCAAACAATGCCGCTTCTTCACCGCCGGCTCCGCCCCTGATTTCAACGATAACATTCCGGTCATCATTGGGGTCTTTCGGCAGTAATAACAGTTTGATTTCAGCGGTAAGCCGTTCCATTTCCTGTTCTGCGGCCGCTATTTCTTCGGTCAGCATAGCGGTCATTTCCGCATCCTGTTCTCCGCTCTCCAATAGCAGTTCCTTTGCTTCATCTCTGTCATTCACCGACTTCTGATAGGCCGCATACGCCTGCGCCATCGGCTCCAGCAGTTTATATTCCTTCATCACTTCGGCATAGCGTTCCGGCGATGAGGTAACCGTCGGGTCACATAACTTCTCCGACAATTCCTCATACCTTCTTGCAATCCCCTGCACCTTCTCAAACATGACTGTTTCCCCCTTAATAATGTACCCTCGGACGGTTCACTCTCAGTTATTTACTATAAATGAGGAAATTTGAAAATGGCACAAAAACAAGAACCCCTCCGCCTTGCTGACGCTCGGCACCTCCCCTGAAGGGGAGGCAGGAAACGTTTCAAAAGCCTCCCCTTTAGGGGAGGTGGCAAAAATCAACCATTAAAATGG
>ONYQ01000095.1 GCA_900322145.1 uncultured Eubacteriales bacterium
ATCGACTCCCTCTTGATAAAGACTTTTTGCGCTGTTGAGTAACCCCACATTTTCCATATAGCGGTTGTTGTTTTCCGTTTCAAGAATAAGTGCATCACAGTGTTTGATTTTTTCTTCAGCATCTTTATAGTTTCCAATGGAAACAAATTGCCGGCGTGCCGTTTTGAGTGCCTCTGTATCTGTATGATTTGTTTGATTGATTATCCTGTTGGCTGATTGGTAGATACCTTCCAAGCGTGTGTTTTCGTTTCGTTCTTTGATATATTTGACATCTGCCGCAAGCTTCGATTTCAGCGTTTCATCGCCATACCGCATGACTTTTTCATAGTTTTTGCTGTCATCAAACGGGTCTGGTTCCTCTTTCAGCTGCTGTTGTTTATGTACTTGAAATTCCGCCATCAGCTTGCCAAGATAGGCTTGTGCGTTTTCCGGGTCAATGTCCAGTGCCTTCTCGCAGTATTCATCCGCACTCTGCCATTCACCGTCCTCCTGAATTGGCGGTAGGATTACCGGCAGGAACAGACTCATTGACATCCGTTTGGGTGCCTGCAGTTTTTGGTTCGTCCTTGACAATGACTTTCTTAATACCACGCACAATGTCATTGATAAAGCCGATCTTACCCATGTCCTGTGCCTGCAGGTGAGCAAACTCCTCCGGCAGTTCATAAGCATCCATGTCCTTGTAGCAGGGAATCAAAAGCTTAGAACGGTCTTTCTTCATCATTTTGAGGTAACGGCTCCACTCATTTTTCACCCATACAGCGTTGAAATACTCCGGCCTGGTACCGATAGCCAGCATAACCTTGGCACTGTTGAGAGCCGCAAAAATACAAGGCTCATAGGCAGAGCCGAGTTTATCCTCGAGGGTGATAGCGGCATAGAATACCTTAAAGCCCTCGTTGGTGAGCTGATGGTAAATGTCATTGGCGATAACGCTGTCGGGGGTACGGCTGCCGTTGTCGCTTTCCTTGTAGCAGATGAATACATCATAGGGGTCTTCTTTGGCGGATAAAGCAAGGATTTCCTTTTGCAGACGGTCAATTTCCTTTGCTTCCGCTTCGTAAATACCACGCTGAATCACATCCGCACAGCGCAGAGCCTCTTTGTAATCCTCATCGGCGATGATAGAATCAAAAGAAGTACGGTGACAGGTAGGCACACGTTTGAAGGTGGCCGGGTCTTCCACATACTCAATACCGTATTTGCAGAGAATCAGTCCCCAATGGGCTTCGGCATCATCGGGACTGCTTTGTACGAGCTTTTCATAAAGCTGTTCGGCTTTGTCAAACTCGCTTTTCATACGCAGAATGTTTGCACGATTAAACAGTGCCTGTAAATTTTCATCTTTAGCGGTCGTTATGGTTTGCTGTGTTCCGCAGTATTCACATTCGCAAACGGTCATTCCTTCGGTTATTTCCAATGTACCGCCGCACATTTTACATTTCAAAACTGCCATAATCATACCTCCATGTTCACGGAATTATGTGAAAAATTTCTTTCTTCAAGTGTACTACAAATGTATTCTGAAGTCAAGTCATTACGATATTTTCTTCACAAAGACAGCCGCCCGGACTCAATACCCGGACGGCTTGACTTATGCTCCGATATATAGGATATCTGTCACATTTACTGCACAGAACACACAGTGGGACGTAAAAATGGGTGTTCCTTCGCCGCCGCTGTCCTTGCCTATTTTATTCCGCAAAGGTGCTTGCCATCACGGCGGATTTATGATATGATGCTATTATATCATAGGATTATTCCGGCAAACGGTATGCTGGGTATCCATGAAAAATCCGGATCACAAGGAGGTATTTGGGAAAATGAAAAAACTGATAGCGATTGCTGCGTGTACAGCAGCGATGATAGGCGGTATATCCACCACGGCACTGGCCGAAACGGATTACAAAGGCATGAAACTTCCCTTTACAGTCGAAGCTCCGTCTGCGGTTTCTGTGTCCTCAACGGACGGAGGGGATTCCCTCACCACGTTGAACGTCACCTGGTCCATGAATGACAGTATGTGCCAATGGCTGAGCAAAGAAGCCGACCCTGCTTCACACGATGCCGTTATAAACGACTTATTCAAAGACTATGGTCTGAGCAGCGTTTTCGTTACCACACAAATTGACTGGGCCATTGATGATCCGGTGAATGGCTGGCACTGGACAGCCTTCTGGGACGGTGAGCAATGGACCGATGAGGACGGTCATCCGCAATGGGCCGGCTACGGCTATGATAAAGATTATCAGATCCGTGTGGGAGAATGGGATATCACCGAATGCAACACCTATGCCCATACCGTCAACGACTGCTGGATTCTGCGGGGTAATTCCCTCACGCTCAACCCGGAACTGCCGGAGGAAGAAAAGAAGCTGGAGAATGAATGGTTCTACGGAAATGAACAGATACCCGGACTGAAAAATCAGCTCAAGGACGATCAGTATACATTGGTCGAAACCGATCCGGAATCGCACGAATACGCCATTCAGATCGACTGGACAAAGCATACCGCATATGTGCGCACACGCTATGCCGTATCCGTCTGGAAGGACGATCAGCCGGTTGCCACACCGATTTTTTCGGATTGGTCAGACACAGCCGCCTTTGGCAAAGCGGCTGAAAAATGGGAGCCGTTCACACAAGACACACTGCCCGCACCGGTCATCACCAATCTGAGATATTACGAAACGGACTTCAATAACTATCCGCAGATTGCCGTCACATTGACCGTACCCGAAGAACTGAGCAAGGGGCTCACCCATGTTTCAGCCAATGGCGGTACGTTATCCATAGAATGGGAAGCAAGAGTACCCCAGGGCACCTGGTACGGTTTGCAGGGTGACGGTACCATCACAGCCGGTGAAAGTGTGATCGCCCTGCAAAACTTAGCCGAAGCCATTATCCGTGAAAACAGTGACAACGGTGTCAGCACATCCGACATTGTATTGGCAAAGGATGCACCTGTCGAACTGCGTGCCCGTTATTATTGCAGTCAGTACGAGCGCCTTAACGGCGAGTATCTCGGTGAATTCTATTCGGACTACTCCAAAGTATTGACTTTCGGCACACAGGAAATGAGCCACACGGAGGATTCCGCACCCACAGCAAGCAGTACACCGGAGGTATTGATTCCATCTGCCGAAAGCAAAGCAGATGAAGTCAACCAGACATCCGCCGTTGTCGGGCAAAGCAAATGTTATGTTTGCCAACATTGTTCTGCGCCGCTGGGTATCTGTATCTATATCTGGCTGATCATACTGCTGGTCATACTGATTATTGTGGCAGTCGTGGTTGTTTGCCTGCTCAGAAACAAGAAGAAGGCCTCTCACGATACGCCGCCCGATCATACCGGCCAGCCCTGATTCCCCTACTACACAACGAAAGGATGCTTGAAAATGTCTTTGCAAGATTCACTCACAATAAAATGTCCCGGATGTCACAGTCAACAAACGGTAACTGTCTGGAAAAGTATCAACACCGCCGCAGATCCCGCTATGAAAGAAGCTGTCCGCAATAAAAAAGCCTTTCTCTTCTGCTGTCCGGACTGCGGTCATGAAACGGTGCTGGATTACGGCTTTTTATATCATCAGCCGGAGGATAAGCTGTTAATACAGTATGCCGACGATGACGAGAGCGCCGTTTCTTTCCTGTCCGGCCTGCAGGAACAAGGCAATCCGCTGAACGACTTTGCCAACGCTCACTATATCATCCGTCTGGTATGCTCGCAGAATCAGCTCATCGAAAAGCTGTTGATTTTCGATGAAGGTCTGGATGACCGTCTGATCGAAATTTATAAAGTCCTCGTGCTGCTGCGCTATCAGAAGGAAAACCCCGATGTGGAAGAGCCTGTATTGTACTTCTATCGTACGGACAAAGGCGAACAGATGATACAGATTCTGGCGAATGATGTGTATATATGCTCCACGGCTTTCAATCCGGCACTGTATGAAGAATTGAAAGGCAACTTCGGAGCGGCACTGAACGATATCACCGAGGAAGAGCCGATCATTGATGAGCAATGGGCTTTCAGCCTGATGCTTGGTGAACAGGAGAATCCCGAAGGCTGAACAAAACTGTAGATAAGCCATTTATCAAGACCCCCTGCACCGTCATGCAGGGGGTCTGTTTGCTCCAAAAAAAGGACAGTTAACTCCTATTGTACTCGCTTATACACACAGAATCCATTATAATGGAAAAGTAGTCGTGGATAGAATCATATTTTTAAGTCACAAAAAATATGAATGTCATACATATCCAAAGCTATCCGATCGGACTGCGAGCCTCCGTGTGACTTTCTGTTCCGCAGAAACGGCGGCGAAATCGTGCGGTTGACCCAAAGGAGAGTAACGGACTCTCCGTCTGATGTACGGTGGCAACGGGTGATCTCACCTGAACCCGTTCCCATACCCGCAAATGCTATGTACATATTACTTAACTGATCGTTACACCCCCTGTAAATCTGATCGGTCACATGGCATTTGCGGTTTTTTCAAAAGAGTACAAGTTTTTTTTCGTGCTATGTCAAAGAGACAAGGGAGAGCCTTCCTACTCCCTTGTCTCTTTGTTTGTGCCCCCGTTGAGTAACACGGCGGCCGGTATATGCAGACTGACAGAAATCGTAAACTGCGCTGTGTCACAGTCACACTGTATGGTTCCTTCATATTTTTTGACGATCTTTTGCAGGGAATACAAGCCCAGACCATGTTCCTTTTTATCTTTTTTGGTAGTGGCAGGCACACCGCCCTTGACAGAGACCGGCTCCAGAACCGGATTAGTGATATCAATAAACAGAAATCCGCATTTGCCGCTGCATTGAACGGCAATCGTTTTTTCTTGTTCCGGCGGCAGTTTTTCGCAGGCTTCGAGTGCATTGTCCAGTGTGTTGCCAAAAATAACGCACAGATCCATCGGTTCAATAGCGGCAGCAGGTACAGCGCCCTCAAAGGTGATTCCGGTATGTATTGTCTGTCCTTTGGCGGATTTATCTTCCAGCAAAGCATCTACAATGCCGTTGCCGGTATCATATTGCCTTTGCTGCTGCGTCCCATCTTTCCTGACGCTGTGTAAAAACTGCAAGGCTTCCTGTGCTTTATTTTCAGAGAGCAGCTTTTCCAGCCCGATATAGATATTATGGCTGTCATGACGAAAACGCCGCAGTGTCAGATTGGATTCAGCCAATTTCCGGTAATAATCCGCCTGCGCCTTGATCTGCTTTTCATAGTTTTCTGCTACACCGAGAATATGCTTATTGGTAACGGTATAGACCAGCAGCACCGAAATAAGCAGAGCATCCACGACCAATAGTATAATAAAGGACAGGGTGAGGATATTGGAAAGCAGCTGATCTTCGAGCAGCGGATGGTGCAGGACAATCGTGGATAAAAAACCGTTACAAATCAATTTAATGAGCAGCAGCCACTTGGTACTGCGTGGTGTCCAGTCAAACAGCGGTTTAATTTTAAACCGCCACGAGGTACAGCTGACGACACAGCATACCGCCAACATTACGATATGCACGATCAATTCCACGATGTAAGCGCCGACCTGTATCATCGGAATAATGGCAAGGATAGCGGAGGTAAGCAGAATATTGCACATATACATCGAGCAGTATTCCGCCATAAGGGTACGCAGACGTATCCGTGACAAACACAGCCGCAGAAATAGTATTTCCGGCACGAAAAACAGAATGCTGACCTGATTGGCGAGTGAGAAATCGCCGGTCAGCTCTATCATCAGCAGGGGTACAAACAGCACGATATAGGATATCAGCAGCCGTTTCTTGTGGCAGACTGCGCCGAACAGTTTTGTGGATACGATCACCATAGATGTATAATAAAGCATCAGCTCTATGAGCATGAATAACGGATAAATGACTCTCACAACCTTACATAATAATTTTTGACAAAATCCATATAGCTCTTTTTGAAGTCCTTCAAGTGGCTGCGCCCGATAACGGCCTTTTCACCGTTGACCAACAGCAGTTCCCGTCCTTGAATACAAGAAATGCTGTACATATTCACCACATAAGACTTATGGATACGATAAAAGCAATGCTGCGGCAGCAGTATCTGCACCTGTGACAGGGTTTTGGAACTGCGGTAGGTATTATTGGCGGTGCGAATCAGGCAGTATTTTCCGTCCCCTTCCAGATAGAGGATATCCGCCGCATCAATGGTAAATTGTTCGCCGTCCTGTATAATGACAATATGGTTGAGCAGCTTATGCTGCCGCAAATACTGATCCATCGCCGCCCGCAGTTTTTCTTCCTGCAAGGGCTTGACAAAAAAACGGAACGGCTGTACTTCAAAGGAATCATAAACGAATTGCGGGAAAGCCGTCACAAAGATGATACTGCCCGTAAAATTTCTTGCCCGCATCATTTTAGCGGCCTCCAGCCCATCCTGCGATTCAAATTGATAATCCATAAAAACAACATCAAACACGGCCTTATCGGCTAACAGCGTATCAGGGGCATCAAATTCATAAACATCTGCGGCAATCCTTTTTTCCTGACAATAACCTATCACATTGTCCTTCAATGTCTGACGGAACAGCCCGTCATCGTCACAAATAGCAATCTTCATTTTTATGCTCCTTCCTTCATTCGTTCATTCCTTTTCTGGAAGACTTCCCGTAGGTCAATGGTTTCGTCGTAATAGGGAGCAACGTATAATTTCTGCGCAAAGCATCATCGTTCACATATCTTTTCTTAATCTGTTCACAGTCATAAAAGTCTCCATGTGACTATTATACCATACTTTTCTCCAAATTTGTAGCACTTTTTTTGATTTTTCGCCACTTTTTTTATCGTCCGTTTTCTACCAAATTAGTTCCTATAAATGAGCAAATTTCTAATGCTTTCGTCAGACTGCACAAACCCTTCCGTCAAAAATCAACCATTTTAATGGTTGATTTTTGCCACCTCCCCTAAAGTTCAAAAAAATAACAATTGAATAATTTGCCGCTATATGCTATAATGGAAGAACATTGCTGAAAGAGGTGTCGGAAATGGAAAAATATATTGCCATAGATAACATTGATTCCTACTATGAACAGGTCGTAAAAAGAAAAATGTCACCGGCAACGGTAACAAAGTTAGTCGTCAGTCTGGGTATTGTACTCACCGTTTTTATTGTAGCCGTCATTCTGATGGTAACAGTCGCCGACTGGCTGTTTTTTATTGTACTGACGATGTTTGGTCTGGGTGCCTATCTGGTTTACTACATTCTCAAACATTCCCGTGTAGAATATGAATACACTTTCGTATTGGGCGAACTGCGCATTGCACGTATCAAAGGTAACGCCAAGCGCCGCACCATCACCTATTTTGACGTAAAGAACATTGACGATATCGGTCATTATATCAATGCAGAAACCGGTAAGCGCACCATTGACCCCTCCAAATATCCCAACCTGCTTCATGCCGCTGAGGATGATTATGCGCTGGATACCTACTACTTCATCATTCACGATAAAGTACGCAAAAAACCGGCCGTTTTATTGATGACCCCGAACGAAAAGACCTTCAGCATGATTCGCCCCTATTTATCCGTGGAATTGAAAAAGAAATTCCTCAAGATGCAAAAGGAAGCAGGACTGCGTCTCCAGACAGAGGAGGATAACCGCCCGACCGATACACAGGAAAACGTGGCGGAGGAAACGAAAGCGGAGGAAACCAAGTCGGATGTTCCGCCCGTTTCCCTCAAAAAGCCGCCCCAGCAAAAAACACAGAATGGGTCTTCTCAGCCGAAAAATAACCGTTCCGGCAAGGCAGGAAACGGTCAGCGCAAGAACCCGAACAAATCCCAAAAGCAGAATCCTTCCAAGCCGTCTGCAAAGAAAGGTACTTCCTCTAAAGCCTGATAGCCTTCTCACATCCCTTTGTCTTTTGGACAAAGGGATTTTTTTCGGTTGCCCGAAAGGGACAGTAACCTGACGGTGAAGGTTCGCTGTATGTTTAGCAACAGGAAGTGTTCGCTGAGTTTCCCCCCTCAAAGAGGGGAACTTTTTTCATGTCAAAGCGAGAAAACAATGTGTCGGCAAAATCATCAGATTCACGTTCATGAACAAACAAATACCTTGCCTCCGTCGGATATGATGACATACCCGAAAGAGGCAAGGTACTGCGCTTAAACGATTGAACTGCCGTGTACCAAACAGTACACACGGTGATGTGAGCGGTTGGCCGCTCAACGAATGGGGAATTTCCTGCTCCATTACGTTGGTTGAGCGTTTCAGCAGACGCTTTTTGTTTATGACATTCAAAGGTAGACGTATATCATCGGTTCAGTCATCAAACAGCGGAGTAGAAAAATAGCGTTCAGCGGTATCCGGCAGGATGGTTACCACCGTTTTGCCTTCGCCTAACTTTTCCGCTAATTTCAAAGCGGCGGCTACATTCGTACCCGCTGAAATACCGCACATGATACCTTCGAGAGCGGCCAGCTTTTTGGCTGTTTCAATGGCTTCTTCGTCGGTAACGATATAGATATGGTCATAGATATTGGTGTTCAGAATGGAAGGAATGATACCGTCACCGATACCCATCTGCAAATGGGTGCCGATGGTACCGCCGGCTAAAATCGCTGCGTGTTCCGGCTCTACCGCCCAGATTTCCATGTCGGGATATTGCTTTTTGAGCGTTTCACCGATACCGGTGATGGTGCCGCCCGTACCGATGCCGGAGCAGAATCCGTCAATGCGTCCGGCGGTCTGTTCCAGAATTTCCAGTGCGGTATAGTATTTGTGGGCATAGACGTTGTTTTCATTCTCAAACTGCTGCGGCACAAATACACGGGGGTCATCCTTCGCCATCTGAAGTGCCGTATCAAGACATTGCTGGATACATTTACCGATATCGCCATCATCATGGATAAGGATCACCTCAGCGCCGTAATGACGCACTAACTTGCGGCGTTCCTCGCTGACGGAATCGGGCATGATGATAACCGTCTGATATCCTCTGACGGCACCGACCAAAGACAAACCGATACCCTGATTGCCGCTGGTAGGTTCTACGATAATCGTATCGGGTTTGATCTTCCCCTCTTTTTCTGCCATACGAATCATGTTGTAGGCTGTGCGTGTTTTAATAGAGCCGCCTACATTGAGCCCTTCAAATTTAACCAGTACCTCCGCATTGCCGGGCTTGTTCATGCGGTTCAGACGAATTATCGGCGTATGGCCGATAGCTTCCAGGATGTTGCTGTAAACCATTATATACCAACCTCGTATCTATGTAATAATATCCTGTCCATTGTACCACAGAATTTCAGAAAAATAAAGTCCCTTTGCGATGAATTTGACAAGCGGAGAAAGTTGGTATACAATAAACGGGTACAGCAGAACAGTAAGGAGGGCGCTTATGCTTTGTGAGAGTTTACCGGGTATTGAATGGTTTGCCAATGATAACCCCTATACGGAGTGCAATTTTAAGTTTCACTATATTATTTTGCCGGATGTTAAAGAGGAAATTATGACGGTGAAGATATGGCACGGTATCTTTTGTTATGAAAAGAGTCTGGAAGAGATTATTTCCGAAAGGGCTTTTCCTTTGACAAAAAGCGGCCGTGAGGAGATGATCGCATATATCCGCAAAGAAAATGCGGCTTATCATCAATAGACCGTTCGGATGTTATCCTGCCTATGACTATGAGCGAAAGCACGTTGAAAAGTTTCTTCATCACTGATGTTTCTCAGAATGACCGCTGATTCTGTAACATGGATGATATGGGGAAGGTCAGACTGGGGAATATTTCGTTCCGAAAAAAACGCCGGAAAAAAATTTGATAAATTTTTTTCAAAAAACACTTGCTTTTTTCGTTTGAATATGATATACTAACGAAGTGCTTTGAGATAGTAAAAACTTCATAGCTATGGAGAGTTGTCCGAGCTGGCCGAAGGAGCACGATTGGAAATCGTGTAAACGGCTACAACCGTTTCGAGGGTTCGAATCCCTCACTCTCCGC
>ONYQ01000096.1 GCA_900322145.1 uncultured Eubacteriales bacterium
ACGGACGTACAATCTGGGTGTTTTCTCCAACTCGCCGCCCACATAAGCGTAAGTAGTGGCGCCATAACTGCCATATCCTAAAAATCCGGCTTCCCGATCGATGATACCGACAATGGTATAGGTTTTTTGAGATTCCGTCTTGAATTCCTCATACTCCTCCCAATAGGGCATATCCGGATCAATGTCCATTTCCCCTTCCACAACGCTTTCTTTATAACAGCGCTTGCCGATGGAGAGCGTCACTGTATCTCCGACATGATAGGATTTATTTTTGTTTTGCATCAACTGCGGTGTCAGCAACAGTTCACTGTCATTCTGCGGAAAACGGCCTTCTACAATGTGGGTATCACACGCCGCCAGCGCCTTTTCTTCCATGCAGACCAACTGAATGAACGGCTTTTCCGCAATGCCGGCCATTTCGTTTTTGGCCAGTCCCACGATCTGCATGGCATAAATGTCACGCACATTGCGGTTGGACTGTATCTGCTCTATATCGTTCCTGTCAAAGTCACCGGCTAACAAAAAATCATAATCACCGCTCATGCGGACGGCAGAGCGTATCGAAGATTCCCATGCACTGGTGGCCAGACCGGCAATCGTCATAATCAGACCAATGGACAAGATAATACCGATAATCGTCACAATCGTTCTTGTCCGGTTCATTTTCAGGTATTGCAGCGTCAGCTTTCTCAAAATACGCAACGCTTACACCCCCTCAACAATCTTGCCGTCACGAATGTGGATGATTCTATCGGCTTCCTTGGCAATTTCAAGGTTATGCGTAATCATCAGAATAGTCTGGTGATAGGTCTTATTGGTCAGCTTCAGGATGCTGACAATATCATCGGTCGCTTTGGTATCAAGGTTGCCGGTCGGTTCATCGGCTAACAGAATAGCCGGATTATTGATAATGGCTCTGGCAATGGATACTCTCTGCTGCTGACCGCCCTGACCGCCGGATAACTGATTCGGCAGGTTATTTCTCTTGTCAAGAATACCCAGCTTCGACATGACATCCTCTAATCTTTCCTTATCGACATCCTTGCCGTCCAGTTCAATCGGAAGGGTAATGTTTTCTTCTGCCGTGAGAATCGGAATCAGGTTATAGAACTGATAGACAATGCCGATTTGTCTGCGGCGGAAAATGGCTAACTTGTCCGTGTTCATCTTATTGATTTCGTTGCCGTCAATCAGGATACGGCCGCTGGTGGGTCTGTCCACACCGCCGAGCAGGTGCATCAGGGTACTTTTGCCGCTGCCGCTCTGTCCGACAATCGCCACAAATTCTCCCTGCTCCACACTCATCGAAATACCGTCTACCGCATTAAAGGCATTGTCACCGGTGCCATAGGTTTTTACCAGGTTTTCTGTTGTCAAGATAGCCATGAAAAGGACTCCCTTCGTCTTTGTATATTCCGTTTCGCTGTTACAATGTCATTATACCCTGCCTAAGTGACAGCAAAGTGACTATTCAGGTATTTTTTGTCATTTTTATCGTTGGGGCGCTGCCCCAAACCCCGCTGGGGGAAACCCTTTTTTCAAGTGAAAAAAGGGTTATCCCCCAGACCCCCTTCCTAAAAAAGCTTATATGACGTATCAAGTAAGATATATAAGAATCCGTTTAACGTGAATTCGATACTTTTGCAGATATGTTGTTCTCTTTCTTTGAAGGAAAATCAACAGAGCTGACAAGGAAAGTTCACACCAACTGCCGCTTCATAAACGATTTGCGAAACATCAACACAAAAGTTTCGCTCAAGCCTTTTCAAAGGCTTGCAGGGTGCAGGGGTGTGGGCGTCCGGTGGACACCGCTGCGTCAGCAGCAGCACCGACCGAACCGACAGGTGAGACCAGAGTCCCTGCTGGGAGGTTTGGAGGGCAATGCCCTCCAAAAAAACAGCCGTTACAGGTTTTACCCTGTGACGGCTGTTTGTTATGCGGTAATTTAATTGTCGCTGCCCTGTACGGCCAATTCAGCGTTGCGTGCTTCCATTTTGAGAATACGCTTTTCGCCTTCCTCCGCCAGTGAACGGAACTCAGCAATGGTATTTTTCATCTGCGGCAGTGCCTTCGACTTATAATCGGAAACGGAATCCAATGCTTCAAAGGTATCCGCAAAGGCCTGACGGAGCGTATCAACGGAAACGTTGCTTTCCATTGCCTGCTGCTGAATAGAAGCGCCCTGTTCCTTGAGCATCTTGGAAGTGGAACTAATCAGCTTGTTGGTCGCCTCGTTAACAGCGTTGACCTTTTCCAGCACGATTTTCTGATTATACAGCGCACTGGCGACCGTAACGGCAATTCTCAAAGCGGAAACCGTCACATTTTCGGCACGTTCTACGGCACGAATCAATTCACGGTTATTGCGGCGCACGATTTCCATAGCGATAATGCCCTGCATATTGACGGTCTGCATCTGCTGCATATCCATCACTCTCTGTCTGAGCGGGAACAGTACCTCTTCCTCAATGAACTTAATGCGTTCCTCGTCCACATTTTCTACCTTTGCCTTTTCAATGGCCGCAGAAATAGCGTCATCCATCTGCATCCCCAATTCAATCTGCTGAGCGAGCTTTTTCGTCAGGTCACGCAGAGCTAACTGCTCTACTTCCAGCGTGGTATTATCACGCTTGAGGATATCCTTGCCTTTGCCGAGAGAAACAATCGTCTGGGCAATCACGTCATCCGCCTTTTCAAACTTGGCAAAGTAATTTCTGATCGGGTTGAACAGCTTACCGAGCGGGCCTTTTTTCGCAAAATCCACCGCCGAAGGATCCAGATCCTTCATCTGCATCTGCAGTTTGGACAAACCGCTGACGACTTCGCCGTTTTCACCGCCCATTTTGCTCAGATCAACCAGCCGCACATTGAGCAGTTCATTCTTTTGAGTCGATTTGGTCACGATATCGGAGCCGAAGGTTTCGATAGAAGAAACGATTGCCCGTCTGTCATTCAGGGAACCGAGATCAAAGTTAAACAGTTCATCGGTATTACTGTCGGCTACTGTCGCTAACTGCTTTTTGGTTTCCGCAGGCGGCTCTACCTGCTCCTTTACTTCCTCTTTCACTTCTTCTACATCGGGTAAATCCATTGAAAATGCCATGGTAAAATTCCTCCTTGTTTTTTGATGGTCTATGAAAGGCTTTCCCAGCCGGAAATACAGGGCGGTTACATTTCGGAGTTAAAGAGATTCTTCAGATGATACACGATATTATCACTGTCTGCACTGATGGTAGCCGCTTCATTGATGGCGGAAATCTTTTTCAGCGCATCAATATTGGCATTGTAACCGATGGTATAAACGGGTACTTCATAGGCTTTGAGAACCTCTTCAATTTCATTAAGGGAATGACCGACATTCTGTTCACCGTCACTCAGCAGGAAGATCATCGGTTTGGCATTGGGTACCTGCTCCATATACTTGTTAATCATATCCAGCGCTACCACAATTGCATCATTCGTAGCCGTCTGACCATTCGCCGCCAAATCCTGTACGGCACCCTTGAAATATGCCTGCTGATTCAGGTCAAACTGGGCAATCGGGAGCTGAATCGTCACTTTGTTGCTGTAGGAAATCAGGCCGATGTGATTTTCCTTGTTGATATACTGCATGGAGTTAATCAGCGAGGTACGCAGGGCATTGATCGGCTCACCGATCATACTGCCGGAAGTATCCGCCACAAAGACCGCTACAATCGGGCGGCCGCTGTTTTTATTTTCCTTATACAGCTTCTGTGCCTGCAAAAGGGTATTGCCCTTGATATCCGAAGGCAGTTCACTGACATACTTCTCATTCTGGTTAAAGCCGCAGCCGGTCGCCAGACGCTGCGATTCCTCCGACAGACAGAAGGCCGCAAATTTTTTCAGCACCTCCATCTTATCTTTGGACAGCGTACCGAGCGCATACAGCGGGTTATCATGACGGACACCAAACGGGGTAAACTGATAATTTCCCTGTAAGGCTGCATCATTCACATATAACTGATATTCCATCACCATGGCTTCGAGTGAACCGGATTCCGCCGCATTTCTCATTTGCAGAGTATTGAACGATACCAGCGGAACATTCTCCTGAAAGGTCTTGAAACCATTGACCGCCGTCTGACTGAGCAGATTATCCGCATCATAGGTATACAGCGTATTGATGAGGAAATTCAATCCCGTTGAGCTGACAAAGGGATTGGTATAGCCCATCAGCAGACCGCCGGAAGCGGTAGCCTCCGTGATGGATTTCATATTCACTGAACCATATTTATCAATCATTTCCTGATACTTGCTTTTGGACAACAGCACACCGGCCACATTACCCGCTAATTTCTTTTCGATGAGTTCCGTCTTGACACCGCCGGCTTCCAGCATACTGCCCCAGAATTCATTCGAGGGCGAGATGGCTTCCGGAACATACTTGCCGGAACGGATATAATCCAGTGCCAGACCAGAGGAAACAGAACGGATGGACACGGAAATAATTTTGCCGTCTATCGTAAGGGCTTCACGGTTGAAATTCTCCGCTACTTCATTCAGCCAGCCATCCGTACCGGTACCGGCTTTTTCCGGAGAGGAGAAAATTTCTACATTGACAGCGCCTGTACCCTCGACACTCAGCGGATAGGTATCAATACTCGGCAGTTCATCTTCATCCGAAAGAATATCCGTATCACTAATCGCCGCTTTTCTTGCCTTGCCCTGTTCTACCTTGATATCCTGCAGCAGAGTGGAAAATTGCTTTTCCGCCTTTTCCGTTGTAATCTGTTCCTCTGATTTGCCGATATCCTTTGTCAGGGTAATGCCGAGAAATACGCCCAGAAAAACCACCACGGCAATTCCTGCAAAAATCGCTATCTTAGCGCCTTTTTTCATAATAAATCCGCTCCTTTCATCATCAGGTTTTGTAATATTTGGTCTGTGCGATCAGATCATTGATTTCCTGTACTGCCGCCATATTTTCCAGACCATGTTCATCCAGATCATCCAGCTTGGATATTTCCAACAGCAGGGCATCCATTTTGATGAGAATTTCCTCGTTCTGACTCACCAGCCCACGCACATAAAAGATATGCTCGCTGTAAATCCTCATCTGCGTATCAACGGAACGGGATACCAGACCGCCGTTTTCCCTTGCCTGTGAATTTCTCACCTTTTCCGCTAATTTCTGATAGTCCTTATAGTCAAAGATAATCATACGGTTGAGCATTTTCTTGACATTGTTATAGAAAATAGCCTGCACCGCATTGATAGCCGACTGAAAACGGGTGAAGGTAATTTCCTGTGGGGTAAAGAACTGTTCCAGAATACTGTCCAGAGCCTTATCCTTGTCCGTCATGCGGTTAATCTGCTCAATAGCCGTATGGATGTCCTCATCGAAAACACCCTTGCCTCTTTTTTCTGCCAATGCTTCAATATAATCCTTCGGTTCGGTAAATTCCGTTCCTCTGAGCAGCTGAACGGTCGGTTCCGGCTTTTCACTGAACAGCAGTGTATAGTTGCCATAGCCGAAGGCAATCAGGCTCATGACGATTACCGTCACCGCCAGCGCCGTTGACAGGGCACCGCCGTCGAAGGTGAGGCCTACCAGACCTTTTGAAAACATAATCACATTCAAAAGAGCGATACCCAGATTCAGACAAAGCAATTTTAATGCCCTATATTTCATGTGCGTATCCTCCCTCTGCCATTATTCTTTCACGACACTATCATAATTTTACTATTATGCTCTCACTTTGTCAATATCATCCCTTCTACCTCTCCCCTTAAAATCATCGGGATTTATAGACTTTTTATCCGAAAGACAACTGCCCCGTGGAGAACCATTTCTGAAAAAGTTTTCCACGAGGCAGTCATTGAGTTAAAGTAACTATAAATGAGCAAATTTCTAATGCTTTCGTCAGACTGCACAAACCCTTCCGTCAAAAATCAACCATTTTAATGGTTGATTTTTGCCACCTCCCCTAGAAAGTAACATACATTCAACGGCAGTCCTTGCACATTGTACATTTATAGGCGGAGCGCACCGGTAGGACAGGAACGGGCGCATATTCCGAAATCGGGGCAGTCCTCACATTTATTATAGTCAATAACCGCAATATTATCGGTTACTGTAACAGCACCGTTAGGACAGCTTCGCTCACACTTTCTGCATCCGATACAGCCGGATGTACAGGCCTTCCGCACAGCCGCACCTTTATCACGGTTACTGCAGGCCACTACTACGGTTTCACGGTCAGGAATCAGGTCGATCAGACGATTGGGACACACACGGGTACACAAACCGCATCCAATGCACCGTTCCCGATTGATATGCGCCACGCCGTCCTGCATACAGATGGCATTCTGCGGACAGACATTTTTACAGTCCCCCAGCCCCAGACAGCCATAGGTACAGCTTCCCTTGCCGCCATATAACAGCTTGGCCGCCTGACAGCTTTCCATGCCTTTATAGTCTACCTTATCCTGCGTATGGGTACAGTCGCCTGAACAATGCACCACCGCTATTTTCTTTTCAACCGCCGCACTTTCCACGCCCAGCAGTTCACTGAGCTGTCGTGCTACCGTATCGGCACCCGGTACGCATAAATTCGCCGGTGTATCCGGATGTTCACACAATGCTCTGGCATAGCCGTCACAGCCCGCAAAACCGCAAGCGCCGCAATTAGCGCCCGGCAGACATTCACGAATTTTCGGCAGTCGTTCATCCTCCTTGACCGCCATCACCTTTGAGGCGATCACCAGACCGGCACCGCATAAAATACCGATTATCACAACAGGAATCACCGCTGTCAGAATGGCTTCTAACATACCGCACCTCCGTTAAGAAAACAGGTTTTCGATCACACCGCCGAAACCCATAAAGGACAGCGAAGTAATCGCCGCCGCTACCAATGTAATCGGCAGTCCTTTGAAGCTTTCGGGAATATCACTGCCTTCCATCGTGGAACGCACACCCGAAAACATCACCATTGCCAGCATAAAGCCCAGACCACTGCCGAGAGAATTCACCATCGCTTCGGCAAAGGTATAGCCCTCGTCAATATTCAGGATGGTTACGCCCAGAACGGCGCAGTTCGTTGTAATGAGCGGCAAATATACGCCGAGCGATTCATGCAGAGAAGGCATATACCGCTTGAGGACGATTTCCACCAACTGTACCAGTGCGGCGATGACTAAAATAAATACAATGGTTTGCAGATAACCGAGGTCATGGGGGTCAAGCAGATATTTCTGTATCGGCCATGTCGCCGCCGTTGCCATCAGCATGACGAAAATGACCGCTAAACTCATGCCGACCGCTGAACGAAGCTGTTTGGATACGCCTAAAAAAGGACAGATGCCAAGGAATTTCGCCAGCACATAGTTATTGATAAATACCGCCGACAATAATATGATAATCAGCTTTGTCACTTGACCTCCTCCTTTCCGTTTTCTTTGGTATCCGAAGCCGCACAGGCCGCCTTACTGCATACGGATGCCTGGGGACAGCCTTCACAGCCGAAATCCTTCTTTTGGGGCTTATGCTTTGCCCATTTATTCATCATGGCCATCAGCAGACCGAATACAAAGAAACCGCCCGGCGCCATGGTCAGAATGGAAATTTTATTGTCCGTCAATACCGGAATCGGCATACCGCAGAAACTGCCGTTACCGAACACCTCACGGAGCGTTGCCATCAGGAACAGCGCCAGCGTAAACCCGGTACCCATGCCCAAAGCATCGACCGCAGAATCAAAAATATTGTTCTTGCTGGCGAACATTTCCGCACGGCCGAGAATAATACAGTTAACCACGATCAACGGCAGATAAATGCCGAGAGAATCATTCAGCGCCGGCGCATACGCTTTGACAAGCATCTGCACCGCCGTTACCAGACCGGCAATTAAAACGATATAGCAGGGAATGCGCACCTTATCGGGAATCACTTTCCGCAGTGCCGAAATCAGGATATTTGAAAACAGCAGTACAACGGTAGCCGCCAGACCCATGCCCAGCGCATTCAGCACACTGGTAGAGGTTGCCAGTGTCGGACAGGTTCCCAATACCAATACCAGTACGGGATTTTCACGGATAATGCCCTTCGTATAGTTATTCAGCGTTTTCATACTCCTGCCTCCTTCACGATACGATAGGCATCAAAGATCAGTCCGACCCCTTTTTTATAGGCCGTCGAGGAAATCGTCGCCCCCGAAATAGTATCAATTTGCTGATAGCTGTCGGCCGTTGTACCGGCAAAGCGTTCACGATAACCGCTGTTATTATCTACCGCTTTCGTACCGACACCGGTTGTTTCACTATGCGACAGGGTCTTGATCGCTTCTAATGTACCGTCAGAACGAATACCGGCAATCAGCCTGATAACGCCGCCGTATCCTTTGACCTGCACCAATATGACATAACCGCTGCCGTCACTGCCTTCATAAACCTCTGTCACGCCTTCCGGCAGATACTCCGGCGTTAACCGTTTGAAATCCTTCGCTGCGGAAAGCACTTCACTGCGGGCGGCCGCCGCCGCTTTTTCTTCTGCTTCTACAATGACCGGCAAAGTCAATTGATTGACAAAAGCTAACAGAGCTGTCACCACCAGACAGATACCCGCCAGCACCGCAATCGGCTTGACAATATCCTTCATCATGGCTTGACACCTCCCGTCAACGGTTTACTGCGGGTCAGTTTCGCAATATAGGGAGTGAAAATATTCATGATAAGAATAGAGAAGGACACGCCTTCGGGCAGATTGCCCCAGAAACGAATCAGAATCGTAATCAGACCGCATCCGCAGCCGAAAATCACCTTGCCCCATTTCGTGGAAGGTGTAGTAGCATAATCCGTTGCCATAAAAATGGCTCCCAACAGCAGACCGCCCGACAATACCTGATACAGCGCATCCTTGCCGCACAGCAGGGACATCACTGCTACCGTTGCGATATAGCAGACCGGTGTATGCCAGGTGATGACACGCCGTACTAACAGATAAATACCGCCCAACAGCAGTGCCAAGGCACACGTTTCCCCTAAACAGCCGGCATGACGACCTAAAAACAAATCCAGATAGGACGGCATCATACTGACAGTCCCTTTGGCGGCTGCCGCCAACGGTGTTGCCGAGGAAACGGCATCCGGCATTTTGAGTGTACCGTCATATACCCAGTTGGTCATACTGCCCGAAAAGGCTACCATCATCACGATACGGGCCGTAATGGCCGGATTCGCAAAATTCTGTCCGATACCGCCGAACAACTGCTTGACCACGATAACGGCCACCACACTGCCGAATACCGCCTGCCACAGCGGAATACTCACCGGCAGATTATACGCCAGCAATAAACCCGTCACAATGGCGGATAAATCCCCGACGGTATTATCACGGTGACAAAGCTTTTCAAACAGAAATTCACTCACGACACAGCCTGCCACACAAACACCGATCACCAACAGACTTCTCCATCCGAAATGCCAAACGGAAGCAATGGCCGCCGGCAATAAGGCGATAATCACATCCAGCATAATAAAGCGTGTGGTGCGCTGCGTGAAAAAATGCGGTGAAACAGATGAGATCAGCTTGCTCATGGCTTAGCCTCCTTTGCCTGCTTTTCCTGTATATCCTTCCGCTGACGTGCTTTGGTTTCCTGCTTCTGCTGTGCCTGCTGTGAGAAGAGATACTCTTTAAGCTTACCCTTGCCCAGAATATTCGTCTGCACCAACGGACGGTGCGCCGGACACACATAGGAACAGCATCCACATTCCATACATAAATCCACACACAATGTTTTCAATGCCGCACCATCACCCAAACGGTACGCTCTGGCAATGGCTCTCGGATCCAACCGGAACGGACAATGCGCCGCACACGCACCACAACCGATACAGGCTGTCGTTTTCGGCGGTGTCGCCTCTTTTTTATCCATAAAAATCAGTGCATTGGTATTTTTCAGCACCGGTTCATCCATATCCGGTACGGTGATACCCATCATCGGACCGCCATACAGTACCTTCGCCGGTTCACATTTCAGACCGCCGGCCGCTTCGATCACATCACGGATGGACATACCGATCGGCGCAATCACATTTTTCGGTGTTTTCACCGCCGAACCATCCACCGTCAGGCATTTTTCCACCAATGGTTTGCCGGTTTCCAGATATTCCGCAATAAAAGCCAGTGTCGTCACGTTGATAACAACGGCTCCCACATCCAGCGGTAAACCGCCTTTGGGAATAACACGTCCCATTGTATGATAGACAAGCACCTTTTCACCGCCCTGCGGATACAGTGCCGGCAAAACGTGTACTTCTACCCCTTCGCTCTGTGCCGCTAATGTCTGCATCCGTTGGATGGCTTCCTGCTTGTTGTTCTCAATGCCGATAATAAAACGCTTTACGCCCATAAACCGCCGTATCGCTTCAATACCCTTAAAGACATATTCCGCCTTGTCAATCATCGTGCGGGTATCGGAGGTAATATACGGCTCACATTCCGCCGCATTGATCACTACCGCCTCTACCGCCGAAAGATTATAGACATTCAGCTTGACGAAACTCGGAAAACCGGCGCCGCCCAATCCGACAACACCGCTTTCCTTGACCGCCCGTACAAAACTTTCAAAGTCCGTCACCACCGGCGGCGTTAACTTATCATATAACGTTTGTTTACCGTCAGCCTGAATCACGACACACGGAATTTTCTGTCCGTGCGCATTCAGTATTTCGCTGATCTGGCGCACCTCTCCCGATACGCTTGCATGAATATTGGAGGACACAAAGCCGTCAGCCTCTCCGATAAGCTGACCTACTTTGACATCCTCCCCCTTGTGAATGGCAATACTGGCCGGCTTGCCGATATGCATCGACATCGGTATCGTTACATACTGCGGTACCGCCAACCGTTCCGGTGCGCAATCCGCCGTATGCTTCTTGTGCGCCACCCTTATTCCATGCAGTCTCATTTCCCTTTCTTCCACTCCCTCACCTATACAATGTACAATGTACAATGTGCAATGTACAATGCGCAATGTGCAATGTACAATTTTTCAATACACAGATATACATTATACTACAAAATCCGACATTAACCAATAGGCTAAGCGCCTATTTTTACGGTGTTTTTTTGGAAATAGTATTCAAAAAAACGAAGAAATCCTCTGACTGAGAAAAAAAATTGCACCTTTTGCCATATTATGCTAAATCTGACATTGGGGTGAATCGGACAGTGTTTTCCCCTTGCTGTCACAAAGGATTCTTCCTTGACCGGCTTGATAAAAAAACGGTTGCACTTTTTGGGGTTTTATGATATATTGCTGATGAGGTGAAAGCAAATGATGACAAAACGAAAAACGGTGATTTCTCTCATCGTCAATCTTCTGATCTTTATCATAACGGTTGTGGTATTCATTTCTTACTTCTTTGTCGAACCTAACATTCTGATTAAGAACGGCTGGGAATCACTGAAATACTTTACGACCGATTCCAACATCCTGACAGCGATTGCTTCCCTGATCGTTGCCGTCTTTGACATCCGGATTCTGCAGAAAAAAGCCGATACCCTTCCAAAAGCCGTTGTGCTGTTCAAATTTATCGGAACGTCATGTGTGACAATGACATTCGGGGCAACCATCCTGTTTCTGATGCCTTTCTACGGTACGATGGTCATCGGCGACACTCTGTTTATCGTTCATGTCAGCACACCGCTGATGGCGCTTCTCTCCTTTATACTGCTCGAAACGGTTTGTCACATCCGTATCCGTGAAATGCTGTTGGCACTCCTTCCGATGTACGGCTATGGAATGCTTTATTTCATCATGGTACGGGTAATCGGCGAAGCAAACGGCGGCTGGAAAGATTTCTATGCCTATAATCGGGGCGGTAACTATGGCTTGTCGTGGCTTCTGATGGGAACAGGCTGTATGGCAGCCGCCATTCTGCCATGCGTTCTGCACAATGTGGTTCTCAAAATCAGCCATAAAAAAGCAGAAAAAACAACCTCTGCCGCTCTCCCGAATGACAGCCATGAATAATCGGCAGTGCAAAACGTGGAGTTACTGCATATTTTTATCTATCAGATAATCCATCCTACTTGCCTTAACATACGAAAACGGCTCATTGATCGTATGCACAAAAAAATCTTCTCCGGACAGACAAGGGAAATGTTCC